>JBKPBH010000181.1:0-14087 GCA_046726795.1 Acidobacteriota bacterium
GTACTAAGACGTGAGAATGGGAAAAAGGTTAGGGTTTATACGAAGTTTTTCGTAACCTGCGTTTGCCCTCCGGCGGCATCCTCTCGGAACGGAGCTAGAATCCCGGTAGATTTGAGAAGGAGAAGACCATGAGGCACATCAAGCTCGCGATCCTGGTGGCGTCGGTTCTGTTCACGGCGGCGGTGACCTTGGTGGATTTCCCTTCCATGCAGACGGTCCACGTCTGGCCATCCTCCGAGGTCTCGTACTTGTAGGTGTAGGAGTCGGGTGACGACGTGTCGATCGAATAACGACCGTGGAAGGTCTTTCCCCCCATCTTCTCGTCGGCCGTATAGACCCAGTTGTTCCCGTCCACTTTGCCCTTGCTCTGCTCCGCCATGCCATTATTGTCGATGCCGTAGTAGCTGTAGACCTTGTCTTCCGTGCTGTAGGAGAGGATGCCAATGCCGTGCATCGCGCCCATCGAGCCCTTGCCCGTCGTGTGGCAGACGACCTGGTATCCGCCCGTGAACCATTCGCACTTGTCCGTCGACGTGAACTTGCCGGGCGGCATCCCGAAGGGGTTCTCCTTCAGCTCCCCTTCGCTCTTCCAGGTGCCGACGAAGTAGGCCAGCTTCTTCACTTCCGGGCCCGGCTTGGGCATCTCCATCTTGGCTGCCGGCTTCTTTTCCGCCTTCGTCTCCCCTTTCTTCTCCTGGGCCGTGGCGAGGACCGTCATCGAGAACAGAACCGGGACGAGGACCGCGAACCTGGTGAGTTTCATCGACTTCCTCCTTATAGAAGCGGCCGAATTCTATGCCTTCTCAACGCTGAGGAAGGCAGAAGAAGAAAGGATGTGCGAAAAGTTTCGTAGTTACCCTAACTTTTCTCTTCCGGATACGTCTTAGAGACCTGTATGGCGGCAGTCGGGCCAAGGCTCGCGGTCCTGTGGTCCGCGCTGGTTCTGGCGGCAGCCGGACTCGAGGCGCAGGAGGCCGCGCCCGAGATCCACATCGGCCGGACCGCTGGCCCGATCGTCGTAGACGGCGACCTCTCGGACGAGGGCTGGAAGGGTGCGACAAAAGTAGACACTTTTTTCGAGACCAATCCCGGCGACAACGTCCCTCCCAAGGTCCGGACCGTCGCCTACCTGGCCTACGACGAGAAGTTCTTCTATGCGGCCTTCGAGTTCTTCGATCCGGACCCCTCGAGGATCCGCGCCCCTTTCGGAGACCGGGACGATGTGCCGAGCTATACCGACTACGGGGGCGTGATCCTCGATACGCGCAACGATCACCGCACCGGGCTGCTGCTGCTCGCCAACCCGCGGGGGATCCAGTACGACGCCATCACGGACGACACGACGGGCAACGAGGACAATTCGCCCGATTTCTACTGGGACTCGGCGGCAAAGATCACGGAGGAAGGGTGGGTGCTCGAGATGCGCGTGCCCTACTCGTCGCTTCGGTATCCTCCGACCGCCGTTCAGACCTGGGGCATCCTCCTGTACAGAAACTACCCCCGGGATTTCCGCTACCAGATGTTCTCGGCGAAGCTGCCGCGAGGAGGCAACTGCTTCATTTGCCGGGCCAACCATCTGAGCGGTCTCGAGAACCTGCCGCCGGCGGGACATCTCGTCGTCGCCCCGTACGTCACCGCCAAGGAGGAGGCCGTGCCGCGCGGCGACCTCGGCACCTCGCTCGTCAACAAGCCGGTTCGCGGTAACGGCGGCGTGGACGCCAAATGGACCCCCAATGAGAACAACGCGATCGACGCGACCCTGAATCCGGACTTCTCGCAAGTCGAGTCCGACGTCGCGCAGATCGCGGTCAACCAGAGGTTCGCGCTCTTCTACCCGGAGAAGCGTCCGTTTTTCCTGGAGGGGCTGGAGCTCTTCTCATCCCCCATTCAGGCGGTCTATACGCGCAGCATCACCTCGCCGCGCTGGGGCGTGCGGGCGACGGGAAAGATCGATTCGAACCAGTACACGGCCTTCATCGCGGAGGACCGCGGCGGCGGGAGCGTCATCCTGCCGGGCCCCAACGGCTCGAGCTTCGCCAACCAGGACTTCTCCTCCTTCGTCGGCATGGGCCGCGTGCGCCACGACTTCGGGAAGTCCTTCGCGAGCTTCCTCATGACCGATCGCGAGGTCAAGGGAGGCGGCTACAACCGCGTGTACGGCCCGGACTTCCAGTGGCGCGCGGGCGATCACGACACGGTGACCGGCCAGCTTCTCCTCTCCAACACCGAGAACCCCAATCGGCCCGAACTGTCGGATCGGTGGACCGGACAGAAGCTCAATTCGCACGCGGGCGACATCTGGTATGCGCATAGCACCCGCCTCTGGGACTGGTACACGGAGTACAAGGACTTCGGGGACGGGTTCCGGGCCGACGACGGTTTCGTGCCGCAAGTGGGCTACAGGGAGAATTACGGCGAGGCCGGATACACGGTCCGTCCCGAAGGGTTCCCCATCTCGCGGCTGAGGACGTTCCTGCAGGCCGACTACCAGGCGGACAACGAGGGGCACCTGATCAGCCGCTCGATCTCCCCGGGCTTCGGCATGGACGGCATGTGGAACTCGTTCACGCGGCTTCGCTACGCGTACGACCGCATCCGCAGCGGAACGACGGCCTTTCCGCGCCGGCAGCTCGTGTACCAGTTCCAGATCAGCCCGTCCCGCACGATTTCGCAGCTCGTGATCCAGGGGACCGTGGGCGAGCAGATCGACTTCGACAACTCTCGCCCGGGGAGGGGGGCCGATGTGAACGTACGGGCCACGGTCCGGCCGACCGACCACTTGAAGCTCGATCTCGTCGCCGCCCGGAGCTGGGTGGACGTCGATCCCCACGACGGAGGCGGATCTCGCCGCCTCTTCACCGCGGACATCGGAAGGCTCAAGGCGACCTATACGTTCAGCGCGCGGGCCTTCCTGCGGCTCATCGGGCAACTCGTCGAGACGCGCCGCGACCCGTCGCTATACACCTTCACGGTCTCCCGGAAGGACGGCACCTTCACGGGGTCAGCCCTCTTCGCCTACAAGATCAACTGGCAGACCGTGATGTTCCTCGGATACGGCGACAACCGCGCGCTCCTCGAGGACGACCGGTATGCGAAGGCCGGCCGCCAATTCTTCCTGAAGATTTCCTACGCCATCCAGAAATAGCTGTCAGCCGTCAGCTTTCCGCCGCGGCGGTAGCATCTCTCCGTGCGGGCTCTCGTCTTTGATTCGGGACGCGCGAGCGTGCGAGAGGTGCGGAGGCCGGTCCCGAGACGGGGATACGCGCTCGTGCGCGTGATCGCATCGGGGATCTGCAACACCGACCTCGAGCTTCGCCGCGGCTACCACGACTTTTCCGGGATCCCCGGGCACGAGTTCGTGGGAAGAGTCGAGGGGCCTGCGGGCTCGGAGTGGCTTCACAAACGCGTCGTCGGCGAGATCAATCTCGCGTGCGGGTGTTGCGGCTGGTGCCGGCGCGGCCTCGAGCGCCACTGTCCGAAACGCCGGGTGCTCGGCATCCGCGGGCACCCGGGCGCGCATGCCGACTTTCTGACTCTCCCCGAGAAGAACCTCCACGCCGTGCCGGAAACGATCAGCGACGAGGAAGCGGTCTTCGTGGAGCCCCTCGCGGCAGCCTGCGAGATCCTGGACCAGGTCGATGTGGACGGGAAGACGCGCGCCGCCGTGCTCGGAGCCGGGAAGCTCGGGACCCTCTGCGCGGCCGTGCTCGAGGAGGCGGGCGCGGACGTCACGCTCGTCAGACGCGGCAGCCGCGTCCGCCCGCGCTCCTTCGATCTCGTCGTCGAGGCCACCGGTTCGCCTCGAGGGATGCCCCGGGCGCTGGAGATCGTGCGGCCTCGGGGCACGATCGTCTGGAAGTCCACTCACCGCTCGCCGACCCGATTCGACGCTGCGCCGCTGGTCGTCCACGAGGTCACCGTGGTGGGGAGCCGCTGCGGCCGTTTCGAGCCGGCGCTCGATCTTCTGCGCCGCCGCAGAATCGACGTCCTGCAGCTGATCGACGCCGAATTCCCGCTGGCCAGGGCGGTCCCGGCCCTCGCCCGAGCCGCCCGGCCGGGAGCGCGAAAGGTGCTGCTTCGCCCCGGCGCGTGAAGCAGCGATATTCTTGGCGTCGAAAAACCGAAATGGGGAGGCCGACGACGATGAGACGGGCCGGGGCGGAAACCTTTCTTTTTCTCGCGGCGGCGGCCGCTGCACTGGCCGCCGACGGAGCGGCGGCCGGGGTCCGATGGGCGGTGCCGGCGTCCTGGAAACCGCAGGCGGCCCGGGCGATGCGCGTCGCGACCTACGAGATCCCAGCCGCGCCCGGCTCGGAGCCCGGAGAATGCGGAGTCTTCCACTTCGGTCAGGGCCAGGGCGGGAGTGTCGAAGAGAACCTCTCCCGGTGGACACAGCAGTTCGAAGCGGCCACGCCGGCGAAGAAGGGGGAGAAGATGGTCCACGGCCTCCGCGTTCACACGATCGACGTGTCCGGGACGTACCTCGCCTCCGGCGGCCCCATGACGCATTCCCAGGGGAAGAAGCCCGGCTACCGGCTGCTGGGCGCGATTGTCGAGGCTCCCAGCGGTCTGGTCTTCTTCAAATGCACTGGCCCCGAGCCGACGATCGTCAAGACCCAGCCGGATTTCGAGAGCCTCGTCGCTTCGCTCGCGAAGGCGCCGGCGGCCAGACTGTAAGAGGAGGGGCCCATCATGCGACGAGCGATCTTTCTGGCTGTTTTTCTGTCCTGGGCGGTCGGCGCCGCGGCCCAGGAGGGGTTCTCTGTCTTCACGACGGATTTTCCTCCGGGTGAGTTCGCGGCGCGGCGCGGCGCCGTCTACGACGCGATCGGCAAGACCGCGGTCGCGGTCATCCAGGGAGCGCCGGTGCCGCATGGCGCGGTTCGCTTCCGGCAATCGAACGACTTCTACTACCTCTGCGGAGTCGAGGTGCCGCACGCCTACCTGCTGCTGGACGGCCGCGAGAGGCGCGCCACCCTCTTCCTTCCTCACCGCAACGAGGGCCGCGAGCGCGGCGAGGGCAAGACCCTCTCGGCCGAGGACGCCGAAGAGGTGAAATCGGTCTCGGGCGTGGAGGCGGTCGCGGCGGCCGATCTCCTCGGGGAGCACCTTTCGCGTTTCTATCTGCGGGGAGTGCTCCACACTCTCTACACGCCGCTCGCGCCGGCCGAAGGCCTGTCGGAGAGTCGGGACCTGGCGCTGCGGCGGGTCACCGACATCGCCGCGGACCCCTGGGACGGAGGCCCTTCGCGCGAGGGACGGTTCGTCGAGCTCTTGCGCCAGAGGCTGCCGGAATTCGAGTTGCGCGATCTCTCCCCGACGCTCGACGCGCTGCGCGTCATCAAGAGCCCGCGCGAGATCGCGATGATCCGCAAGGCGACGCGGCTGGCGGATCTGGCCCTGCTCGAAGGGATGCGCTCGACCCGGCCCGGCCAGTACGAGCGGGAGCTCGACGGAATGGCGAAATTCATCTATTACCGCAACGGCGCTCAGGGAGAGGCGTACTACTCGCTCATCGCCTCCGGCCACAACGCCTGGTGGCCGCACTACAACGCGGGCAAGCGGAAGATGGAAGACGGCGACTTCCTCCTGATGGACTTCGCTCCCGACTACGGCTACTACGACAGCGACGTCACGCGTATGTGGCCGGTCAACGGGAAGTTCTCCGGCTGGCAGCGGGAGCTCTACGGCTTCTATCTCGCGTGCTACCGGGCGATCCTGAAGGCGATCCGTCCCGGCGTGATGCCTTCGGCCGCCATGCAGGAGGCCGCGGCCGAGATGGACAGGATCCTCGCGTCTTCGAAGTTCTCCAAGGAGATCTATCGAAAGGGGGCCGAGGCCTTCGTGAAGGACTACCATGCCGCGGCGGCGCGGCCCGGGGCTTCGCTCGGGCACTGGGTGGGCATGGCGACGCACGACGACGGGCCGCACGACGCGCCCTTGAAGCCCGGCAACGTCTTCACGATCGAGCCGGCGCTGCGCGTGCCGGAGGAGAAGATCTACGTCCGCCTGGAGGACGTCATCGTGATCGGCGAGAAGTCCGCCGAGATCTTGAGCCGACTCGCCCCCGAAGACCCGGATGCGATCGAGAAGGTCATGAAGGAATCGGGGTTGCTCAAGACGTATCCGGCGGCGGACTTCCCGTAGGGTCCGGCGCCCCCAGGAAAGGAATTCGAAGCCCATGCAGATTGCCTTCTCCTTCGCGGTTATCCTCTTGGCCGCCGTGTCCGTCGCGCGCGCCGAAGAGCCCAAGAACGCCGAGACGCCTCCCTGGATGAAGGAGACGAGCGGCCGGCTCGAGAAGGAGCTTTCCACGAAATACGGAGCGGAGGCTGGGGCGCGGCTCGCGCGAGGGTTGAAGCAGGTCGCCGGGTTCTGGCGGGCGGAGGACGGAGACGCGGATGTCTTCGACGACTTCGTACGGACGAATTTCGCCGGCGAGCCGACGACGCTCGACGCGCTCTTTTCACGAATGGAGTTCGCCTTCGAGTCATTCGATGGACACATGCTGGAGATCGGTCGCGACTTCCGTAAACAGTCGGACCTGGATCTGGGCCCCATCTATCCGTTCGACCAGACGCTTGCGGGCTACGACCCGTCCGCGCATGTCACCGACGACTTCTACGACAACAAGCTCGCCTTCACCGTGCTTCTGAATTTCCCGCAGACGACCTTGCAGCAGCGGCTGGAGGAGGGAGACAAGTGGTCCCGCCGGCAATGGGCGGAGACTCGGCTGGCCGAGCGGTTTTCCAAGCGCATTCCGGCGGCGGTCAACCTCTCCATCGCCAAGGCCGCCGCCGCGGCCGAGCAGTACATCTCCGAATACAACATCTGGATGCACCACCTCGTGGACGAGAAGGGTGTCCGGCTCTTCCCGCCGAAGCTGCGGCTGCTCTCTCATTGGAACCTGCGCGACGAGATCAAGGCGGACTATGGCGACGCGAAAACAGGCCTCGCGAAGCAGCGGACGATCCAGAAGGTCATGGAGCGGATCGTCACGCAGACCATCCCCGCGGCGGTCGTCAACAACCCCCAGGTGGACTGGAATCCATTTTCGAACGAGGTCCGCCCCGCGGCCGTGAAGGATTCCGACTCCCCGGCGCCCTCGGGCCGGGGCTCGGGCCCTGAGCCCGATACGCGCTACGAGAAGCTCCTCATCACCTTCCGGGCGTCGCGGCTCGCCGACCCCTATTCCCCGACCGCGCCGACGATGATCGCCCGCCGTTTCGACGAGAACCGTCAGATCCCTGAGCCGCGCGTCCGGAAGATGCTGGAGGACGTCCTCTCCTCCCCGCTCGCGCCCAGGGTCGCCGCTCTGATCGAGAAGCGGCTCGGCAGGAAACTCGAGCCCTTCGACATCTGGTACTCCGGCTTCAAGCCGCGCGGCGCCTACACCGAGACGCAGTTGGACGAGATCGTTCGCAAGCGCTACCCGACGGCGGAGGCGTACAAGAAAGACATCCCGAATCTCCTCGTCCAACTCGGCTTCTCGAAAGAGAAGGCGGAGTTCCTGGCGAACAACATCGTGGTGGATCCGGCCCGGGGCTCGGGGCATGCGATGGGGGCAGCCCGGCGCGGCGACCAGTCGCACCTGCGAACGCGCGTCGAGAAGGACGGCATGAACTACAAGGGATTCAACATCGCCGTGCACGAAATGGGGCACAACGTCGAGCAGACCTTTTCCTTGAACGAGGTGGACCACACGCTCCTGGCCGGAGTGCCGAACACGGCGTTCACCGAGGCGCTCGCCTTCGTGTTCCAGGCGAGGGACCTGGAATTGCTCGGCCTCTCGAAGCCGGACCCTCAGAGCCGCGCACTCGAGACCTTGAACGACTTCTGGGGGACCTTCGAGATCGCCGGCGTGGCGCTCGTGGACATGGGAGTCTGGCACTGGATGTACGACCATCCGGACGCGACTCCCGCGCAGTTGAAGGAGGCCACGCTCCAGATCGCGCGCGACACCTGGAACCGCTTCTACGCGCCAATCTTCGGGAAGAGAGACGTGACGCTCCTGGCCGTCTACTCCCACATGATCAATTCGTTCCTGTATCTGCCCGACTACCCCCTCGGCCTCATGATCGCCTTCCAGATCAAGCGGCAGATGGAGAAGTCCGGCTCGATTGGCCCCGAGTTCGAGAGGATGGCGAAGGTCGGCAACGTCGCCCCCGACATCTGGATGAAAAACGCCACCGGCTCCCCCGTCGGCCCGGACGCCCTCCTCTCCGAGACTGAGAAGGCCCTCGCGCAGGTTTCCAAGTAGCGACAACGAAGCCGACCACGACGAGAGGCGGGCGGCCGCAAGGGCCGCCCCTACGGCACCAACTCCGACCGCAGGCTCCCAGTCCGCGCTCTCGCGTCGTAGGGCGGGGCTTCTCCCCGCCCGCGACAACGAACTGCCGATCACGGCGGGACCCGGGCGGCCGCAAGGCCGTCCCTACGTCACCGACTCCGACCGCGGGTCTTCGGCGAGGAGTTGGGCGAGGGCTCTTACGGTCAGGGGCGAGCAGCCCTCGGCCTTGTTGTTGACCAGGACGAAGACTTCGCGGCCCAGCGACGAAGCGAGACGGGCGAGATCGACGACCTGCCGGCGCATTTCGAGGTCCGGGGCGACGATCCGGTCGAAAGGCGCGAACTCGTCGCGGCGATCGTTGTACCGCGTGCCGGGCGCCAGAAGCAGACGGATCACGGCGAAGGACGCCGCTTCCAGGGGGATCGCGGCAGCCTGATCCTGTGGCATTGGCATCGCCGTGACGTAGTTGTAGACGTGCGCCGCGCCGGATTCCGCGAGGGCGCGGCGGTACTCCTCGGTCAGCAGCGCCGGATCGCGAAGCTCGACCGCGTAGCGAAGATCACGCGGCAGCGCCGCCAGAAACCGGGCGAGCCTCCCGGCGAACACCGCTGGACGGTCCCGGTGCTCGGGGGCGACCGGAGGAAACTGCAGGATGAAGGGACCCACATGGTCCGCGAAGGCGCTCCGGAAGGGTCGGACCATGTCCTCCAGGAAACGCTCGGGCCGCAGGAAATCCGGGTTCGTCCTTCGGTCGCCGGGGACCTCCATGGCCGTCACCGCGGCCGGCGCCTTCGCGCAACAGGGAAAGCCGGGCGGGAGCTGGCGCGCGTACCGGAGGAGGTCCCGCTCGGGGATCGGCGCGTAGAAGCCCCGATCGATCCCGACCGTGCGCAGGAGAGGGTGCTTCGCGTACTCCGCGAGTCCCTCCCGGGCCAGCTCCCCTTCGGTCGCGCGGCGGGAATAGATGATTCCCCGCCATCCGGGAAAGCTCCAGGAGCTCGTCCCGAAGAACACGTTGGACGGCAGACGCGCCGCGATCCGGGAGGCCTCTGTGTGTTCCCGCTCGACCTGCTCGGCATCGGCCGCGTCAAGCGGCGGCCGAAGCGACGCGCCGAAAAGATCCAGCTGCCGCGACTCATCCACGACACTGCACGCTAACACCGGAGCGAAGGGGCCGGTTTTTCGGTGCCCGGGCCTCGGTGGTCGGTTAGTCGCCGGCGAGCCCATTCCCCGCGTTCCGGGCTAACATCACGTCTTCGTGGAACGCTCGGTGGAGTCTGCTTCGCCTGTCTCCGTCCGGGGAGATCTCTCCCAGCGTTTCACGGCCTTCGTCGCCGAACGTTTCCCGTTCGGGCTGGCTCCAGCGACGGCGGCATTCTCGGCGGTCTGCCGGCGAGACCCCGGACGCGATCCCGCGGCGATCGAGGCCCTGCGCCCCGTCCTCGCCGAGACCCTGCGGCGAGAGCTCGCCGTAGCGCTGCCGGGCGAACTGCCGGACGCCACGCCAGGCGTTTCGGTCGAGACCCGCCTCGAGCAGGCGCGCGCCGAGCTCCTCGAAGCCTGCGATGGATTCCTCCAGCGCGAAGCGATCGAGGCTGGACTGACGCGCGAAGAGCGGATCGAGATCCTGCGCGGTATGGTCCTGACGCGCGCGACGGACAACCGGTTGAAGGCCTTTTTCTCGGGCGGCGAGGTGCGCTACCGCGGGACCGCCTTCCAGGGAAAGGGGTTTCGCTCCCTCGGCCAGGAGGCGATCTACGCCGCGGCGATCCGCTTGAAACGCGGGGAGAGCTATCGAGGAGGGGACGGATCCTGGAAGGGCGACGTCGTCGCGCCTCTGATCCGCGACCTCGGCGCGGCCCTCGCCATGAGCCCGGAGCGCGAGACCGTCCGCATGGTGTTGAACGCCCAGATGGGCAAGGCCGGCCCTCCGATGGAGGGCAAGGACCTGCACGTCGGCGACTTCTCCCGGGGAATCCTGCCCGCGGCGGCGCCGCTCGCGATCTCTTCCCTGACGATCGCCGGCCTGGCCATGGCCTTTGCGAGAGAGGGTTCGGGACGCGTGGCGGTCTCCTTCATCGGCGAGGGAGGGACCTCACTCGGAGAATGGCACGAGGCGATCAACCTCTGCGCCGCGCGCCGGCTCCCGGCGATCTTCTGTGTCCAGAACAACCAGACGGCGCTCTCGACACCCATCTCGGAACAGTCGGCCGTCCGTGTCTTCGCCGAAAAGGCCTCGGGATACGGCGTGCCCGGCATCACGATCGATGGAACGGACCCCGAGTCGATCGCCGCGGCGTTCGCCTGGGCGGCCGAGCGCGCGCGCGCCGGCGCCGGCCCGACCCTGATCGAGCTCGTCTGCATGCGCATGTGCGGCCACGCGCATCACGACGACATGCTCTACCTCGGCAAGGAGCCGCCGGTGTCGTGGGACTACCCGCCCCTCTACGAATCCGGCTACGCAGACCGGGAGCTCTACGAGTTCTGGAAGCGGCGGGATCCGATCGCGACATACGCGGCGCGCCTCGAGGCGGAAGGCGTCATCGCAAACGGCGATCTGGCGCGCTTCCAAGCCGAGGCCCAGGCCCTCGTCGAGGAGGAGGCGCAAGGAGTCGTCGAGGCACCCTGGCCACAGGAGCAGCGCGCCGGCGAAGGCATCCTCGCGGGAGAGCCGCCCCGCGTGCGTGTCGAGCCGCTGGAACCTTCCTTGCGAGGAAAGTCAGTCCCGGACTTCCCGGCGCTCGAGAGCGGGCCCGCCTTCGATCCGAAGGGGAGCACGCTCCTCGAGGCCGTCACAATGGGCGTGGCCGACGCGTTGCGCGCCGACCCGCGGGTCTTCCTCTATGGCGAGGACGTCGGCGGAAAGTACGGCAACGCGTTTCTCCTGCTGCGGCCGCTGCTGACCGAGTTCGGACACCGGATTGTCAACTCCCCTCTGGCGGAGGGCGCGGTCCTGGGCGTCTGCGTCGGCGCGGCGTTGGCCGGGGCCAGACCGATCGGGGAAATGCAGTTCAACGATTTCGTCGCAACTGGCTTCAACCAACTCGTCAACAACGCCGCGAAGATCCGCTATCGCTGGGGCGGCTCGGTCCCCATGGTCGTGCGCATGCCGTGGGGAGGACTCCGGCACGCCGGCCCGTATCACAGCCAAAACACCGAGGCCTGGTTCTACCGGACGCCGGGCTTGAAGATCGTCGTTCCCTCGACACCGCACGACGCGCGGGCGCTCCTGGCCTCCGCCGTCGCCGATCCGGACCCCGTCCTCTACTACGAGCACATCGCTCTCTACCGCGACCCGCGGATCCGGCAGATGCTCTCCGATGCCCCTCCGGAACCGATCCCGATCGGAAAGGCCGCGCTGCGGCGGGAGGGCAAAGACCTGGCGATCCTGTCCTACGGCGCCTACGCCCACGTGGCAATGCGGGTCGCCGAGACGCTTGCGAGGGAAGGTGTCGAAACCGCGGTCCTCGATCTCCGCAGCCTCGCGCCGCTCGACAGAGGCGCGATCCTCAGCGTGGCGCGCCGCTGCGGCCGCGTGCTGATCGTCCACGAGGACACGCGGACGGGCTCGATCGGGGAGAGCCTTGCCGCGGTTATTCAGGAAGAAGCGCTGGAGTACCTCGACGCCCCCGTCCGAATCGTCGGCGCCCTCGATACTCCGGTCCCCTACTCGCCTCCCCTCGAGGAGGTCTTTCTCCCTTCGGAGGAGCAGATCCTTGCGGCGGCGCGGCTCCTCGCCGCTTATTAGAAGCCTCCTGTCATTCCGAGCGCAGCGAGCTGCCCTCTGTCTTACCCCTCGAGGGTCAGATTCTTCATCTCTTCGCTCGCGCCGTCGCCAAAGCGGCTCTGGCGCGTCGGCGACCTCAGAATGACGGGGCGCTGGGCCTATGATGATGCCGCCGACGAAAAGTGAATTGAGATGACGATCTCGGCCGGCAGCCATCTCGGCTCGTACAAGATCCTTTCACCGCTGGGAGCGGGAGGGATGGGAGCGGTCTGGCGGGCGCGGGACACCCGGCTTGCCCGGGATGTCGCGATCAAGGTCCTGCCCGCGGAGCTCGCGGACCAAGCGGAGCGGCTGAACCGCTTCGAGCGGGAGGCGCGGCTGCTCGCGGCGCTGAACCATCCCAACGTGGCGGCGATCTACGGGCTCGAGGTCTTCGAGGGCGCGCCGCACCTGGTCCTGGAGTGCGTGGAGGGAGAGACGCTGGCCGAACGGCTCGCCGCCGGGGCGCTTCCGGCCTCTGAGGCGCTCTCGATCTGCCGGCAGGTCGCGCTCGCCCTGGAGGCGGCGCACGAGGCGGGAGTCATCCACCGCGACTTGAAGCCAAGCAACGTGAAGATCCGGCCTGACGGCTCGGTCAAGGTGCTCGACTTCGGCCTCGCCAAATTCGTCGAATCCGAGCCCGACAGCCGGGACTTAAGCCAATCGCCCACGATGACGACCGGCGGCACCCGCACCGGAATGATCCTGGGAACCGCCGCCTACATGAGTCCGGAGCAGGCTCGCGGAAGGCCGCTGGACAAGCGCACGGACATCTTCTCGTTCGGCTGCGTGATGTACGAGTGCCTGACCGGACGGCAGGCCTTTCGCGGCGAGACGGTCTCCGACACCCTCGCCGCGATCCTGAAGAGCGAGCCGGACTGGCGCGAGCTGCCTTCCGAGACGCCCGGCAAGGTCCGTGACCTCCTGCGCCGCTGCCTGGAGAAAGCGCGCGAACGGCGACTCCACGACATCGCCGACGCGAGGCTGGAGATCGAGGAGGCTCTCGTGGCGCCCGCTCTGAGCGCGTCAGCCGCAGTCTCCGCGACTGCGTCTCCCGGGGCGAGCACGCGTGCGATCGTCTGGGCGGCGGCGGCGCTCGGCCTCGTCGCCGGCACCCTCGCGGCCGTCCTGATCCTTCGTGCGTTGAGACCGGTGGCTTCGTCGCCGCGGACGCCGCCGGTCCATTCGGTCTTGCCCCTGCCGGCGGGGATGGACTTCTTTCCGCCGCTCTTTCGCGCTGCGATCGCGATCTCGCCCGACGGCGGGAAGCTCGCCCTCCGCGCGACGCGCGGAGGGGTCACGCAGCTCTACCTGCAGAACTTCGAGAGACTCGAAGCGTCGCCGATCGCGGGCACGGAACGAGGATACAGCCCGTTCTTCTCGCCGGACGGGGAGTGGCTCGGATTCTTCACCCCGACCGAGATCATGAAGTCTTCGCTTTCCGGAGGCTCGCCACTCACCATCGCGACGACCTCGCCCGTCGCGGGAGGCGCCACCTGGGCGCCCGACGGCTCTATCATCTTCGCGAATACGAGCAACGGCGGGCTTTCTCGCGTTTCTTCCGGGGGCGGGCCCGTCGAGAAGCTCACGACCCTCGGCAAGGGCGAGAACGCCCATCTCTTTCCGCAGATCCTTCCGGACGGCAAGAACGTTCTGCTGGTCGTTCGAGCCGGCAGGGATTTTCTGGACGTCGCGAGATCGAACATCGCCGTTCATTCGCTCGTCACCGGCAGGCGGCGCGTGCTCGTCGAAGGCGCCAACTATGCCCGTTACGTAGCCCCGGGCTACCTGCTCTATACGAAGGGGACGACCCTTCTGGCCGCCCGCTGCGATTCCCGGACCTGGACTCTGACGGGGCCCGCGGCGCCGCTGGTCCTGGACATCCTGACCACGCGGTTCGACGGCGTTCCGTTTTTCGCGGTTTCCGGCAACGGCCTCCTCGTCTACTCGACGGGCGGAGTCGCGACGAGCCCTCCGGACTCCGTCCTCTGGGTTGACCGCTCCGGAAAGGAGAAGGTTCTTCCGCTCCCC
>JBKPBH010000182.1:0-9801 GCA_046726795.1 Acidobacteriota bacterium
CATGGGCTTCTCGAGGGCTGTCGGGGTGCTGTGACTTGTGAGATAACGGCCGCGATGACCGGAACGAAGAGGCTCAAGACGGCGCTCGTGGGCTGCGGGCGGATCGGGGAGCGTCATGCTCGCATCCTCGCGGCTTCGCCCGAGTCGGAGCTCGTCGGGCTGGCCGATGTCGAGCTCCGAAAGGCCCGGGCCTACGCGGCCAGCCACGGCGGCCGCGCCTACTCCGGCTTGAAGGAGATGATCGCAGCGGAGTCCCCCGATCTCATCGCGGTCTGCACTCCGTCGGGCCTCCATGCCCGGGACGTGCTGGCGGCCTGCGACGCGGGGGTGGAGAACATCGTCGTCGAGAAACCGATGGCGCTCACGCTGCCCGACGCCGACGCCATGATCGAGGCGTGCGAGGCGCGGGGAACGCGCCTCTTCGTCGTGAAGCAGAACCGCTACAACCTTCCGATCCAGAAACTCCGGCGCGCACTCGACGAGGGACGGTTCGGCAAGCTCGTGCTCGGCGCCGTACGGGTTCGCTGGTGCCGCCGGCAGGAATACTACGACCAGGCCTCCTGGCGGGGAACCTGGGCGATGGACGGAGGCGTCTTCTCCAACCAGGCCTCCCACCACGTGGACATGCTCGTGTCCATGATGGGCCGCGTCGAATCGGTCCAGGCAATGGCGGTGACGCGTCTCGTCTCGATCGAGGCGGAAGACACCGGCCTGGCGCTCCTGCGCTTCGTCGGCGGCGCGCTCGGAGTCATCGAGGCGACCACGGCGGCCAGACCGCGCGACCTGGAAGGGTCCATCTCGATCCTGGGCGAGAACGGGACGGTCGAGGTCGGCGGGTTCGCCATGAACGAGATGACGGTCTGGAAGTTCGCCGACGAGACCCCGGAGGATGCGGAGGTCCTCGTGCGGTATCGAACCAACCCGCCGGACGTCTACGGATTCGGTCACCACGAGTTCTACCGGGACGTGTTCGGGGCGATCGCCCGCGACGAGACCCCTGCCGTGGACGGCCGCGAGGGACGCAAGTCGCTCGAGGTCATCACAGCGATCTACGAGTCGATCGGGAGCGGCCGGGAAGTGCGGCTCCCCTTCACGCCCAGCTACTCTCGCCTCGGGCGCCCCGCGGGCGGAGCGGAACTCGGAACTCGGAACTCGGGACTCGAAGCCAAACGATGATCCCGTGTCCCGTGTCCCGTGTCCCGAGTCCCGCCGCGACCGGAGGCCAAGCGTGATTCCCCTCTCCCGCGTGACCGTCACCCCCGAGATGAAGCAGGCGATCCTGGACGTCGTGGATTCGGGAAGGTTCATTCTCGGGCCGGAGGTCCGTGCCTTCGAGTCCGAGTTCGCCCGATACATCGGCGTCGCCCACGCGGTGGCTGTTTCCCAGGGCACCGCCGCCATCCAGCTCGCCGTGCAGGCGATCGGGCTCGCCCCCGGCGACGAGGTGCTCGTCCCCTCCATGACCGCGTTCCCCACGATCGAGGGGGTGATCCACGCCGGCGCAACCCCCGTTTTCGTGGACAACGACCGCTACGGCGCGATGGACCCGGCGGACGCGCGACGGCGCGTCACCGCCAGGACAGTCGGACTCGTCCCGGTTCATCTCTACGGGGGCGCTGCCGACTTAGACGGGCTCCACGATCTCGCCCGCGAACGAGGACTCTGGATTGTCGAGGACTGCTGCCAGGCCCACGGCGCCCTGCACCGAGGGCGCAAGACCGGCTCGATCGGCCGCGCGGGCTGCTTCTCCTTCTACCCGTCGAAGAACCTGACCGTGTTCGGAGACGGAGGCATGGTGACGACCGACGACGCGAGGATCGCGGACCGCGTTCGGCTCCTCCGCGACCACGGCCGCTCGGACAAGTACACCCACATCGAGGTCGGCTACAACCTGCGGTTCAACGACCTCCAGGCCGCGGTGGGAAGAAAGCAACTCGCGCTCCTCGAGCATTTCATCGAGAAGCGCCGATCGGTCGCCGCGCGCTACGACGCGGCGTTCCGCGACATCGCCGAGATCTCCCTTCCGGCTGAACGCCCGGGCACGCGGATGGTCTATCACCTCTATCCGATCCGGTGCCGGGACGACTCGGCGCGGGAGGTTTTGCGAGGACACCTGAGAGCCCGAGGCGTCGAGACCGGCGTCCACTACCCGATCGCCAACCACCTCCAGCCCGCGATGGCCTCCCGGGGCGAGCCACCGCTGCTCCCCGAAGCCGAGGCGATCGGGAAGACGACCCTCTCGCTTCCGATGTTTCCGGGTCTCTCCGAGGAAGACGTGGAGACGGTCATCGCGGCGGTCCGGGACTTCTTCGGCTCCTCCGCCTCTTCCGGATTCTGAAACCCGCCCTGCGCCGATTCGAATTCGACGTCCCAGGAGTGGCGGGGGCGAAGTCTTGGCGAGTGCGCGTCAAGCCGAGTCTGCAAGCTCCGGGGTCGAAGTCTCTCGCCCGCGGATCCAGCGCCGGTACCAGGCTTCCAGGTTCAGGAGGAGCCAGAGCTTGTTGTGGCGACGCTGGGTTCCCGACTCGACCAGCGTCCGCACTCCTTTCGGGTCGATCACGCCGTCGGCCGCGAGATCGCCAGCCTCGAGAGCGCGGAAGGCCGCTTCGCGCGCGGCGCCGCCGACCCAGCGCTTGAAGGGTGGAGAGAAGCCGGACTTGGAGCGGGTCAGGATCGGCTCCGGGAGCCAGGGTCCGATCGCCTCGCGCAAGGCGATCTTCGTGGCCCCGGGTCGCACGATGCGTTCGGGCGGCAGCGAGAAGGCGTATTGCACGAGCTGCGGGTCGAGCAGGGGCACCCGCGCCTCGAGGCTTGCCGCCATCGTCGAACGGTCGACGAGGGTCAGGTTGTTGTCGGGAAGGTACGTGTGGATGTCGAGGTAGAGCAATCTCTGGACGAGCGGAAGATCCGGCCGGTCGAACTTCCGGAAGAGCCAGGCGGCGTCCCGAGGGGAACGTCCGGTGATCCGCCTCTGCTCGGGCGCCGTGAAGAAGCCGCGCACCGGGAAATAGCGGTCGGGGAAGTCCGGCGCGGAGAGCCGACCCGCTCCAGCGATGCGGCTGACGAGCGGCAGTCCGGAGAGAGGCCCGATGACGCTCCGGTGCGTCAACGAGAAGATCGGGTCGAGGAGGGAGAGTCTCTGCCGCAGCGCCTCGTAGCGCATCACCGTCTCGTGCCAGCCGTAGCCCCCGAAGATCTCGTCGCCTCCGTCTCCCGTCAGCACGACCTTGACCGAGCGGCGCGCCAGGCGCGAGAGCTCCAGAACGGCCAGCGCGGTGGAATCATAGAGGGGCTCGTCGTAGACCTCCGAGGCCGCGTCCAGCGTCTTCGTGAGGTCACCCACGTCGAGAAGCTCCTCCCGATGCGCGGTGCCGAACGCCTTCGCCGCCACGCGCGCGTAGTGGACGTCGTCCAGGTTGCCGTCCCGGTAGGCCACCGTGAAGGTTGGAAGGCCCGGGACGCGTCGAGCCGCGCGGGACACCACGGTGGACGAGTCCAGGCCGCCGGACAGGAACGCTCCGACCGGCACATCGGAGACCAGGTGCGATTCGACCGCGGCGTCGAGGCGCGAGCGCAGCTCCTCGACGTCGGCCGGGACCGTCGCCGCCTCGAGCGCCCAGAACGGAGAGACTTCGATCCGGCCGCTCGCGGCGTCGAAGAGGAGGCGATGCGCCGGCGGAAGCTTGCGGATGCCTTCAAAGATGGAGCGGTCGAAGGGAACGTATCCGTAGGCGAGGAAGTCCGAGAGGGCCTCCGGGTTCAGGCGTGCCGCCAGGCGCGGCAGGCGCAGGATCGCCTTGGGCTCGGAGGCGAAGGCGAAGCCTCCGGGCAGCGACGCGTAGTAGAGAGGCTTGATGCCGATGCGGTCCCTCGCCAGCAGGAGCGTCCGGCTCGCCTCGTTCCAGAGGGCCAGCGCGAACATCCCTTCGATCGAGGGGAGGGCCCCGGCGCCATCGCGCCGAAGCAGTCGGTGGGCGACTTCTCCGTCGCTCTGGGAGACGAAGCTTTCGCCCCGAGCTTCCAGCTGGCGTCGCAGGGATCGGAAATTGTAGATCTCACCGTTGTGGATGAAGGCGGACCAGCCGTCCGGCGAGACGGAAGGCTCCTCACCGCGGGGAGACGTGTCGAGGATGGCGAGCCGGCGATGACCCAGCACGACGCGCCGGTCCGGGCTCACCCAGGTCCCGCTCCCGTCCGGGCCCCGGCGCGCAAGGGTCGCGAGCGCTCGATCCATGATCGCGATCTCGATCCCGCCGGATTGGATCCAGCCGGCAATCCCGCACATGTGTCAGACGGCAGACCAGGGCGAGCCAGGCGCGCCGCTCGTCCTTGTCGGTGGGCCTTCCCGCCTTTTGTCTTCCGCGTCCCGCCTTCCGCCCGTCACGAGGGGAACGGATACATCAGCCAGGCGACCGCCAGCGCCCCGAGGACGAGCGCCAGGAAGAGCTTCACGAAGAGGGCGGCGCGATCGCGCCGCTCGTTGCGCCAGAGCAGCGCGAAGAAGACCGAGATCAGCAGCGCGTAGAGCGTCAAGATGAGGAAGTGGTCGGCGGGCACGAGAGCGGCGATCAGAACTTCCTCCCGGCCGCGATGTCGTACGCGTCGAGCATCAGGAGGAGGTTCATCAAACCCGCCGTCAGAAGGAAGGCGCATCCGTACTCATAGGTCACGGACAGAATGGTCCCGCCAGGATTGGAGGACAGCAGTCGCGCCGCGAGGTTCAGCAGGCCGGCTCCATAGACGGCGAAGGTCGCCAGGACCGTCAGGGGCTGTCCCGGCTCGGGCGAGTAGAGACGCCCCTCGAACGAGAGGCCGAGCAGGAAGGTCGCGCTGACGATCAGTGCGTAGAGCGCGGCCGTCCCGCGGCGCCCGAGCAGGAAGTGCCCGAGGCCCGGAAAAATCCAGGCGAGGGCCGCCGCGAGGAGCGGAGGCAGACCGGGGCGGGCGCTGGCGACCGGACGCGACGCCTCGGCCGCCGCGGGGCGAGGCGGGACCGCAGACTCGCTCAAGACTTTTCCTCCGCGAAGAGCGGCCGGAGTCGCGCGAGCGTGACCTCGAGCTCCTCCGGGACGACCCGGAGGCCCGCCGTGACCGTCATGAAGTTCGTGTCCCCGTTCCAGCGCGGCACGACGTGGACGTGGTAGTGCCCGGCGACCCCCGCCCCCGCGGCCGAGCCGAAGTTGATGCCGACGTTCAAGCCGTCGGTGCGGTAGGCCGACACGAGGATCTTCTCCGCGCGCGCGATCGTGGCGATCAGCTCGGAGAGCGTCTCCGCGTCCGAGCTCGAGAGCCAAGGATCGTGGCTGTACGGCGCGACCATGACATGCCCGTTGGTGTACGGGTACCGGTTGAGAAGGACGAAGACCCGCTTCCCGCGGAAGACGACCAACGAAGACCCTCCGTCGGCCGAGTCTGCGGCCTCGCAGAAGATGCAGCCGCCCGCTTTGTCAGCCACCAGGTACTCGTAACGCCACGGGGCGAAGAGGACGTCCGGAGCGCCCGGCCTAGCGATTGATGAGCTCCTTCAATTCCTTCCCCGGTTTGAAGTACGGGATCTTCTTGGCGGGCACGGCGACCTTGACGCCGGTCTTGGGATTGCGTCCCATGCGCGCCCCTCGTTCCCGCAGCCGGAAGGAGCCGAAGCCCCGCAGCTCGATCTTCTCTCCCTCCTTCAGGGAGCGGACGATCGCGTCGAACACCGTGTCCACGATCGTTTCGGCCTGCTTCTTGGTGACGTCCGTCGCCACGGCGACCCGTTCGATCAATTCGGCTTTCGTCATCGCTCCCTTCTCCATGCCTGTCCCAACTGAGGAGAGATCCGGACTAACCTTCGGAGGCCGTATCCTTGGGCTTCTTCCGAGTCCGCTTCTTCTTCGCGGGCAAGTCGGCGCTCGCCTCCGCCTTCTCGGGTTCGGCCGGCGGCGGCGGGGCCTGCGCTTCGGCGCCGGCGGGCGGCGACACAACTGCGGATTCGGCGGGCTCGGCGGACTCGATGGGGGCAGCGGGGGCAGCGGCCTCGAGGTTCGCCGCGGACAGGCCGACTTTCATTTCCGCGTCGTCGATCCGGAGGATCCGGGCCCGCACGGGGTCCCCTTCCTTGAAGTGGTCCTGGGGCTTCTCGCCGCGCGGAAGGCCGGTCTCCGAGATGTGCATCAGGCCCTCGACCAGGCCATCCACCTGCACGAAGGCGCCGAAATCCGCCACTCGGGTGACCGTCCCTTCCACGATGTCTCCCGGCTGGTGCTTGGCCTTGAAGGCCTGCCAGTCGTTGGGCTGAAATTCCTTGATCGAAAGCGAAATCCGTCGATTCTCCTGGTCGATCGAAGTGATGATCGCCTGAACGTCGTCCCCCTTCTTCAACACCTCGGAGGGGTGCTTGACGCGGCGCGTCCAGGACATGTCGGAGACGTGCACGAGGCCGTCCACGCCCTCCTCGATCTCGACGAAGGCCCCGAAGTCGGTCAGGTTGCGGACTTTCCCGGCGACGGAGTCGCCCACCTTGTACTTGGCGAGAACGCCTTCCCAGGGGTCGGGAAGCGTGTCCTTAAGCGACAGTGAGATCCGCCGCGCGTCGCGGTTGACGTCGGAGACGATCGCTTCAACGGTGTCTCCCGGAGACACGACCTTCGCCGGGTTCTTGACCTTCTTGGACCAGGACATCTCCGAGACGTGCACGAGCCCCTCGACCCCTTCTTCCAGCTCGACGAAGGCGCCGTAGTCGGTGACGTTGGTGACGCGGCCGGTGACGCGTGAGCCCGGGGGATAGCGGTCCGGCACGTGCGTCCAGGGATCCTCGGTCAACTGTTTGGTGCCGAGCGACACTCTCTCGGTCTCACGATCGAACTTCAGGACCACGACGTCGATCTCGTCGCCCACCTTCACGATGTCGGAGGGGTGGTTGACGCGCCCCCAGGACATGTCGGTGACGTGGAGGAGTCCGTCCAGCCCTCCCAGATCGACGAAGGCTCCATAATCGGTCAGGTTCTTGACCGTGCCTCGCAGGACACGCCCTTCCTCGAGCAGCTGCAACGTCTCCTTCTTCCTGGCCTCCTGCTCGATCTCGACGACCGCCTTTCGCGAGAGGACGATGTTGCCGCGCTTCTTGTCCACCGAGATCACCTTGAAATCGAGGTCCCGGCCCCGCAGGGACTCCAGGTTCTTGATCGGCTTGACGTCTACCAGAGAGCCCGGGAGGAAGGCCTTCACGCCGATGTCCACGGCGAGCCCTCCCTTGATCCGGTCGATGACGCGGCCGCGGACCGTGGATCCGGATCGATAGGACTTCTCGACCTCGTCCCACACCTTCATCTTCTCGGCCTTGTCCTTGGAGAGGACCACGTAGCCGTTCTGGTCTTCCGTCCGCTCGAGGAGCACGTCCACGGCGTCACCCGGCTTGACCATGACGTTTCCGGAGAAATCCGTGAACTCGGAAACGGGGATGATCCCTTCGGACTTGTATCCGATGTCCACGATCACCTCGGAGGGCGTCACGGTCAGGACGCGGCCCCGGATGATCTGACCCTCCTGGAGGTTCTTGAAGGACTTCTCGTACTGAGCGAGCAGGTGCTCGTACTCCTCCGGCGACATCTCCTGCTCTTCGATTTCCGCCTGCGCCCGGCCGGCCGGACGGCCACCCTTGTCGTTTTCACCCGTCATGAAATAGGGACTACCCCCTCATAAGTATTTGAGAGCCAAAAATATACTCTACGTTGGCGGCCGAGGTTGAGTCAACCCGAGCCGCGCACTCGACGCTCGATTTCGCCGGCGACGGCCGCGGCGTCCCGGCCGCTGGAATCCACCACCACGTAGCTCTCGTCGTGGGTCAGGGGCGATTCGCGGCGGGTCCGGTCGTCCCGGTCGCGCTTCTCCATTTCGGCCAGGACCTCGGCAAAGGGCTGCGGCGTCCCGCGCGATGCGAGCTCCGCCGCCCGGCGCCCGGCGCGCACGGGAAGGGAGGCCGTCAGAAAGAACTTGTGCGGCGTATCCGGGAACACCTTGGTCCCGATGTCGCGCCCCTCCATCACGCCGCCCCTTTCGCCGGCCAGGCGACGCTGTTCCGAGACCAGGCGCCGCCGCACCTCCGGGATGGCCGAGACCGCCGAGGCGTAGCGCGAGATCTCCGGCTCACGGATCGCCGCCGACACGTCCCGGCCGTTGACGAAGACTCGGCCCCCCGGGCCGGTCTCGAGCTCTATCGAGAGGGACTGGGCCAGCCGGGCGACTCGAGTCGGATCCGTAATCGGAAGACGCACACCCGCCTCCCGCGCCGCGAGACCGACCGTCCGGTACATCGCGCCTGTGTCGATGTATGGAACGCCGAGCCGCGCCGCGAGGATCTTGGCCACGGTGGACTTCCCGGCCCCGGAGGGGCCGTCGATCGCGACGACGACGGGGGCCGTCATGAGCGAGGCGGAGGAGAGGACCGGGAAGGACGCTGGGTCGGCCCTCGAAGACTCTCCCGCAGGCCGCTGACCTCGGCCTCGGTCAACCTCCGATGGGCTCCCGGGGAAAGCCGATCGTCGCGCAAGGATCCGATGGCTGTTCTCTTCAGCTTCGAGACCGGGTGCCCGATCGCCTCGAACATCCGCCGGATCTGCCGGTTGCGCCCCTCCGACAGCACGACCCGAAACCACGTGTTTCCCTCTTCGCCGCGGCCCGTCGTGGAGACCCGCTCGATCGTGGCAGGGCGCGTTCGCCTCCCGTCCAGGACGACACCCCTCCGCATTCGATCGAGGTCTTTCTCCGCGGGCGCCCCCGAGACCTTGACGCGGTACTCCTTCGAGCAGCCTCCGGAAGGACTCGTCAGGTCGCGCGCGAGGTCGCCGTCGTCGGTCAAGAGCAGGAGGCCTTCCGTCTGGACGTCGAGACGGCCGACCGGCTTGACACCGCGCCGCAGTCCTCCCGGAAGGAGGTCGAGGACCGTGTCGCGACGCTGCGGGTCCGAGACCGTGGTCACGTAGCCGCGAGGCTTGTTGAGGAGAATGTAGGTCTTCGGCCCCGATCGCGGCCGAACGCGCTTCTCGTCCACGCGGATCGCGTCCCGGTGCGGATTCGCGCGGTCGCCCAGGCGCGCGACGCGTCCGTTGACGAAGACGCGCCCCTGGCGGATCCACTCCTCGGCCTCCCGCCGGGAGGCCACGCCCGCCTGCGCCAGGATCTTCTGAACCCTCTGCAGGTTTCCGCTCTCTCTCTCCGGAAGAGGGCCGGGGCGGGGGCGCCGTCTGCCCTCTCTCTCGGGGGGAGGGAAAGGGTGAGGGCGCCGATTCCGAACGCCTCGCTTAATACCTGCCGCCCTCAATCTTCCGCGTGCCCCTCGTCCTGTCCGACGTCCTCGCCGTTCTCCTGGTCGTCGTCCGGCTCCAGAGCGGCCGCCCGCGCCACCGGCTCGGGCGGCAGCGGGTCCGGCACGGTCGCAGCCATGTCCTCGGCCAGCTCCTCCGGCTTGGGCAGCTCTTCGAGCTCCTTGAGTCCGAATCGGATCAAGAACTCCGGTGTCGTGCGGTAGAGAAACGGTGTGCCGACGACCGCCTTTCGTCCGGCGGTCGTGACGAGCCTCTTTTCGAAGAGCGTATTGACGACGCTGGCCGAGTTGACACCCCGGACCTCCTGGATCTCGGGCAACGTGATGGGCTGCCGATAGGCGATGATTGCCAGGGTCTCGAGCGCGGCGAGCGAGAGCCGGCTCCGCTCCGCGACCTCGTGGAACTTGCGCAGCAGCGAATCGAACTCGGGCCGGGTCACGTAGCGCCATCCCCCCGCCACGAGCTCCAGCCGGATCCCCCGGTCTGCCGCCTCCGCGTC
>JBKPBH010000183.1:0-19072 GCA_046726795.1 Acidobacteriota bacterium
TTTCCGACGACCAGCTGCGCGACATGTTCGCGAAGTATGGCGTTCCCGAATCGGCGCGGGTGATCACCGACCGCGATTCCGGGCAGTCCAAGGGGTTCGGGTTCGTCGAGTTCAGCGATGACGAGAAGGCCAGGCAGGCCATGTCCCTGAACGGCACGGAGTTCGGCGGCCGATCGCTGACTGTCAACGAGGCGCGGCCGCGCAACGAGGGATCGGGAGGCGGACGCTCCCGCTACTGATATCGGCGTCGCCGGCTGGGATCACCGGGGGACCGTCCGCGGTCCCCCGAACCCGCCGCGGCACGCTCAACGCGCCGGAGCGGCGCTCGCGGGCATCTGGTTGGGGACGGTGATGAGCGAAACCTGTCCGCAACGGCACAGGCGCAGGAACGACTCGCCGACGCTCCCCCCGACACTTCCACGGTTCAATTGCCCGCAGGCTTCGCAGGCCGACTCGATGGGACGGATTCGCGATCCCACGAAGCCGTACCAGAAACGCAGGCAGACATCGAGGGCCCCCCAGTTCTCGTAGACGGTCGTCGTCCCGTTCTCAACCGACAGGGCCTTCCGGATCGCCGCGATCTCGTTGGCCGAATGCGCGTCGAAGTGCGCGAGCCGGCCGCGCAGGGCGGCGTCCGTGAGGGCGGCCGGTCTTCCGCCCGGCTTGCCCTCCCCCGCCCCATCGATCAAGAAAGAGATGAGCCCCGGGCGATTGTCCACGGCGGGCAGCCGGCTGAGCAGAATGGCGAAGGTCCGCGAGGCGGCTCCGGGAAGCCGTTCCGAGGCGTGATCCATGACGTCGCTCGCTTTCTCGCCGAGACCGGCGACGGGTGGTCACGGATCGACTGAAGTGGTCCGTCGGAGGAGATCGGAGGCCCTCACTTTATCACGTTACGCCTGACCGCCTATTCGAGGGCGGACGATCGAGACCGAGACGGAGAGCAACGGTCGGACATCTTTTGTCCGGCCCGACCCGCATCATGGTTGGCGGAGGAATGCCATGGGCGAGGTTCACGACATCGCGGCGTGGCGGGCTCGGCGGGACGCGAAGGGGGACGTACCGATCGGGGCGCCCCTGTTCGTGCTCGAGGAGCCCTGCTCGGGCTGCGGAGCGCGACGCGTGAGCACGATGGTCTGGAGGAACGATCCTTCGCGAGGCCGGCGCGTTCCCTTTCCGCGAGTCGAGCCGCATTTCCGCTGCCGTGACGGGCGCGTCCTCTGGCAGGAGATCACGGACGCGCCGACCCCCATCTCCCAGTGGTCCGAGATTCTTGGCCACTTCGAGAATACGGCCGCATCCGACGTTTAATGGATCAAGGGATCAAAGACCTAGGACTACTAAGGACTATGGATCCTGCAACTCGAGTCCTGGCCCGATTCTTGCGGCTTCTAGGTAAGCGGAGGTGAAACTATGCGAAAAGCTCTCGGCATTTCCGTGGCCGCGGCCGCCATCCTGTTGCTGGCCACGGCAAGCTACGCCGACAAGCGGCCGCACGAAGGCAAGGTCGTTCGAGTCGAAACGGTCGAGAAGTCGGCGGATGCCGGCGGCCAGACCGTTTCGAGCGTCCAGAGATCGATGGTCGTCCAGGGCGAAAAGGGCGACCAGTGGACGCTCTACTGGGACGACACGACCAAGTTCAAGAAAGGCCTGCTCCCGACCCAGCTTCGGGAAGGGGACAAGATCCACTTCGACTTCATCGAGAAGGACGGGAAGATGTGGGTGACGGAGCTTCGACGGACCAAGAAGGCAGATCGGGATTAGGTCCGGCTCGTCCGGCTTCGTGTGTCCAAGGGGCGCGCAAGCGCCCCTTTTCATTAGCCCGATGTTCAAATCTCCTCGAAACCGCCTCAATTTTTCCTGACCACTCGGGGGGACAGCGGCCGCGGCGTCCAAACCGCGATCATTCAGTCAGTTGAGGCCATGGCACCGGGGTTGCTCCTCCCTAGTCCGAGGCGAAAGGAGTCGTCTATGAGATCGAAGACTGTCGCCGCAATCCTGTTCGCGGGTTTGATGACAATCCTCGCTCCCCGCCCGGCCTCCGCGTCGTGGAGCGTCAGCATCTCTTATTTCCAGCGGGAGCTCTCGCCGTACGGCAGCTGGGTTCATACCGCGGCCTATGGAGAAGTCTGGCGTCCGACAGTCGTCGCGGCGACGTGGGAGCCCTACGTGTATGGCGAGTGGGTCTACACCGACTGCGGCTGGACCTGGGTGTCCTACGATGCCTTCGGCCAGGATCCGTTCCATTACGGCACCTGGGTCTGGGTGGATTCATATGGCTGGTGCTGGGATCCCGGATACGTCTGGGGTCCGGCGTGGGTGACGTGGGCCTATACGGATACTTACATCGGCTGGGCGCCCCTGCCGCCGACGTTCGTCCTCACTGCCTCCGGCTACGCCGGCGCGCCGGTGACTGTCGCTCAGAGCCAATACGTATTCGTTCCGGTCACGAGCTTCGTCGGCACCAATGTTTCGACGACCCGCGTGGCGCCCAGCCAGAACCCGATGATCCTCGCCAACGCGCAGCGAGTGACGCACTATTCCGTTTCGGGCGGTCTCGTTCGCGCGACGGATCCGCCGACTTCGTTTGTCGAGCGCGCGACGGGCAAACCGCTCCGCAAGACGAGCCTGTCGGCGCACAAGCTCTCGCCAGTTCCGATCACCGCGGCTGGCGTCGCGTCCGGCAGGAGGATCTCGATCACGGCCCCCAAGCAGGATCGCGCCCTCGCGACGAAGGGGGCCCGGAGTTCCGGACCGAAGATCGCGGCGCAGAAGGCGCCCGCGGGAAAACGCGCGGCGCCAGTGATCTCGAGACACGCCTCAGCCCTGAAGCAAAAACAGGGCGGCCACAGGGGACCCGCGCGCAAGGAGAGCGTCGAGAAGCATGCCTCACGGCCGGCCCCGCCCGCGCACGCGCCGTCGCACGCCGGGCGTGAAGCGAAACCTTCCGGACATCGCGGTGAGACGCGGTCCGCGGCCGCCGTTGCACCCCGACCGGTCTCTCATCGGGAACCTCCCGCCGTGCGGGCGCCGAGAACCGCCGAAAGCCGGCACCAGAATCCCCCGCGCGAGGTCCGGCATGAGGAGCGGCCGATCGCCATGAATTCGGCGCCTCGAGAACGACCCCAGCACGGGCAGCCCGCTTCGCCTCCTCCACAGGCACAGGCGCACCAGCCGCCGCCCGGACCGCCGCCGGCCGTCGCGGCCAAGCCGCCCGCGCATCCGCCTCAGTCGCAGGGGCAGGGAAAGGGCGAAAAGAAGGGGAAGCCCGAGTAGCACGGCTCCTCGCGTACTCCCGGCTGCCTGCCGAAAAGGATGCGGGCGGACCCCTTCACGCCGTGGCTGCCTTCGGACGCAAATCGGCCGGAAGGCGTCCGGACACGGACAAATATTTGACTTTCCCGCTCGATCCAGTGCCGGAAGATCCCTAACACTCAGTAGTTTAGGGTGTTGGTCCCAGCTTTGCCTTTGTGGAAGAGGGAGGAACTGTGGAGGGCAAACAATTGTACGCAGCCACACGCCACGAATCCGCGCTCTACGACGTCTCTTTGCCCGACGCCGGCCTGGGCTGGGAAAAGGTCGGGCCGCTCTTCGAGCGATACTCCACCCCGCTCGTCGGCTGTCTCGACGAACACTGGGTCAACACGTATCAGCGCGTCGTCGAAAGCACTCCCAAACTGACTCGCTTTCGCCTGGATAAATTCTCTGGGACGGTTTCCTTCACCTGCCGCGCGACCGACGGGCCGGTCGAAGTCATGTCGGTCCTGAAAATCCTGGGCGAGATGCTCGAGCGAGTCAACCGCGAAGCCTCTTTCGCCGCGGCGAGCGCCAACCCGCGAGCCAAGTCCGGCCTACTCACCCCGGCGCCCGTCTCCCCGAACACGAGCCGGTCCGGCGCGAAACCCGGTTTCTAGCCGGGTCCCCGATCACTTCGGGGTGAAGCGGGAAAGCTCGTAGACGCCGAGTTCTCTTTCGAGCTCGGCGACCTCTGTGACGATCTTTTCGAAGCGTCCTTCCCGAAGAGCCGCCGCTCCTTCTCCTCGAACGCCTGACTCTCTCCTTCTGCCCTTCCGGCCCCAACCCGACTGTCCGTTGTAGGATTCCCGCCTGTCCGGAGAACGCTTTCGCAAACCCGCAGAAGGAGCCCATTCCATGATGTTCTTTCACGCCGCCTCCGCCCTCGCCAGCCGCCGTCGGTTCTGGCACGCCGTCGTCCTGATGTCCGCCGTCTCCTGGACCGCGGCCTTCGCGCAATCGTACGCGGCCGCGGACGCGGGAGCTTCTTCTTCCCTCCCCTCAGCCACGACGGTCCACGGACTCGACCCGGCCGACATGGATCCCACAGGCAGGCCCTGCCAGGACTTCTACAAGTTCTCCAACGGCGGCTGGCTGAAGAGAAACCCCATCCCTCCCGAGCACCCGAGCTGGGGGACGTTCACCGAGCTCGCGGAGCGCAATCGAGAGGCGATGCACCGGATCCTGGAAGAGCTCGCCAAAGACACGGCCGCGCCGGGGTCGGAGGAGCAGAAGCTCGGCGACTTCTACGCGAGCTGCATGGATGAGGCCGCGATCGAGGCGCAAGGTGCGAAGCCGATCGCGCCGGAGCTCGCAAGGATCGACGGGATCCGGAGTCTCTCGGACCTGCGCTCGGAGCTCGCGCGGCTTCAGACTCGCGGGGCCGGCGCCCTCTTCGGTTTCGGTTCCCAGCAGGACCGGAAGAACTCGAGCGAGGTCATCGCGGGCGCTTCGCAGGGCGGCCTGGGCCTGCCCGACCGCGACTACTACACGAAGACCGACGACAAATCGAGCGAGCTGCGCGGCAGGTACGTCGATCACGTGACGAAGATGTTCACGCTGCTCGGAGACGATCCGGGAAAGGCCGCCGGCCAAGCCAAGGCCGTGCTCGACATCGAGACGAAGCTCGCTCAGGCCTCGATGACACGGGTCGAGCGGCGCGATCCCGACGCCACCTACCACCGGATGACCCCGGCGGAATTGAAGGCGCTGACGCCGAATTTCTCCTGGGAGGCGTACTTCAAGGAGCTGGACGCGCCGCCCATCGCGGCGGTCAACATCGGACAGCCGAAGTTCTTCGAGGCGCTGGACAAGCAGTTGAAGACCGTTCCGCTGGCCGACTGGAAGACGTACCTGCGGTGGCACCTCGTCCACGCCGCGGCGCCCGGCCTCTCGTCGCGGTTCGTCGAGGAGAACTTCGGCTTCTATGGCCGCACGCTCGAAGGGACCAAGGAGCTCCAGCCGCGCTGGAAACGCTGCGTGCAATCGACGGACCGGCACCTGGGGTTCGCACTCGGCAAGCTCTACGTCGCCGAGCACTTCCCGCCGGAGGCCAAGGCCCGGGCGGACCAGATGGTCAAGAACCTGATCGCGGCGCTCCGCGATGATCTCTCGACGCTCTCCTGGATGGGGGCCGAGACCCGCAAGGCCGCCCTCGCCAAGCTCGACGCCTTCACGCCGAAGATCGGCTATCCCGACAAGTGGCGCGATTACACGCCTTACAGAGTCGAGCGGGGATCCTACGTCGTCAACGTAATGAATGGCGCCTTCTACGAGCACCATCGCGACATGGACAAGATCGGCAAGCCCGTGGACCGGACCGAGTGGGGCATGACGCCCGCCACGGTCAACGCCTACTACAACTCCTCGAGAAACGAGATCGTCTTTCCGGCCGGGATCCTGGAGCCACCGTTCTTCGACGCGAAGGCGGACGACGCCGTCAACTATGGCGGCATCGGGGCCGTGATCGGGCACGAGATGACGCACGGATTCGACGACCAGGGAAGAAAGTTCGACGCGCAGGGGAACCTGAAGAACTGGTGGACGCCGGAAGATCTGAAGAACTACCAGGAGCGCGCAACCTGTGTTGAGAAACAGTTCGACGCCTACGTCGTGGAGGGGGACCTGCACCAGAACGGCAAGCTCGTGCTGGGCGAATCAATCGCGGACCTGGGGGGTCTGACGATCGCCTACAAGGCCTTCGAGAAGAGCCTGGAGGGAAAGCCGAGACCCGCGAACATCGATGGCTTCACGCCGGAGCAGCGCCTGTTCTTGAACTGGGCGCGCGTCTGGGCGACGAACGGACGGCCGGAATTCGAGCGGCTGCAGACCAATACGAATCCGCATCCGCTCGGCCGTTTCCGGGCGATCGGGGCTCCGTCGAACATCCCCGAGTTCGCCGCCGCCTTCGGCTGCAAGTCGGGCGACCCCATGGTGCGTCCAGACCGCTGTCTCATCTGGTGAACCGTTGGGCCGCAACCTGGCGCTCTGGCGAAAGGTCGTCTCCGAAACCGTCTCGAACTGGGACGCGCACGACGCATTCACCCAGAGCGCGGCTCTCGCGTTCTACACCCTCTTCTCGCTCGCCCCGGTCCTGATCGTCGTGATCTCGCTCTCCGGAACAGTCTTCGGCAGGGAGAGGGTCCGCGGAGAGGTCGTGGGGCAGTTCCAGGAGCTCATGGGGCGCGAGGCCGGAGTCGCGATCCAGGGGCTGCTCGAGAAGGCCTCGACCTCTCTGCACGGGGGCATCGCCGGAATCTTCGGCCTCGCGACACTCCTCTTCGGGACGACGGCGGTCTTCATCCAGCTCCAGACCGCCTTGAACACCGTCTGGGAGGTGCGGCCCAAGGCCGGGCACGTCTTGAAGTCTCTGCTCAAGAAACGGCTCCTCTCCTTCGCCCTCGTCCTGGCGATCGGGTTCCTGCTGCTCGTCTCTCTCGCCCTTTCGGCCGCTCTTACGGCTTTCGGCGAATACGTCCGAGACCGGCTGGCCGCGCCCGCGGCGCTCTTCGAGGCGGTGAACGTCCTCTTCTCCTTCGTGCTCTTCAGCGTCCTCTTCGCGATGATCTATCGCATCCTTCCGGATGTGGAGATCCCGTGGCGAGACGTGCTGCTCGGCTCAGTCGTGACTTCCGCGCTTTTCTCGGTCGGGAAGTGGCTGATCGGGCTCTACATTGGCCACACCTCGCTCGCTTCGGCCTACGGCGCCGCCGGCTCGGTCATCGTCATCGTTCTCTGGGTGTATTACACGTCGTTGATCGTGCTCCTCGGCGCCGAATTCACGCGCGCCCACTCGAGGTACTTCTTCGACTCGAAGCGCCACGCCTCCGAGGGCGCCCGGCGCGTCCACACCGTGGAGGTGCCAGGGACGCGCTGAAGGCCGAGGGAGCCGGGAGCCGGTATTCGGTGTTCGGGGCTCGGCGTTCGGGTAGGCCCGAAGAAAAGCGGGAGCTCAACCGAACGCCGAAAACCGGATGCCGAGGGCCGACCCTTACGGGGTGACAGGCGGAGGCGCTGACGGAGCGGGGGTCGCCGCCGCGGGAGCTGCCGCCGGCGCTCCGCCGGGCTCCACCTGCAGGTTGTTCGTCACATTGACGACGCCTTTGACGGATCGAACGGTCTCCTCGATCTTCTGCTTCTCCTCTTCGCTGTGCACGGGCCCGGCGAGCGTCACGATGCCGTTGGTCACATCCACCGAGACGGCCGTCAGCGTCGAAAACCGCACGTCGGCGGCAAGCTTGGCCTTGATCGATGTCTTAATACCGGCGTCGTCGGTCTGCCGCTCGACCGTCTGGTTCGGACGGCAAGCCCCGGAGGCCGCCAGCAGAAGGACGCCGAGCGCGGCCGCGAAAAGTTTCCAGCCATACTTCCTCATCACACACACCTCTCGAAGCGACATCGGAGCAATGCCTGTGCCACACGCTCGTCACGCGAAGAGCTTCGCGCGGCGATTCGACTCGACGTCTTCGGAGGAGAGAGCAAGGCTGTCGGGGAGAGGAGCGCGGTCGATGCCGAAGACGCGGCGGCGCAGATCCGCGTAGTCGGCCGCCCGGTCGCGCCGTACGCGCCACGAACCCCCGGCCATCGGATGCTCGCGGCGCCGGCAGGCCAGCCGGGACTGGGCGGCGTAGCCCGCGACGGCGAAGAGCGCGGCGCCGCGGCGGAAATCGCGACAGCCCGAGGCGAGGCGGAGGCACTTTCTCGCGACGTCGGAAGCGCCGTAGAACTCCCGGTAACAATGGAAGAGGAGACCCGTCAGCTCCTCCGCCGATAGAACCGGGTGACGCCAGGTCACGCTCGAGCCGTCGAAGCGATCGAGGTTCGATTCCGTGATCCAGCCCGAGCGGCGGAAGTCGTCGTATTGCTCCGTTCCCGGAATCGGGGTCAGGGTGTAGAAGGAAGCCACGTCCGGAGCGAGCAACCGCAGCGTTCGAAGATGCTCCCGGATCCCCGCTCGCGTGTCGGAGGGGAAGCCGAGGATGTTGGAGAAGTGGCTGGTGATCCCGTATCGGCGGCAGAGAGCGACGATTCGGCCGTACTTCTCGGGGGCGTTGTGGAACTTGTGCGCCGCTCGAAGCGTGGCCGTGTCAAAGGACTCGGCGCCGACGAAGATCTGGTAACAGCCGGCGCGGGCGAGGAGCTCGACGAGGTCCTCCTGGCGTTCGATCTGCGCGTCGCACTGCGCGAAAAACGGCAGGTCGATCCGTTCCGCGATCATGGCGGCCAGAAGCTCGCGGACCTCGGGATACTTGTTGAAGTTGTCCGACGTGAACATGACGAGCTTCACCCCGGCCTTCTTCGCGGCCCGAAGCGTCGCGAGCGTGGTCTCGACCGGCTGGCTCCGCACGCGGTGGCCGGCGATCTTGATCACCGAGCAGAAGTTGCAGGAGTAAGGGCAGCCGCGGGCGGGGTAGACGCCGAGCAGCGGCACGACGTAGCGCTTGAGCTCGCGGCGGGAAAGCGGCGCGAGGACGGGAGGATCGAGTCGTTCCTGCCAGCGCCTCTCGGCGCCGTAGACCGGGGCGAGACGCCCATCCGCGGCGTCGGCGAGGATGCGCCGCCAGACGAGCTCCGCCTCGCACAGAGCGAAAGACACTCCCCGGCCCTGCAGCGGCGAGGTATCGCAGGTCATCGGATGCGGTCCGCCGATCACGCTGGCGGCGCAGCGCGCCTGCGCCAGGGCAGCCAGGTCCAGAGCGCGGTGGAGCTGATGGCTTTGCACCCCGACCAGGGCCAGGAGGACTTTCACTCCGGGTGTCGGATCGAGGAGCGACAGATACGAGAGGTCCGTCTGGACGTACTCGTCCACCGCGTGAACCTCGCACGACAGGTTCCCTACTCGCGCGGGAGTCAAGCTCGCGAGGTAAGGGACGGTGCTGTTTGGCATGAAGCCCCGGCGAAAGCGCTCGACGAAGCCATCGGCGCCGTACTTGCTCGGCTTGACGATGACGACGCGGAGGATGGAGGCGGCCATGTTCGGATCCGGCTGGGCAGGCTATGCCTTCCGATCCCGCGGTTCAAGGCTGGGGGCGACATTACAATCGCCTGCGCATGCCGATTGCGCCCGGAACCCGTCTGGGCTCCTACGAGGTTTCCTCGCTGCTCGGTTCGGGCGGAATGGGAGAGGTGTATCGGGCGCGGGACACGAAGCTCGACCGCCAGGTCGCGGTCAAGGTGCTCCCCTCCGAGGTCGCGGGAGACGAAGAGCGGCGTCGCCGGTTCGAGGCGGAGGCGCGGTCTGCCTCGGCCCTGAACCATCCCAACATCGTCACGGTTTATGACATCGGCTCGGCGGACTCCACGATCTACGTCGCCATGGAGCTGGTGGAGGGAAAGACTCTTCGCGAATTGATCCTCGCCGAGCCCCTTCAAACCCGCAAGCTCCTCGAGATCGCCGTCCAGGTGGCCGACGGCCTCGCCAAAGCCCACGAGGCGGGAATCGTTCATCGGGACTTGAAGCCGGAGAACCTGATGGTCTCCAAGGACGGTTACGTCAAGATCCTCGATTTCGGCCTGGCCAAGCTCGTCGAGGCGGCTGGCTCGGAAGAGCTCTCCGCGCTTCCCACCATGGCGGCGCCGGCGACCCAGCCCGGGACTGTTCTGGGGACTGTCGGATACATGTCCCCCGAGCAGGCCAGCGGAGGCAATGTGGACTTCCGGTCCGACCAGTTCGCCTTCGGCGCGATTCTCTACGAGATGGCGACGGGCCGGCGCGCCTTCCAGCGCAAGACCGGCGCTGAAACGCTCGCCGCGATCATCCGCGAGGAGCCGGAGCCGGTCGGGCAATTGAACCCCCATGCGCCGGCGCCGGTGCGCTGGATCGTCGAACGATGCCTGGCCAAAGACCCGGAGGAGCGCTACGCGTCGACCAAGGACCTGACGCGAGACCTGCGCAGCGTTCGCGATCATCTGTCGGAGACTTCGGGCTCCGGCGCGGCCGTCGCGCTGGCGCCCTTGCGCGCCCGGCGCCCCGCCTGGCTTCTTCCCGCGGCCCTCGCACTGCTCGCGGGGAGCGGGCTCGGCCTCCTGCTGGACCGCACCGTCGCGAGGACGAAGCCGGATTCCCAGGCAACGTTCCAGCGGCTGACATACCAGCGTGGAGCGGTTTTCTCCGCGAAGTTCGCCCCCGACGGCCAGACCATCGTCTACGGCGCTTCCTGGGATGGGCGCCCCGAGGAGCTTTTCTCGACTCGCGCCGACAGCCTCGAGTCGAGATCGCTCGGGCTGCTGCGGTCCGACATCCTGTCCATGTCCTCGGCCGGAGAGATGGCCGTCTCGCTGGGACGGCACTTCCTGATCGGGTTCGAGCCCGAGGGGACGCTCGCCCGTATGGCGCTCGGCGGCGGCGCCCCCCGCGAGATCCTCGAAAACGTTCAGGACGCCGACTGGTCGCCCGACGGCAAGAGCCTGGTCGTCGCGCGACGCGTGGGCGAGCTGCGTCGCCTGGAGTATCCGGTCGGGAAGGTTCTGTACCAGACCAATGGCTGGACGAGTCACCTCCGTTTCTCGCCCGACGGAAGACTCATTGCCTTTCTCGATCACCCGCTGCGCGGAGACACCAGCGGAACGGTCAAAGTCATCGACACGGCCGGGAAGCTGCGCCTGCAAGGCCCCCCCGCACTGTGGGGTCTGGCGTGGTCGCCTCGCGGTGACGAGGTCTGGTCGACCGCGAAGAGCCTTCAGGCGACGTCTCTCTCGGGAAAGACCCGCGTCGTGTGGGCGTATCCGGGAGACGGGGCCATTCAGGACATCGCCCACGACGGATCCGTTCTCTTCGTCCGGACGAGCCGCCGGCGGGAGATCGTCGGACTTGCGCCGGGCGCGACGGAGGAGCGCAACCTGACCTGGCTCGACTGGTCCTTCCCCAACGACATTTCCAGTGACGGCAGGGTCCTTCTCTTCGACGAGCAGAACCGGCCGGTCGATAAATACCTGATCTACCTTCGCCAAACGGACGGCGCCGCGGCCGTCCTGCTGGGAGAAGGCCGGTCCTTTGCGCTCTCGCCGGACAACCGCTGGGCGCTCACGACTCCCTCGTTCGACTCGTTGCAACTTGCGCTGCTCCCGACGGGTCCAGGCGAGCCAAGAGCGTTGCCTCCAACGAACATCAAGTGCCAGTGGGCCCACTGGTTTCCGGATGGCCGCCGAATCCTGATGGCGGGCAGCGAGCCCGGACGAGGCGTGCGGCTCTACGTGAGGGAGGTTCCGGACGGCCAGACGAGGGCCATCACGCCCGAAGGCATGAGCACGGCCACCCGCATTTCGCCCGATGGGAAATGGATCGTCTCCAGGGGTTCCGACCGCAAGGTCTCCATCTATCCCGTCGAGCCGGGCGAGCCGCGACCCGTCCCCGGAATAGAGCCGGAGGAGCTGCCGATGCGCTGGTCGGCGGATGGCCGCTTCCTCTATGTCATGCGCGTGACGGAGCCGCCCGCCCGGGTCTATCTCCTGAATATCCAGACCGGACGCCGCACCCTCTGGAAAGAACTGAGCCCTCCGGACCCGGCCGGCGTGACGCAGGTCGGACCGATCGTCATCACGCCGGATGGCAAGTCCTACGTCTACTCCTACCGTCGGAGCCTGGAAGACCTGTATCTCGTCAAGGGGCTCCGCTAGAAAGGAGACCATGCCGCAGACGCAGCACATCGAGAAACACTTCACGGCCTCCGCGAGGATCCGGGACATCGTCATCGGGATGTCCGACGGTTTGACCGTTCCCTTCGCGCTCGCCGCCGGTCTCTCCGGGGCAGTGGACTCCACCCGCGTCGTCATCACGGCCGGCCTCGCCGAGATCGCGGCGGGCTCGATCGCCATGGGGCTGGGCGGTTACCTCGCCGCGCGGACCGACGCCGAGCATTACGCCTCGGAGCGCGCCCGCGAGGCGCGCGAAACAATCGACATCCCCGACGAAGAGAAGCGGGAAGTCGCCGAGGTCTTCGAGCACTATGGCCTCCCCGGCGACCTCGCGAAAACCGCGGCGCATGCGATGAGCAAGGACCGCCGCCGCTGGATCGATTTCATGATGCGCTTCGAGCTCGGTCTGGAGGAGCCCGACCCGCGCCGGGCCCGCACGAGCGCGTTGACGATCGCGCTGTCCTACGTGGCCGGAGGGCTGGTTCCTCTGGCCCCCTACTTCCTCTTTCCCAATATGCGAACGGCGCTGGAGGGCTCGATTCTCATCACGCTCCTTGCTCTTCTTCTCTTCGGCTACGTCAAGGGGCACTTCACGGTCAAGAAGCCGCTGCGCAGCGCCTGGCAGACCGCGGTGGTCGGCGGCCTCGCCGCGGCGGCCGCCTTCGCGATCGCGAAGTTCATCGCGTAACGATCAGCGTCTCTTCGAGTACAGTCGGGCCGCGCGAGAAGCGCCTCTGTCTAGGAGAAGTCGTGAGTTGTGAGTTGTGAGTTGCGCGTGGGAAGATTCAAGAGACCATGCATAGGATCGAGCCCGCACGCTTGAAGCCTGGGGTCAATCCCGGCGCGCCTTCCGGCGCCGAGCAAGGTTCTGCCGTTGCCGAGGCCGGGCATTTCGTCCGCGGTCAGGCGCTGATCTTCTGGGACCCCGCCGTGCCCGGCAAGAAGCGCGACGCGATCGACACCGACCAGATCACCCCGGCCGCCGACTGCGTCTCCGAGAGCCTCGAGACGCTGGACGAGCGCTGGAAGGCCGGTGCCTTCCGGCACCTGATGCCGGAGTTCCGGCAACGCGTTCACCGCGGCGAAACCTTTCTCGTCGCCGGCGACCGCTTCGCGATCGGCTCCTCGCGGGAGATGAGCCCGGCGGGCCTGAAGGGGATCGCCGAGGAGGCGGGGCTGGAGCTCGTCGTCGTCTGCGGCGCCAACATGGGGGACATCTTCCGGAGAAACGCTCTGAATCTCGGGCTGCATGTCGTCCAGAGCCCGGAGGCCGTCGCCGACGCGCGGGATGGAGACACCTTCGCGTTCGATACGCGGACCCGCCGCCTGACCAACGAGACGCGAGGCAAGAGCTACGATCCACTCCCGCTCTCGGCCAAGGAAGACGAGATCCGCCGGAGAGGCGGCATCTTCGCGGTCGGCCGCCGGGATTTCCGGGAATCGGTCGAGAGACATCCGGAGATCCTCTGGCCCGATCCGGAGACCGCGCGCCGTATGACGACGACCGAGCAGATCGTGTGGGCGCATCGCGTGGACAAAGACGCCACGGTGTCTCCCGGGGTGACGCTGCGGGTCTTCGCGGACCTCCTGCCCGCCTCCGACGGGACGGCGCCCTTCGCGATCCACACGTTCAACCAGATCACGGGCGGCTCGACGATCTTCCCGAGACAGGCGGCGATCGCCAACGACCATTTCGTCTTCACCGGCAAGGAGGCCGACGAGAAGCAGACCACGATCGGCCGGGAATTCGCGATCCGGCACAGGATCGAGAAGCCCTATTACGCGACGCCCGGCGACGGCATCTTCCACTTTTACTTCCCGGAGCAGGGGCTCGTCCTGCCGGGGCAGTTCATCCCGGGGGCAGACTCGCACAGCCGCGCTTATGGAGCCTACGGAGCGGTCGGCTACGGCGTCGGTTCGACGACGCTCGGCTTCGGCTGGGCGACCGGCTACGTCTATTTCACGCTCGCGAAGCAGCGGCGCGTCGTCTTCCGCGGGAGGCTCCAGCCCTGGGTCTCCGGCAAGGACATCGTCCTCGAGCTCCTGCGACGCTGGGGCGCGAAGCAGTCGCAGGGAATGTCGATCGAGTTCGTGGACGCCGACTGGCAGCTCCCGATCGCCTACCGCAACACGATCGCCAACATGATGGCGGAGGGAGAGGCGCAGAATGGGATCTTCGCCCAGGACGAGATCACGCAAGCCTGGTACCGGGAGAAGGGGATCGGTAAGCTCCCTTACCCGAGTCTGGCGCCCGGCCCCGACGCGCTTTACGAGATCGACGAGCAGTTCGCGCTCCCGGATGTCGCGCCGATGATCGCCAAGCCCTTTTCCCCCGGAAACGCCTTTCCGGCCGAGGAGGTCGCGCGCGAGCGTCTGACTTTCGACAAGGCGCTCATCGGCTCCTGCACCAACGGGAGTTACGACGATCTCCTGCAGGCCGCGCTCGTTCTCCATGCGGCGCGGGCACGGGGGTTCCGCAAGGTGACCAAGGACTTTGCGATCTTTCCCGGCTCGGGCGGCGTCGGACGCCAGATCGAGCGGCCCGATTCGAGGCTCGGCGGCGAGTCGATCGCCGAAGTCTTCCGCGCGGCGGGGGGTCAGATCCGCCGGTCCTGGTGCGGCCCCTGCTTCGGTCAGGGCCCGGACGCGTTGACGCGAGGCCAGCGCGCCATCACGTCCTTCAACCGCAACTGGCAGAACCGCATGGGCGTGGGGGGCGAAGGGTACCTAGCGAGCCCCGCGGTCGTCGCCGCCTCCGCCCTCATCGGATACATGGCTCCGCCCGGCGAGCTCGGCCTCGAATGGCGGCCCGAGCGCTTCGGCGTCTAGACGAAGCTCGCCGGCTTCAGTCGCCTCCCCGCGGTTCGGTCAAAAAGAGATTCTGTCGGAGCCGCTACAATGAGTCCCGGTGACCGTCGCGCGCCCTTTCCCGCTGACCGCGTGCGCGGCTTTGCTTGCGATCTCCTCGCACGGCGTCCTGGCCGAGCGCCTTCCGCTGAAAGCCTATACGACCGCGGATGGCCTGCCCAACAACCAGATCAACCGTATCGTGCGCGACTCCCGAGGCTTCCTCTGGTTCTGCACCGCCGAGGGTTTGTCTCGCTTCGACGGTTACACCTTCACCAACTACACCACCGATCATGGGTTGCCGCACGGCAACGTGACGGACTTCCTCGAAACACGCTCCGGCGAGCTCTGGGTGGGCACCAATGGCGGCTTGGTCCGCTTCGACCCGAAGGGCACGCCGGCAAACCGCGTCTCTGTGGAAAACGGGTCCCGAGACTTGCCCTCGCCGATGTTCCGCGTCGTCCTTCCGGAGGACGAGGACCGACGAGCCAAAGCGGTCACCGTCCTGCTGGAGGCCCGCGACGGCACCGTCTGGTGCGGAACCCGGAAGCATCTTTATCGGGTCAACGGCCACGACGGCCGATTCACTCTGGTTCCCACGGACATCGGACTCTCCAGCGAGCATCCCACAATGCGTGACGTTGTCGACTTGCTGGAGGATCGCCATGGCACGCTCTGGGTTGCATCACTCGGCTGGCTTCGCCGGCGCTGGCCGGACGGTACCGTCGCGCGCTACACGAGGCGGGACGGTCTACCGGACGACAACATCCAGGACCTCCTGGAAGACCGCCAGGGGCGATTGTGGGCGGCGACGCGTCACGGTGGCCTCTTCCTGTTCGCCGCCGACGATTCCCATGCCGCTCCCGCGGTCCTCCGCACGTACACGGCCAGGGATGGCCTGGCGACCGATTGGGTCTCGCAGATCGTCGAGACTTCCGATCGGCGCTTCTGGATCACCACAAACAACGGACTCGTCGAGTTCCTTCCGAACGACAGCGGCCGCGACGCGCGACTCCATGCCTATAGTCAGAGAAAGGGCTTCCTTTACTATGGCTTGAACACGCTCACTCCGGACCCGTACGGAAATCTCTGGCTGGGAAGCGATGCGGGAGCAATGAAACTCGCCCGCGACGGGTTCGTCAGCTACGGCGAGCAGGATGGCCTGTTGAGTGTCTTCGCCGTTTTCGGAGATCGCGAGGGCGGCGTTTGCTTCAGGGCTGCGGTCTTCGGAGATGAACGCGTCAGCGTCTTCGAAGGCGCGAAGTCGGACCTATTCCACCCTTTGGAGCATCACCACACTCGGTATGGACGTTTCGGCGGTCAGGGCTTCACCTGGCTCAGGCCTGACGTGCTTGCCAAAGTTTGGATCGGCTGGGTCGGCGAGATGGTGACGCTCCAGGCCCGCAACGGAGAGTGGTGGCTGGGTACCGGGGTCGGGCTCTACCGTTTCCCTGCGTCCGATTTCGCGCAGCTCGCGCGAGCGCGTCCGCTGGCTATCTACACGACGAAAGATGGGCTGAGCGCGCTCCAGATCTTCAGGCTCTTCGAAGATTCACGCGGGGATATCTGGGCCTCGACCATCGCTCCCAATGGCCTCGCCCGCTGGGAGCGCGCTACGGAACAGTGGCACGACCTGTCGAACGCCGCGAACCTGCCCTCTCCGGTGAGCGCTCTCGCCCGCTCCTTCGGAGAGGACCGGCTTGGTAACGTCTGGATCGGGTTCGATACGGGTGTGGCCCGCTACCGCGACGGTCGCGTCACGATGTTCACTGCCGGCGACGGCTTGCCTGCGGGCGCCGTGCAGACCATCTACTCCGACAGCCGTGGCGATCTCTGGCTCGCCTCGTCCCGGAGCGGGCTCATCCGGGTGGCCCGGCCGGACGCGGAGCGACCGGTCTTCACCGCCTACGGAGCGGCACAGGGTCTTTCCGGCAACGACGCCGACGCCATCACCGAAGACCTCTACGGAAGGATCTACGTTGGGACAGGACGCGGTCTCGACCGGCTCGATCCGCGGACAGGCAACGTCAAGCACTTCACGACCGCCGATGGGTTGGCGCCGGGCAAGATCGCCGCGGCCTTCCGAGACCGTTCCGGTGCGCTGTGGCTGACGACGAGCAAAGGCCTGTCTCGCTACGTACCGGCGCCGGACGAGCCGCTGGAGCCGCCACGGACCCTGATCAGCGCTCTCCGCGTCGAGAATGCCCCGCAGACCGTATCGGCGTTGGGTGAAAGCGACATCCGGGTCAGGGATCTCCCGGCCCATCACAACCAGATCCAGGTCGATTTCCTGGGCCTGAGCTACGCGCCGGGCGAGGTCCTCCGCTATCAGTATCGACTCGAGGGGTCCGATCGCGACTGGAGCGCACCCACGGAGCAGCGGAGTGTCACTTACGCAGACCTCGCGCCTGGCCGTTATCGCTTCGCCGTTCGCGCCATCAGCTCCGAGGGCCTGGCCAGCCCTCTTCCTGCCATGATGACGTTCACGGTCCTGCGCCCCGTCTGGCAGCGCTGGTGGTTCGTCGCCCTGGCCGCGAGCGCGCTTTGTCTGGCGCTCGTCGCAGCCTACCGCTACCGCGTGCGCCGCCTGCTGGAGGTGGCCAACATGCGCACACGCATCGCAACCGATCTGCACGATGACATCGGAGCGAATCTCACCAGGATCGCCGTCCTCAGCGAAGTCGTGCGCCAGCAGTCGGCCGGCGAAGACATCCTCCGCGAGGGGCAGCTCTCGTCCATCGCTCGCATCTCGCGCGAGTCGATCGCGGCCATGGGCGATATTGTCTGGGCGATCAACCCGAAACGGGACACCCTTCTCGACCTGGTGAGGCGCATGCGGGAGCACGCCGAGGAAGTCTGCCTGCCGCGAAACATTGACCTCATCTTTCGGTCTCCTGGAGCCGAGTCCCCCTCGAGGCTCGGCATCGACATCCGCCGAGACGTCTATCTGATCTTCAAGGAGGCCGTCAACAATGCCTTGCGCCATTCCGACTGCGGCCTGCTCGAGGTCACGATTGCTCCGGAGAACGGAGTCTTCGCATTGACCATTCGCGACGACGGAAGAGGTTTCGATCCGACCGGCGAAGGCGGCGGCAACGGCCTCACGAACATGCGACGACGAGCGGAAGCGCACGGAGGCAGGCTCGCGATCGAGTCGCGCGCGGGTGCGGGCACGACCATCGCGGTGCGGTTGCCTCTCACGGCGCCGGGCTACCTACATAAACGTGTAGGCGACGCTGGACGCCGAAGAGCGTAGGTTCGCCACGGTGATCCGTTCCTCTCAACGTGGCGCTCCAGCAGAGAAAGTGGTGAACGTTCCGGTTCGCGTCGTGCTGATCGAAGACCTCCGCGAGGTGCGCGAAGGCTTGACGGTTCTCATCAACGGCACGCCCGGCTTTCACTGTACCGGCAGCCATCGCACCATGGAGGAAGCGCTGGCGCGCCTCCACCGCACGCAGTGCGACATGGTCCTGACGGACATCGGTCTTCCAGGGATGTCCGGTATCGATGGCATTCGAATCCTGCGCGAGCGTTTTCCCGACCTGCCGATTCTGGCGCTGACCGTCTACAACGACGATGACAAGGTCTTCCAGGCTCTCTGCGCCGGCGCTTCCGGGTATCTGCTGAAGAACACGCCGCCGGCGCGCCTGCTCGATTCGATCCGCGAGGTGCTCGACGGCGGCGCGCCCATGTCTCCCGAGGTCGCGCGTCGCGTCATCCGACTGTTTCGCGATTTCCGGCCGCCGGACCACGCCGACTATCAGTTGACGGCGCAGGAGACCGAGCTTTTGAAGCTGCTTGTCGAGGGCCATCACGCGAAGACCGCGGCGAAGGAGCTGGGAATCTCGATCAACACCGTCTTCTTCCACCTGAAGAACATCTACGCGAAGCTACAGGTCCATTCCAAGACGGAGGCCGTCGCCAAGGCCCTGCGCGAGCGCCTGGTCTGACCGGCCCCGCCCGTCGCGGGTAGCGACGAGAGACCCGGAACCGCTTCCGCATCGCGGAGCCCGACTACCAATCTATGTAGTTGTGCACGCCTTCCTCAGAGGACATAACGAGGCACGCATGACACACGCGTGTGTGCTCGTGAAAGGAGGGCGGTCATGAAGCGAAGTCTTCTGTCTCGTGGCGCATCGGTCGCAGTGTTTGCGGGATTGATCTCGGTGTTTCCGGCCGGCTCGATTCTCGGCAGTGAGGCGATTCCGAATTGGGCGGCGCCAGCGACCTGGACGCCGGCGAGGGCTGCGGGAGCGAGAACTCTCGGGGACGTCTCGGGCCCCCTACCTCTGATCCCCGC
>JBKPBH010000184.1:0-7763 GCA_046726795.1 Acidobacteriota bacterium
ACCCTTCGGTTCCACATCACGGCGTCCCGCCGAGCCGCCATGAACCGCGGCATCTCACGCAGGGCGCAGTCCCGTTGGGAGCTACGCCGACGTGAATCGGTAGCCCAGGCGGTGCACGGTCAGGATGTGCCGGGGATGCGCGGGATTGGGTTCGATCTTCTGCCGGAGAGACGCGACGTGGACGTCCACAGTGCGGGTCGACGGCATGGCATCGTAACCCCAGACCTGGTCGAGCAGTTCGTCGCGCGTCAGGAGCGCTCCGCGGTGCTCGATAAAGTGCTTGAGCAGCTTGTACTCGAGCGCGGAGAGGGGGATGGCGCGACCTCCGCGGAAGGCCTGAGCGCTGCGGAAGTCCACGCGGATGTCCCCGAAGACATGGCCATCTGCTGAGGGAGAGCTCTCGGATCGGCCGCGGCGCAGCAGGGCCTCCAGCCGCGCGAGAAGCTCGATCATCTCGAAGGGCTTGACCAGGTAATCGTCGGCTCCGAGCTTCAGCCCGACGACGCGGTCCGTGACTTCTCCTCGGGCGGTCAGAATCAGGATGGACGCCTGGTGCCCGCGCTGGCGTAGCTCGCGACAGACGTCGAACCCGTTCTTGCCGGGGAGCGCAACGTCGAGAACGATGAGATCGAACGTCTGTTCGAGGGCCCGCTCCACGGCGGAGATTCCGTCCACGACGGACTCGACCTCGTATCCCTCCGCGACCAGGCGGTCGGTCAGCGTGACGATCAGGCTCGGCTCGTCTTCGACGAGGAGAACGCGGCGGGCGTTCCCTGCGACCGCCTGCCGGCCGGGCGCGTGCCTCTTCATGGATTCTCCGGCGAGGGCGCCGAGCCGGAAGCCGCCGCGGCGGGCAGCGTAACCGTAAAGATCGTTCCGCTCTCCTCGGAGCTCTCGACGCGGACATTTCCTCCGAACGCCCGGGCGATGCGCTGGACGAGCGCGAGGCCGAGGCCCGAGCCCGCGATCCGTCCTCCGTCGCTCTGCTGGCCGCGATAGAAGGGCTCGAAGATGTGGGGGAGATCGCCGGAGGCGATCCCGGGTCCTCGGTCCGACACCGCGATCTCGACGGACCTGGCGTTGTTGCTTGCGCTGACGAGAACGCGCCCCTCGTCGCCTCCATACTTGACGGCGTTGGCGATCAGGTTCTCCAGGAGCGTGCGCAGAGCCGACCGGTCCGCCGGAACCGCCGGCAGCGAGCGGGCGACTTGCCTCTCGATCGCCGTGCCCCGTTGCTCGGCCAGCGGGCGGCAGACCGCGATCGCCTCGTCAATGACCGGCTCGATCGCCACGGGGACTGCGTTCCCGCCTTCGCGGCGCGCCTCGATCCCGGCATGAGCCAGGGCCTGCTCGATCAACTCGGAGAGCCGCCGTCCTTCCCGCACGACGAGCGCACCGTACTGGCGCACTCGGCCCCTCTCTTCGATCACGCCGTCGGCCAGGTTCTGTCCGGCCGTCCGGATCGCCGCGAGCGGCGTACGGAGCTCGTGCGTGATGCCTGCCACGAACTCGACCTGTTGCCGCGCCAGGCGCCGCGTCCGGTCGGCCGAGACGATCAGCGTCGCGACGGCGGCCGCGAGGAGCAGCAGAATTCCGGCGCTGATGGCCAGGTTGCGCCGCCGGGAGGCGGCGACGGCAGCCTGCAGGGAACCGCTCCGGTGCACGGCCACGAGCCTCCAGGCTCCGCGCGGAGAGCCCTCCCGCGCAGGACCATGTCGAAACTCCGGTCCGGGTCCCCGGTTCTCCCTCTCCGGAAGCAAGGAAGGAGCGCCGCCGCGGGCGGGCCCTCCCGACGGACCGCCGCCGAAGAAGAACACCTCCGCGTCGGGGACTTGCAGCGGGCTGCCCGGAAATCCGGCGCGCGAGCGGTAGAGGACGGCGGCGGGATCCGTCCGGCGCAGGACCGCCACGTCGTACTCGCCGGTGTCGCCGAAGTGGCGCCGCACGAGATCGCGCAGGAAACCGGTCGCGGCCGCGCGCTCGTCCAACCGCAGGAGGAGCCAGGGCTCGGACTCCTCGTCGAAGCGGCCCGGCTGGCGGCGCCTCATGTCGGGAATCAGGATCGCGGGAACCTCCGTCAGAACTTGCGGGCCGACGTGGCGCGCCGGAGATCCGAAGCCTGGCCCTGGCCTCTCCAGCGGAGGGCCGCGGTGGGCGGCCTGAAATTCATCGGCGGAGGGCCCCGGTCCGCGCGAAGCCGGAGGCCCCCGCCGGGCCTCCCCGAAAGACGAGACAGGCTCCCGCTCGATCGCGTGCCGCGCGGCATCGAGCTCGGGCGGCCACTCGATCGCCTCGAGGACGCCCGAGGAGAGGTTCACGCGAAAGAGCCGGAGCCCGCCGTCGGCGGGCCATTCGGCGACGAGCGCCTCCCGGATCAGGGAGGGAAAACGGGATTCGGCCGCCCAGCGCTTTGCCGAGGCCGCGACGTGGGGTCCGATCTTGCCGCTGGCGTCCGAAGAGCCCGGAGGAAGTCCGAAGTCTTCCAGCGCGCGAGAGATCTCCCGATCGAAATCGGCGGCGACGCCCTCGGCCGCGTGGCGCGCCGAGGCATGCATCCGATCGCGTTCGGCCTGGCTGACCTCGCCGATCCAGCGGTACTGGAGGGTCGCGAGGATCGCGAGGAGCACGATGAGAGCGGCGGCCAGCGCGAGCTGGATTCGTACGCCCGAGAGTCCACGAAGCATCGCGACGAGATTAACTCCAAGTCTGGCGGCCGCAAGAGGGCGCGGGAAGGATTTACAACTCTTACAAGAGTCTTGCAGCGTCTTGAAGACTTCGCCAGGCGCCGGCGTGCATCCTTTCCGAGTTCGTGGCGGAAGCCGCGAGAAAGGAGCGGACAAATGAAACAGACCTGGATTCTCGGAGTGGCTCTGGCGGTGTTTCTCGGGGCCGCGTCGGCCGCAGCGCAGCATGCGGGGCCTGGCAACCGGACGCCCGGAGGGCGAGGCAATTGCACCGAGGCTCTCGTCACGGCCCTGGGCCTGACGTCGGATCAGCAGACGGCGCTCGACACGCTGCGATCTCAGACTGGCGACGCGATCAGCGCCATCGTGACCCAGGAGCGGGCTCTCCACGACCAGATCGAGACGGCGCTTTCCGCCGCGAGCCCGGATCGCTGCTCGATCGGGGATCTCGTCATCTCGGGCTACAAACTGCGCCAGCAGATTGCGGCGATCGTCACCAGCGCCGAGGCGGCGTTCGTGGCGTCCCTGACGGCCGACCAGAAGACCAAGTACACGGCTTTTCTCGCGGCCAATCCCGGCTGCTCGGCCATCCCATCGCACCCGGCGGGTCCGCCGGCGGGTTAGGACACGACCATGCACCCGGGAGTCTCGTTCCGGATTCGCGTTCTCCTCCGCGTCGCCGTTCTCACTGCGACCACCGTCACCGTCGTCGGCGACGACTCACCGCGAAATTTCGGACCGGGACTCCCGGGCCTTCCCTCGCGCCCTTCGGAAACATCCTGGGATGCGGAAGACGATCTCCTCTTCGACGACATCCTCTTCCCGGAGCTCGCGGCTCCCGAAGAATTCTTCGAGGGCGATGGAGACGACGGAACGACGGCCCCTCCTTCTCCCCGGCCCGCCATCCCGGCCGGGTTATGTCAAATCTGACATATTCTCCGTTTCCTCACACCGTCCCCCGTACACCGCGTCCCGCGCACGTCGCCCCGCGCCCCGTCCGAAGGGCTCACCGAGGCGCCTTCTCGATCTGCTCGATCGCGCGCTCGGCCGAGCGACGCGCGAGCGGCTTGTTTTCGACGAGCTCCCGCAAGACCGGAAGGGCCGGCGCGGAGGCCTTCCCGATCTCCCCGAGCGCGGCGGCGCAGGCCCGCAGGACGTGCGTGACTTCCGTCTCGACTCGGCAGGCCGCGGCGAGGGCGGGCACGGCGCTCGCGGCCGCCGGGCCCATTGCCCCGATCGCGTTGGCCGACATCATGCGCACGATCACGTCCGGATCTTTCAACTTCGCGATCAGAGCGTCCAGAGCCGGTCCCGCCTCGGCCGCTTTGTTGCGCAGCTCGAGCGCGGCGAGGCCGCGGGTGACCGGGTCGGGGTCGTCGAGCGCATGGGCGAGCGCCGCGATCGAGCCGGAGGGTACGGTCGGGGGCTTGACCGATGCGGCCATCGCCCAGGCGGAGGGGCCGGTGCGGGCCAGGATCAGGTTGTCCACGCCGAGGTTGTAGCCCGACGAAGCGGGATTCTTGCCCAGACACACGAAGGTCACCGTGTGCTGGCCCTTCGACAGGCGCGGCCAGCCGATCTGGTAGTCCATGCCCACGTAAGTCTCCAGGGCGTAGCCGTCGAACTGCGTCTGGGGCCGCACGTCGGCGCCGGGTTCGTGCTCGAGCACCGGGGCGGCGGGGCGTTTGCCGTCCAGGAGCACGGTGTAGATGCCGTAGTCGGAGGCCTGCGCGAGCTGGGTGTAGAACTCGTAGTCGCCGTCCTCGTCCACGTCGAATGGGATCTCGACCTTCGCGCCTGCGTCCTGACCCTCGAAGAGGAGGACGTCCTTGGACCAGAAGAGATCTTTCGAGACGGAGACTTTTCCCTTCTCGGCCTTGACCTGCCCGATCGTGTTCTCGACCTCGATCTGCTTCGCGTTGCCCTGCGGCAGGCGCGCCGATCCGTACGGCATCCGCGGGAGCCCGCGCGCGATCCCCTTCTGGTACCAGAACGAGACGCTCGACATCAGGTCCACGCGCTCTCCGAAGGTGGACTTGACTGTGCCGTCGGGCTTGTAAGTCCACCCCTTGTGCTCGATCTCGAAATAGAGCGCCTTCGTGAAGGGCACGGGATCGGTCAGGTGCCAGCGGTAGCCCGTCATGCGCGCGCCGAGCCCCGTGCCCTCCGCGACCGGGACGCCCGTGTAGGGGCCGTCCTCCACGTGGAGACCCCAGGCGTCGTTGAAGTAATCTTCCGAGCCCGTCCCCTCGATCGAGGCCGTCTTCTCGCCGTCCACGAAGAAGTGGTCGTCCCCTTCGCCGAACCAGCCCGCCTCGGCCTGCACGACCGAGAGCACGGTCCCGACGTAAAAGCCGCGCCCCTTCACGTCCAGGAAGACATAGGGCTTGCCGTCGGCCGGCGCCGGGAGCGCCTGCCGATATCGGGCGTGGAAGTAGGCCGTGTTCAGCGGGAGAGCCTTCAGCTTCTCCCAGTCCACGTGGTAGTAGAGGTTTGCGACGCGCCGCCGCCCCTCGTTGGTCACGGTGATCCTGCAGGAGCGGCGGAACGGCATCGGCCAGTAGCTGTTGCGGGCCCGGCCGTCGGAGCTGTTGCGGATCATCAGAGACTTGACCGGCCGCTCGAATCCGTGGCCGACGGCGAAGAAGTCTCCGATCGGCGAGTCCACGGAAGGTTCGGCGCTGCCGTCGTAGTACACGCGCAGCCGCAAGAGGCGGGGCCATCCGTATTCGTTGGCCGCGATCGTGACCCAGATGTGCGTGACGATGCCGGGCCCCTCCAGGTCCGCGAGCGTGATGGTCTCGCCAGGGATCGGCCGCTTGCTGTCATCGTTGGAGTCGGGGTCCGGGTTGTTGGAGGAGGAGCGCTTCGCGATGAAGTCCTTCATCTGCGAGAACCGCAGCGGATCCACCGGCCCGACGACGGATTCCTGCGCCCGCGCCGCCACGGACGCGAGCCATCCCACCGCGATCGCGACAGCGATCCCCCGCATCAACACCTCCCTGGAATGCGCGGAGTATAAGAGGCTTTCGGCCGTGCGAACGACGGCGCCAGGGAAGGTCCGGGGGCGGCTACTCCGACGGGACGCCGGCGGCCTGCAGAACGAAACGAGGAGTCGCGGGTTCGTCGGGCAGAACGACTCCCTTCCCGCTCAGCGCCCAACGGTGGAGCCAGCTGATGCCGCCGCGACCCGTGAAGGTGTCGGGAGTCTCGTAGGCACTATCTTCGAGCGCCCGATCCAGTGAGATAAAGGCGTAGCCGCGGGCGCGCAGTCGCCGGACCACGTCCCCCAGTCGGTCGGCGTTCAGGGCGTTGGCGTGCAGGAGCAGCACCTGGCGGACCTCGCGGGAGAAGAGCGCCGTGGACTGTCGCTCGTAATAAGCGGTCTTTCTTTCCATGTAAGGCCCGTAGTTGGCCGCGACTTTCTCCGCCGTCGCGCGGTCACCGCGCTGCCGCGCCGTCGCGTACGCCCGCGCGAAGATCCAGTCGGAGTTGTCGATCGTCACCGGCGCGACGCGGTAGCCGTGTTGTGCCAGGAACTCCTCGAGAGCGCGCCGCGTTTCGAGGGAAAGGCCGGTGTGGAGAAAGGGGTGGCGGAAATAGCGGAGCCGCATCCCCTTGGCGCCGAGCAGAGCAGTGGTCGTCTCCTCTCCGCGGGCGACGTCCTCCTCGAACTCTCCGAGCGAGGCCCGATGCAGGTCGAGATGAGAATAGGTGTGGTTGCCGAGCTCGTGTCCCGCGGCCACCCATTTCGAGAGGAGCGCGACGCGCCCGGGCTCGGGAGAGCCGGCCGGCGCCAGCTTCCCCTCGTTGACGAAGCCGATCGCGGGAATCCTGTTCGCGGCGATCCCGGCGACGAGCCTGTCGGTCAAGGCCCGCAACTCGGCGATCCCCTGGCCCGGCGCGACAACGCCGGGAAGGTCATCGAAGGTCACGGCCATTTCGCGCGCCGGCCTCCCCGGCTTTGAAACGTTCGAAAACCCGGCGAGAGAGACGGCGATCGAGCACCCCAGCGCCAGGCCGACCGCAGGAAGTGGCAGCCGCACTAAACGGGAGGACTGTCGATCGCGTCGAAGCTCGCGAGCTCCTCGCGCCACTCGTCGGAGCGCTGCTGCAGGATGCGCACGCACCGGTTCCAGCGCAGGATGGCGTCGTCGTTGCCGTCGGGGCGGATCTTCTCCGCGTGCTCGAAGCAGGTCATGGCCTCTTCGAAGAGGACGAGCACCGTGTGGGGGCGCGCGCCGGCGTGCAACAGGGACTTGGCCCTTCGCTCGTGGACAAGACCGGTGTAGTAGAGCCGCTCGTAAGGATCCCGCAGGCTTTGCAGAATGCCCTCTGCCTCCGCATACCGGTCCGCGGCGCCCCCCACGAACTGGTCGGTGATCGCCAGACCCAGGAGGCGAAGAGCTGCCTGGTTGTCCGGCTCGACGGCCAGGACGTCCCGGCAGATGGACTCGGCCTCGCCCGGTTCGTTCAAGAGACGGTAGCGCTCCGCCCGGACGAGGGCCTCGGGGATTCCCTGCATCGAGATGGTCTTCAGCGTGTAGTTCATGAGCCCTCCCCGGCCGCCGGTCCCGACTTGCCCCGGATCTTCCGCAGCAGCCACGTCAGCGGATCGTAGAAGTCGTCCACGACGCGCTCTTTCAGCGGGATGATGGCGTTGTCCGTGATCCGGATCTCCTCCGGACAGACTTCGGTGCAGCACTTGGTGATGTTGCAGTAACCGATGCCGAGCGCGTCCTTGAGAAGCGCCGTCCGCGAGACGCCGTCCAACGGATGCATCTCGAGGCCCGCGACCCGCACGAAGAAGCGGGGGCCGCCGAACTGCTTCTTCCGGTCGTGGTCGCGCAGGACATGGCAGACGTCCTGGCACAGGAAGCACTCGATGCACTTGCGGAACTCCTGGACCCTGTCGAGATCGCCCTGCTGCATCCGCCAGACGACGCCGGGCCTCGGCGCGAACGCCGGGATTTTGCGGTTGACTTCGTAGTTCCAGGAGACGTCCGTCACGAGGTCCTTGACGATCGGGAACGCCCTCATCGGCGAGACGGTGATGGGCTCGCCCGCCGGGAAGTGGTC
>JBKPBH010000185.1:0-3855 GCA_046726795.1 Acidobacteriota bacterium
GTTTCTCATGAAGAACGTCTCGGTTCTGGGCTCTACCGGATCGATCGGGAGATCGGCCCTGGAAGTGATCGAGGCGTTTCCGGACCGGTATCGGGTCGTCGCCCTGGCGGCCGGGCGCTCGGTCGAGAAACTGGCGGAGCAGGCGGCGAGGCACCGGCCGGAGGTGATCGCCGTCGCGGGCAAGCAGGAGGCCCAGGGGTTGCGGGCGCTCCTTCCCGCGGGGTTGACCTCACGGATCGTCACGGGGCGCGGGGGCCTCGAGGAGGCGGCGGCTCACGAAAAGGCCGACGTGGTGGTCGGAGGACTCGTCGGCGCGCTGGGGTTGCGCTCGGCGTACGCGGCGGCTTCGGCCGGCAAGCGCCTCGCGCTCGCCAACAAGGAGACCCTGGTCGTTGCGGGAGAGCTGATCCTGTCGGTCGCGAAGAAGAGCGGCGCCGAAATCGTCCCGGTGGATTCCGAGCACTGCGCGATCCACCAGGCGCTGCGCGGCGGTGCCCGGGAAGAGGTCGAGCGGCTGGTGCTCACGGCCTCGGGCGGGCCCTTCCGTCGGCGCAGCCTCGCGACCTTCGACTCGATCACCGTCGAGGATGCCCTGGCGCACCCGACCTGGAAGATGGGGCCCAAGATCACGATCGATTCCGCCACGATGATGAACAAGGGTCTGGAGATCATCGAGGCGCACTTCCTCTTCGGCCTTCCTTCCGAGCGGATCGCCGTCGTCCTCCATCCCCAATCCATCGTCCACTCCTTCGTCGAGTTCGTGGATGGCTCATACCTGGCCCAGCTCGGCCGAAACGACATGAAATTCCCGATCCTCTATGCTCTTTCCTATCCCGAACGGCTGCCCAACCCCTTCGGCCGGCTCGACCTGGTCGAGGTCGGAACTCTCGAGTTCTTCGACGTCGACCCGGAGCGCTACCCGGCCGTCGGCCTGGCACGCGCGGCTCTCTCCCAGGGAGGCCTGCCAGCCGTCGTCAACGCGGCCAACGAAGTGGCCGTCGCAGCGTTTCTCGCCGGGAAGATTTCCTTCCCCGGGATCGTTCGAGTGGTGTCCGAGACAGCTTCCGCGGCCGGAAGGGTTCCTGCGCCGGCGTCCCTCGAGGAAGCGGAAGAGATTGACCGGATGGCGCGCAGGCGCGCGGCGGAGGCCGCCGACAAACTTTCGCGCCGGGCAGACGCGGTCCCGATCCAAGGAGCATCCCTTTGAACATCCTCGAGAACACGCTGGCCCTGATGGTGGTCCTGTCGGTGCTCGTGGTCGTCCACGAGTTCGGGCATTTCGCAGTCGCCAAGGCCTTCGGCTATCCCGTCGAAGTCTTTTCCATCGGGTTCGGCAAGCGGCTCTTCGGGAAGAAGTGGCGCGGCACGGACTACCGTTTCTCGGCGATCCCGCTCGGCGGCTACGTCCGCATCGTGGGGCTCGGTCCGGATGAGTCCTCTCTGGCCGAGGGAAGTTCCACGGAGGCGCCGCCGGTCGGCAAGCGCTGGCAGCGCGCCTTGATCCTGCTGGCCGGCCCCGCGATGAACCTCGTGCTCGCGCTCGTGCTGCATTCGGCGGTCTTCGCGGTCGGCGTGCGGGTGCCCGCCTACGAGCTCCAGTCCCCCATCGTCAAAGTCGTCGAGCCCGGCTCTCCGGGCGCAGCGGCCGGGATTGCTCCCGGGGACCGCATCGTGGCGATCGACGGGACTCGGACGCCGCGCTGGAGGGACGCGCAGTTCCTCTTTGCGATGAACGCGCGCGAGAAGCTCGATGTCGAGGTGGAACGCGGCGGTCAGATCATCCACCGGCAGGTGGTTCCGCGCGCGGCCACGAAGTACGACATCGGAGAGGTGGGCCTCTATCCGGGGGCGCCTCGGGAGCCTCGGATCGTCACCGTCATCTCAGGCGATCCGGCCGACCGCGCGGGCTTGAAGAAGGGGGACGTCATCGTCTCCATCGCCGGGAGGCAGATCCGCGGCGCGCCCGAGGACATCCTGAGCAAATTCGTCGCGGCCGTTTCCCAGGCCGCGCCCGGCCCCTTCGAGGTCACATACCTGCGCAAGGGAAAGCCCGGCGCGACGAAGATCTCACCGCGCCGCGACCGGGACGGAAGCTGGAAGGTGGGCGTCCAGGTGGCCGCGGACCTCGAGGAAGTCACCGAGCGTTTCCCGCCGCGCCAGGCGCTCGTCGAGGGATGGCGCCGCGTCGAGACCGATTTCCGGATGACGCTCTCCGTCCTGGGCCGCCTCTTCGTCGGGCGGGCGAGCCTGCGCACGATGTCGGGTCCACTCGACATCGCGAAGTTCTCGGGCGAGGCCGCGCGGACCGGGGCGGTGCCGCTCGTGGCTCTCATGGCGGCCATCTCGCTCCAGCTCGGGATCTTCAATCTCCTTCCGATCCCGGTCTTGGACGGCGGACACCTCTTCCTCCTGACCGTCGAGGGAGCGGCGCGGCGCGACTTCTCGCTGGCCGTCAAGGAGCGCATCCTGCAGGTCGGCTTCCTGATGATCCTCGCTCTCATCTCCGTCATCCTCTACAACGACCTCGCCAAGAACCTCCCCGCCAAGTGGTGGCCTTTTTAGACGGTACGCGGTGTGCGGTGCGCGTGATTCTCTCCGTTCGAGCCCTTCTCACTATAGGGAAGAGGCTCGACGCTCCCGCCCCTCTTGACCACGCCTTGCGGGATGGAGGGGAAAGCTACCTCCACACGTGAGCGCATTTACGCCGTCGTCTCCCGGATTCCGCGCGGGCGAGTCGCGACCTACGGCCAGGTCGCGGGGCTGGCGGGCCTGCCCGGCCAGGCGCGGCTCGTGGGCTATGCGCTGAGCGCGCTCCCGGATCGCAGCCGGGTTCCGTGGCACCGCGTTGTCAACGCCCGCGGCCGGGTCAGCGCCCGGCGCGACGGCGGTCCGATGGCGACCGTCCAACGCGTCCTCCTCGAGGGGGAAGGGGTCTCGTTCGACAAGGGCTCCATCCGACTCGAGGCTTACCGCTGGCGTCCGACCAGCCGGATTCGCATTGGGGAGAAAAACACCCTCACGAATCGCGCGGCAACAGCCTGGGATTCCCTTGAATTCGGATCGAGCCAAAATGGCGTAGGTCGAGAGTCGCGATCGCCTCCGCCCCAAGCCTCTCGGCGACGACGATGACGACCGCATCGACGAGACCCGGTCGGAGCGCTCGGTGCCGCCGGCAAATGCGCTGCGCCTGACGGAGATCCTGCTCGTCGCCCCACTCCACTCGGTATGTGCCCGTGGAGAGATCCGCGAGGAACGCCTCCTGTGCTCGAACGCCCACATGTGTGGCGAGCAGGTAATCCACCTCAGGGAGGATCGCTTGGCTTCTGGATCGGCGCAGGGCAAGCGACCGTGCGGCTCTGCTACCGTCCGGCCTCCTTCTCCTATGGCCTGGCCTCCTTGGCCATCGGGCTCGCGGCCGCGGCCGCTCTTGGTTTCCACGCGCGGCGGCCTTCCGGTTAGACTCTGACTCCGCGTGCTCCTGCTCGTGCTTCGCCTGCTCGCCGTGTATTTCGCGACGGCCGCGGCGGCCCTGTTCCTCGCCCATCGCTTCGTCTCACCGATCCGCGCGCGCGTCGCCCTCCTGCTTGCCTTCGCCCCTTTCCTCCTCGTGGGCAAGGCGCTCTTCACCGCGGGGATCCACGCGCCGATCGACATCCCCTACCAGGGCCCGCCGCTCTCGAGCCTCGCTGCGGAGATGGGGACGGTGACGACCCAGACCCCGATCCTGAGCGACGTCGTCTTTCAGGAGATCCCGTGGCGCAAGGCGGTGCGGGAGGCCGTCAAGAACGGGAGGCTGCCGCTGTGGAACCGGTTCGTTCTGGCGGGGGAGCCGCTTCTGGCCGTCCAGCAGCCCGC
>JBKPBH010000186.1:0-11720 GCA_046726795.1 Acidobacteriota bacterium
CCCACGTCGTAGAGCGCGCAGATGTGTGGGTGCGAGAGCTGCGAGATCGTCTTCGCCTCCCGCTCGAACCGCTGGCGCACTTCGGCGGAGGAGGAGAGATGCGACGGCAGCACCTTGACCGCCACCGTGCGCTCGAGCCGCGTGTCCCGCGCCTTGTAGACCTCTCCCATCCCGCCCGCGCCGAGCGGCGCGACGATCTCGTAGGGCCCGAGCCGGGTCCCGGTCGTAATCGTCATTTCACTTCACTCGATCGTCCGATCACCCGATGCGCGAAGCAACCGCCCCCCCGCGCGCGGCTGCGGGAGGACCTCGCAAGGGTCGAGACGGCAGCCGGCGGCAAGGCTCACGGAGCGATCTCCAAGCTATCCGAAACCGACGGAAGCGGAGCAACAAAAAGGCGTCCGGCGGCCCCATAGGGCCGAGCGTCAAGTCCAGGGAGGCACTATCGGGCCGGGCCTCCGCCGGAAACCTGCGCCGCGTGCACCCACAGGCGAACCTCCGCGGGCCGGGGCGGATCCTGCCCGCGCGACCGCGCCAACGCCGCCAGGCGCTCGAACAGCTCCTCGGGTTCCCGCCGCGCCAGATCCGCCACGTTCGAGACGCCAGCTTCCCGAAGCAGCGCGGCGCGAGGCGCGCCCATACCCTTGTGGAGCGCCAGATCCGCCTCCCAGACCGCGCCGGCGATGGTCGATACGGGAATGGCCGCGCGGCCGGCTATGGACTCGATTCCCTCCTTCGCCGCGGCACGGGACAGCCGTTCCGGCGTCGGAATTCCGGCGTCCCGGATTGCCTGTACGGCGGCGGCGTCCAGACCTTCGAGCTCCGACAGGAGAGGCCGGCGCGACCGCACTGTGTGACGCTCGACCCCCAGCTCGACCGCGGCGGAGAAGACGATGGCGAGGAGAGCCGCGGGCCGCCGCCATCGCGTCGGAAGGCCGCGAGCGAAAGAGAAGAAGCAAAACGCTCCGACCGCAAGAACCGGAAAGCCGAGGAACCCCGCGAGCGGCATCTCGAAGAGCTTGCGCCCTTCGAAGCCCGGCACGGTGTAGATCCACTTGCAGCGCGCCGGAAAGTTGACGCCCTCCCAGATGACGGCAGCCCAGAATCCCGCGGCGAGGAGCCGCAGGAGCCTTGCGCAGCGGCCTTCCTCGAGGTCGCGCAGAAGCGAGGGCAAGCCTCTCTTGTAATTGACCGCCTCCAGGCCGATCGGGACAAACCAGACGAGCGCGAAAGCGGCGCGGGGGAGCAGCAACGGCAGGGCGATGCACAGCAGCCCGGCCGCACCGACGCCGTAAAGCAGGCCGGGCCGAACCCGCAGCGGCCGGCAGCGTTTCTTCTCGAAGGCTCCCCAGGCCTCGAGCAGTTCCGCGTGAAAGAGGCAGGCGGGCAGGACCGTCGCGTAGGCGAGCGCCGCCGTGCCCGCGCTCACCCACCGGCTCCTCAGGCCGAAGACGTAGTACCAGTTCTCGAGCACGAGATTGCAGGCCTCGAAAAAGAACCAGAAGGGGAGCGACCAGAAGAGCATTTCGAGGAGCTCTCGCCGCCGGCCGTCGAAGAACGAATCCCCGCGCCGCGCGAAAATGGCCGCGTCCACGAGGAGCAGGTACCCATACCACGCCGGCACGTACCACACGGCATTCCACGCGGGCACGTCCAGGACGAGAGCCAGGAGTCCTGCGCCGAGAACCAGCAGACCGGCTGCGATCCGCAGAAGCCCTCTTACGGGCGCGTCGTGCACGCGCCCGCTTGGCCCGAACTGGCCGCCAGCCGCTCGGTGAACGTCACGCTCGCGGCTGGAGTTACTTCAGCCCGCTGACGACGTACAGGTCGTCGAGCATACGGCGATAGGAATAGACGTAGGAAGTGCCGTCCGGGCTGATGAGGAAGGGCGCGACCTCGAGGATGCCCGCCGGATCGGGCGGATGGAATTGCTTCCAGGGCGTGCGCTTCCCGGTCTGGACGTCTAAGAGATCCACGACTCCCGGACGCGCGACGCTGTTGTACGTGTAGAGAGAATGCCCGTCGCCGGACCAGCGGACCACGTTGTCGTCCGGGGAGAGCCCCAGAATGGGGCGCGGCTCGCCGGGCTCGACGGGATAGATCGCGACGCGGCGGTCCGGTCCGATCGCGAAGACCGACTTGCCGTCGGGGGAGAACGGATCCTGCTGGATGATCGTGATCCCCTCCGGACTGATGGCTCGCGGCTTTCCGCCGGCCGTGTCCAGGACGAAGAGTCGGATGCCGTGGCCGGGCTCGCCGCCGGCGAAGAGGATGCGGCGTCCGTCCGGGAAGAACTTCGCCCACTGGCAGCGGACTCCGGAGAGGGAGAGCTTCCGGGACTGTCCCGCGCCAGTCGGCAGAAGGAGCAGCTTGTCGCTTCCGATTTCGGGCGCGGCGAGCGCCCATTGTCCGTCGGGAGAGAGGTGGAAGGACTTCCCCTCGCCCAGGAGAACTGCGGGGGAGCCGTCGAGCTTGCGGAGATAGATGCCGTTGGGTTTGATGTTCTGCTCATCGAAGAGCACGCGTCCGTCGGAGGACAGGTCCACCGGAAAAGACCAGTTGAGCCAGGTCAGGTTTCGCTCTGTCCCGCCGGCGGCAACGCCGATGATCTCGCGCCGGTTGGAAGTGCGGCTCAAGAGGACGGCTCCCCGGTTCGAGATGTCGTAGAGCTTGTCCTGGGCGCCCAGCAGGTTCCACGGGATCCGCGAGCGGCCGGAGAGGGAAGTCGCCTGGAGAGGCGGCGTGGACCAGACCTCGTCGCCGCGGGGTGACCAGGCGAGCCCCGTGCCGGCGACGGGACCCGTGAGCCGGATTTTCCCTTTCTCGTCCACGACACGGACCGTTCCCGTGTTGTCCCCGATTACCTGGTGATCGAGAAAGGCGACCATCCGGCCGTCGGGGGAGACGCGGACGTTGCTCGCCCAGGCCACCGGCTCGTAGAGCACGTGGCCGATCGGGTACTCGAGCCGGTGGCGGCTGCCGACGTAGCGCACCACCGCGAGCTCCTTCCCGTCCGGCGACCAGTCGGCGTCCTGGACGTTCTCGAGGATCTCGCGCGGGGCGCCGCCTCCCAGGGGGACCCGGGCGAGCGTTCCGGTCGTCTGGAAGCCGATGGTGAAGTGCCGGTTGAGCGAAACCGCCAGCTCTCCCGTCGAGGAGACCGAGAGGACATCGGAGGTGGGAAAGCCCATCGAGCGCGACTCGTGTCCCACGGTACGCGTCGAGAAGATCTCCATCGGACGGCCTTCCCACGACGCGCCGTAGACGATCGTCTGGCCGTCCGGCGCGAACCTCGCGGAGGAGATCGTGCCTCGCTGGTACGTCAGGCGCTGGAACTGAAGCCGGGAATCGGGCCGTCCCTGGAGAAGTCCGCGCGCGGCCAGGCCCAGGGCCGCCCCGAGAACGAGCGCGGCGGCGGTAGGGAGGAGCCAACCGCGCCGCTTCAGCCGGGCCGGCTCGGCCGCCGCGATTCCCCCCGAGACGGAAGTCTCCGAGAGGTGGTCGCGCACGCTCGCGAGGTCGTGCGCCAGGTCCTTCGTCGAGGCGTAGCGGTCCTCGGGGTCCTTGGCGAGGCAGCGCTCGATGATCCAGCGGACGGGGGCCGGAGTCTTCGGGTTGACCTGCCCGATCGGCTCTGGCTCCTCCCGCATGATCGCGACGAGCGTCTCGGCGCCGGTCTTGCGCTGGAAGGCGCGCCGGCCCGTCGCCATCTCATAGAGGATGGCGCCGAGCGTGAACTGGTCGGAGCGGAAGTCCAGACGCTGCCCGCCCGCCTGCTCGGGAGACATGTAGCCGGCCGTGCCGAGCACCGTGCCGGGCTCGGTCGGCGGCGCCACGGCAGTCGGCAGCACCGAGACCTGCTCGGAGGCCGGCTCGGCGAGCTTGGCCAGCCCGAAATCCAGGATCTTGACGAAGCCGTCCCTGGTGATCATGAGGTTCTCGGGCTTCAGGTCCCGGTGCACGATGCCGGCCGCGTGCGCCTTGGCCAGGCCGTCGGCGGCCTGGGCTGCGATCTCGAGGAGCTTGCGGATCGAGAGAGGCTGCTCCACGAGGAGCTCCCGGAGCGTGCGCCCTTCGACGAGCTCCATGGCGATGTAGATCACTCCGTCCGCGGACCCGATGTCGTAGATCGTGACGATGCCGGGGTGGTTCAGCGCCGAAGCCGAACGCGCTTCCTGCTCGAACCGCTGGCGGCGGTCCGGATCGGTCGAGAGCGCCGAGGGAAGGATTTTCACCGCGATCTCTCGCCCGAGTCGCGTGTCCCGAGCCCGGTACACCTCGCCCATCCCGCCCGCGCCCAGAGGAGAGAGGATCTCGTAAGCGCCGAGGCGCATGCCGGGGGTTGCCGTCACTTCAAGCCCTCGACGAGATAGAGGTCCGAGAGATGTCGCGTGTAACCGTAGAAGAAGGAATTGCCGTCGGGCGTCAGGCGAATGGTTCGGATCGAGAGAATACCCGCGGGATCGGAAGGCACCAGCTCTCGCCAGAGCTCTCGCTTGTTCGAGGAAGTGTCGATCCGATAAAGCCTGGCGGGAAGGGAGCCGTTTCGCACGTAGAGAGTCTTTCCGTCGGGGCTCCACCGGAGCGGAACATCGCCCGGCTCGAGCCCGTCGAACGGACGCGGCGGGCCGCCGTCAACGGGAAAGAGAAGGGGGCGGCCGTCCGCGCCGATGCCGCAGACGAAGCGGCCGTCCGGCGTCACCGCTACAGCCCCGCTGACGCCTTCCGGAGAGAAAGAATGAGGCTTGCCCGCCTCCAGAGCCTGCAAGTAGTACCGCAGGCCGTGCCCGGCTTCGCTCGCTCGGAAGATGACATGTCGGCCGTCCGGGAGGAATCTCGCCCCGAATTGATAGGCCAGACCCCGCTCTGTGAGGTCCCTCGCCTCCCCCGGTCCCGTCGGCAGCAGTCGAAGCCGGCTGGGACTCTGGGTCAGGGTGACCGCCCACTTGCCATCCGGCGAGAAGGCCTGAGCAACACCCTCTCCGAGGCGGATCGCGGCAGAGCCGTCAGTCTTACGGACATAGACGGAGTTTTCGGCGCCTCCGCCTTGCCCTTGCTCGTCGAAGAGGAGCGTCGTGCCGTCCTCGGAAAGATCTCGGAGAAACGAGTAGTCGAGCCACGAGAGCTCCCGTTCCCGGGATTCTCCGGCGATCCTTCCGACGATGCCGGCGCGATGGACCTGATGGTCGATCAAGACTTTTCCGTCGCGCGAGACGTCCTGCAGGAAGAAGCCTCCCGGCGCGCGCTCGATCTCCCGCATCTTTCCTTCCGGCGTGACGGCCAGTAAGGAACGAGCCCAGCCGACCTTCGAGGCCGTGAACCAGATTTCCCTGCCGCCAGGCGCCCAAGCGAGCCCGCCCGCATCGGGCCATCCTGTGGAGAGCAGCCGCTTGTGTCCTGAACGGTCCACCAGGAGCACGGATCCGGCCGTGTCGCCGAGCAACGGATGCTCGATGAAGGCGACGGAGTCTCCCCCCGGTGAGACGCGCGGATCGGAGATCTGCCCGTTCGTTTCGAAGAGCAGGGTTCCCGGCGGGTACTCGAGGCGATTCGCGGCGGCGACCTGGCGGACGACGGCGAGAAGTTTTCCGTCCGCGGACCAATCGGCGCAGACGACGTCTCGAAGAAGCTCGCGGGGAGCGCCCCCGGCGACCGGAACGCGAGCGAGCGTGCCGACGGCCCCGGAAGGAATCCTTCGGGGCGAGACCGCCACCGCAAGTTCTCCGGCGGAGGAAACGGAAAAGAGAGCAGCCTCCAATCCGAGCGAGCGCGACTCGGGGCCCTCCAGACGGCTCGAGAAGATCTCCAGAGGGTTCTTTTCCCAGGCGGCGTCGTAGACGATGGTCTGGCCATCGGGCGCAAAACGCGCCGAGTAGACGGTGCCCGCGCGGAATGTCAGCCGCCGGAAAGAATGAAGCGGAGGCTTGCCCACTCTCTTTCCCAGCAGAAAGGTGCCGGAGAGCGCCGCCGCGATCACGGCGAGAAGAAGCGGAACTGCCGCCAAACGCGGACGGCGCGGTCGTGCAACCGCGCTTGCCATCTCTCCCGAGACACCGGCTTCCGACAGGTGGTCGCGGACGGTTCCGAGCTCCCGCGCCAGGTCGCGCGTGGAGGCATAACGCTCGTCGGGCTCCTTGGCGAGGCAGCGCTCCACGATCCAGCGCAACGGCGCCGGCGCCTGCGGAGTGACCGAAGCGATCGGGGCCGGCTCCTCGTGAAGGATGGCGGAGAGGGTGTCCACCGCGTTCTCACGCTGAAACGCCTTTCGGCCCGTGGCCATCTCGTAGAGGATCGAGCCAAGCGAAAACTGATCCGTCCGGAAATCGACCGGCTGGCCGCTCGCCTGTTCCGGCGACATGTAACCGACGGTGCCGAGGACCGAGCCGGGCTGCGTCCGCTCCCGCGCGGACGTCGGCATCGACGAGAGCCCGCCCGTTTCCGGCTCGCTCAGCTTCGCCAGGCCGAAATCGAGGATCTTGACGAGCCCGTCGCGCGAGATCATCAGGTTCTCGGGCTTCAGATCCCGATGCACGATTCCCACCGAATGCGCCCGAGCGAGCCCCTCGGCCACCTGCGACCCGATGCGCAGGATCTGTTTGGTCGAAAGGGCGCCCGTCAGCAGAAGCTCGCGCAGCGTCTTTCCTTCGACCAGTTCCATCGCGATGTAGGCGACGCCGTCGGCGCTCCCGACGTCATGGACCGTGACGATGTTGGGGTGGTTCAGCGCGGAAGCCGATCGGGCCTCCTGCTCGAAGCGGCTCAGGCGATCGGGATCGGAAGAGACCTCGGAGGGCAGGACCTTGATCGCAATTTCCCGTCCCAATCGCGTGTCCCTCGCTCGATAGACCTCCCCCATTCCCCCGGCGCCGATCGGACCGAGGACTTCGTACGGGCCCAGGCGCGAGCCGGCGGAGAGGGTCATTTCGGGACTCAGTTCATCGAGCAGGCCCCGGGCCCGCGAGGGTCGCCGCAGGACCCGCAGGCGCCGGCCGGCTCGGTCGAAGCTCGGGTTGTGCCGTGAGACACGGCGAAGACCGAGAGCAGCCGCTCCACGCGGGCGCCCTCGCATCGGGGACACGACACGCGCGATTTTCCGCTCACGAACCGCTCGAAGCGGGATTCACAGCCGCGGCAGCGGTACTCGTAGATCGGCATGGGGCAAAGAGGATAACTGATTGCCGCCGGCACGGCACCGCTGGCCCGTGGCGTCGCGTTATGGCGTGCGCTCCCGGAGAATCCTGGGGTAATGTTTTCGCGCGATGAAACGTCTCGACAGCCTGACCGTCGAGGATCTGGCGGCGGCCCCCGTCTGGCGGTACGAGGCGGGAAGCGGAGCGGAGACCGTCGTGGTCGCCGAGGCGCGGGATTCCCTGTCGCGGTTGGACGAGGAGATTTTCCTCGCTGCAACCGAATTCCTTCTTCCCGATTCGAGCCGGTTTTTCGGGTTCTGCTTCCCGGCGGACGACGCGGGCCTGGAGTATTTGCAGCCCGTCATCGTGACGCCGGCCGGCCATGTCCGCTTCTGGTTCGAGGGGGCCGTCGCGCCCGAATTCCTATCGAGTCAGTGGAACGCCCTCGGAAAGCGGGACGAGGAGGTATTTCCCGTGCGCCTCCGCAGCCTCGTTCCCGTGGACGGCGGCGTTGTGACTGCCGTGATCTCAGGGGTCGAGACGCCGGCAGGCATCTTGCCGGCGCAGGTCGGAGGATCCGCCGAGGGCGTTTTGGGAGCCTGGAGTGAGACTCCCGGTTCGGTTCGGCTGAGGAGTCCTCTCTCCGGCGGGCGCGAGAGCCGGGCGCGGCGCCTCTTCGCGACGCACGCCGGACTCCTCAAGAAGCGGACGGCTCCCCGGCGCCAGGTCGAGATGACCGTGGACTTCGATCAGGAAGGGGCGCAGGGCACCGGCGTGACGGGCGACATTTCCGGGAGCGGCCTGTTCGTGCGCGCCTCGCGGCCCCCGAGTGTCGGACCCGCGTTGAATCTGACGTTGAGCCTGCCGGGAGGCCGGAAGCTCCATCTCAAGGGAAGGGTCGTGAGGAGCGCCGCGGCCACCGCCCAGGCACGCTCCTTTGGATTCGGGTTGCGCTTGACCGACAAGCCCGAGGAATACGACGATTTTCTCGCTCGGCTCTTCGAGGGGCGCTGAAGCTTCCAGCTCACGGTAACTCCACCTTGTTTCGGAGAGGCCTGAATTCTGGAACTCGGTCTTGATCCGGCCAGAGGCATCCGGAAGAGCCGACCCAGGTCCGGTCCCTGTTGAAGGAGACGCCCATCATCTTGCCCTGCGACAGGCGGGCGAGCGTGGTGACGGGCAGGGGCTGCCCGTCCTTCCAGATGAACAGGATCCGGACCTCGACCTTCGAAGAGTTGCCGTCGGTCGTCTCGATGACCGGCGCGTACTCGACCTTGCGCATCAGGAGCGTGCGCGGCTTATCCGCGGCGGGCACGGCCTCGAGGTCGGAAGTCGTCACGTCGACGTGGACGCCTCCGCCGGCGAAGGAGAAGAGCGGCTTCAAGACCCAGTTCTCCAGGTCCGTCGGCGCCGTCACGAGATCTGAAAGGAAATGGGCCTCCGGCACCGAGGGGTGGTCGAGCGACGGCAGGGCGTGCTTGGACCAGCGGAAGTACCAGTTGGGGTGGCCCGCCCAGGAGACCGCGAGCGGCTCCCGGAAGTCGAAGGGGAGCGCGAGCTTCCTGTGCGCGAGCTCGTCGAAGATCACGCGGTTGTAGATCCGCAGGATCCGGGTCTTCTTCCCGTCGCGGTCGTACCAGAGCTCGCGGCCGCGTTTCTCGACTTTCGTCGGACAGACGGCGCGCACGCCCCAGAGCTTCTGGGTGAAGGCGAAGTCCACGTAGGTCTTCTGGTGGGGCGGATCGATGTCGAGGAGCACGACGTTCTCCCGCGGCAGGCCTGCCAGGACCGCTTCGCCGACGACGCGGCGGTAACTCTCGAAATCGAGCCCCGAGAGGAAGAAGTCGAGCGATCCGGCCGCGGCGGCCAGGTCCGCCAGCGCCCGCGACTGGAAGACCTGAAAGGCGTACAGCGAGGGGAAGCCCTGCAGCTCGATCAACTTCGGCTCGAGCCGCCCTCCCGAAGCACGGGTCACCGCGAAGTCCGTTACGGCGAAGACCGGCCTCTCGTCGCAGTCCGGTACCTCGAACTCCTGGGGCACGGCGGACTTCGAGCGCTCGAGAGCCCGAGGCTCGGTCAGCTGCCGCCAGATCTCGAGCGACGCCGCGACCATCTCGTCGCGCAGCTCCGGCGGCAGGAAGACCGGAGTCTCCGCCAGGCGGAAGGGGATCCCGCAGCCCGCCTCTTCCTCGAGACGCGCGTGATACGCAAGGTATTTCGAATCGGTGTAGGCGGCGTTGTAAGCGCGCCGAAGCTCGGCGATCACGCGCGGCGCGCGAGGTGGTAGGTGTTAGGTCGTAGGTGGTCGGGACCAGAGCCCCCTTCCCTAACACCTAACACCTAACACCTAGATGAGGAAGCGCCCGTCGGCCATGACCTGGTCGCCGTCGAACCAGATGTCGAAGTGGCGGCCGACGATGTCGATGTGCGTCGTGGACGACCACGCGGCGCCCGTGTGCTCGGAGTAAGGGTGGCCGAAGGCGAGGTGAAGCGTCGGGAGCTTCTCGTCCTGGAGGATGTTCCCGATGACGTTCGAGACGGCGATGTTGGTGCCGATAGCGAACTCCCCGACGCGGTTGGAGTTCTCGTCCGTCGAGGTGTAGGCGCGGAAGTCGTTGACGAGGTTCTGGTTCTGGCAGCGGATCTCCGCGATGCGGCTGTCCTCGATCGTCACCGACAACGGGGTCTCCTTCAAGTCGCCGTAGCGCGCGCACAGGTAATCGCCGACGACGCCATCGGCGACGTACACGCCGTCGACCCTCGCCGGCGCGGTCAACACCTCTCCGCCCGGCAGGTTTCCCCACTTCGCCGTCGAGATGATGCCGGAGGTCTTCAGCCACTTGATCTCCGGGTCGAAGCTGGCCTCGAGGTACGAGCCGGTCCGCGAGCGCGCCACGATCTTCGAGGCCTTCTCGGCGCGGCCGTGGACACGGCGGGAGATCGCGTCCACCTCGTTGAAGTCGGCGCGCATCGCCTCGCACATGATCCGCCGGGAGATCGACACCATGTGGGCGTGGCGGATGTGGCGGCGGTCGACGACGCGGGTGAGCTCGCGCCGGAATGCGAGCTCGCCGGCCTTGGGCTGGCCCGCGTAGATCGAGACATCGGCGCGCTCCAGGGATTCGCGGATCGGCTCCGGCAGATGGAGCATCGGCCGCAGCCCGTAGTCCTCCATCACGTGGACGTCCAGCTCGGCGCCGGCCTGGCGCGCCTCGCCGGCGAGGCTCGCTCCGATCTCCTCGGTCTCGAGGTCGGTCACGAGCGTCACGCGTTCGCGGGGCTGGATGCGCAGGCACGTCCGAACGGCGTTGCGCGCTCCCGGGACGAGGTCCTCGGCGTAGTCGGCTTTCAACTCAGTCAGGTTCTGCATGCCACGCCCCTTCAGGACGAAGCAGCGAGGATCGGCCGGGCGCTCTCGGGGAGGCCGTGGCTCGTTTCCTCGCAGATGTAGTCGACCACCTTCATCAGATCTCCTGTCTCCTCGTAAACACGCAGCTGCCGGTCGGCGCCGGTTCCGTTCTCGAGGATCCAGTTTACCCGCTCGACCTCCCGGCGGGAACCCAATTCGTCCACGACGTCGTCCACGAACTGGAGCATCTCCCGGGCGAGCTCCCGGAACGGGACCTCCTCTTCCTTGCCGAAGTCGATCAGCTTCCCGTCGATCCCGTAGCGGCTGGCGCGCCACTTGTTCTCCAGGATCAGCGCGCGGCGATACCGCCGCCACCCGATGTTCTGCAGGCGCAGCTTGTAGAGCTTCACGCAGATCGCCTGGATGAGGGCCGCGATCGTCACCGTCTCGTCCAGGCGCATCGGAATGTCGCAGACGCGGAACTCGATCGTCTCGAAGAAGGGGTGAGGCCGCACATCCCACCAGATCTTCTTGCCGTTGTCGATGCAGCGGGTCTGGACCAGAATCCGGACGAACTCGTCGAACTCCGCGGGCGACTCGAAGTACTCGGGGATTGACGTCCGGGGGAAGCGGTCGAAGACCTTCGTGCGGAAGCTCTTCAGGCCGCTGTTGCGCCCCAGCCAGAAGGGAGAGTTCGTCGAGAGCGCCAGCAGATGCGGGAGGAAGTAGCAGGCTTCGTTCAAGATCTGGAAGGCGGTCGAGCGGTCCTTGATGCCGACATGCACGTGCAGGCCGAAGATCAGGTTGGCGCGCGCCAGCAGCTGCATCTCCTCGACGACCTGGTCGTAGCGCGGATCGGGGAAGATCTGCTGGTCGGCCCAGTTGGAGAAGGGGTGCGTCCCGGCCGCGGCCACGCGCATGCCTGTTCGCGCGGCCAGCCGGATGATCTCCGCCCGCATCTCGGTGACGTCGCGCCGGACTTCCGCGACGTCCTTGCAGATCCCGGTCCCGAGCTCGATGACCGACTGGTGCATTTCCGGCTTGACGCGCTCCTTCAGGATGAGCCGGCCCTCTTCCAGGATCTGTTGGACGTGCGATCGGAGCTGCCGCGTCTCCGGATCGATGATCTGGAACTCCTCCTCGACTCCGAGGGTGAAGGCCGGCCTCTCCGTCATGGGGTCGCGGGCCGGGTCTGCCGGCGGGGGCGGCGGGCGGCCGGCCGGCGGGCCGGGCGCGGGGGC
>JBKPBH010000187.1:0-21974 GCA_046726795.1 Acidobacteriota bacterium
TCGTCTGTAAACCGGCTCACGGGTCCTGGCCGGGAGGAAGGACGTAAACAAACGAGGGACCTGGAGGAAAGTCACAGTGGCTCGATACACCGAGTCGGTTTGCCGGCTCTGCCGGCGCGAAGGGATGAAGCTGTTCCTGAAAGGGGACCGCTGTTTCAAGGACAAGTGCGCCATCGAGCGCCGCAACTACCCGCCGGGGCAGCACGGCCGCCGGCGCAGCAAGCTACTGGGCTACGGCATCCAGCTCCGTGAGAAGCAGAAGGTCAAACGGATCTACGGCCTGCTCGAGAGCCAGTTCCGGCTCACCTTCGCCAGGGCGGAGCGGCGCAAGGGCATCACGGGATCGAACCTGCTCGAGGAGCTCGAGCGTCGGCTCGACAACGTCGTCTACGCCCTGGGCTTTGCGGCCTCGCGCGCCCAAGCGCGCCAGCTCGTGCGGCACGGGCACGTCACGGTCAACGCACGCAAGGTTTCGATCCCGTCCTACCGCGTCGGCAAGGGCCAGGTGGTCTCGATCAAGGAGAAGAGCCGCGTCAACGAGCAGATCAAGGCATCCGTCGAAACGGCGCGGGCGCGGGGCGTGCCGGGCTGGCTCGACCTGTCTCCCGAGGCCTTCTCGGGAACGGTCGTCGAGCTGCCCAAGCGCGAAGACATCAAGCTCCCGATCCAGGAGCAGCTGATCGTCGAGCTCTATTCGAAGTAACAAATCGTCCGATGAGGACGGAGGAAGAAGAACCATGACACTCTGGAAAGGATTTCAGAAACCGAAGCGGCTCGAGGTCGAGAACGAGACGCTGTCGACGACCTACGGAAAGTTCTACGCCCAGCCCTTCGAGCGGGGGTTCGGGACGACGGTGGGCAACGCTCTGCGGCGGGTGCTCCTCTCCTCGATCGAGGGGGCCGCGATCACCGCGGTCAAGATCGAAGGGGTCCTGCACGAATTCTCCTCGCTCCCGGGAGTCGTCGAGGACGTGACGGACATCATCCTGAACCTGAAGCAGATCCCGATCAAGATGCACACGACCGAGGAGAAGATCCTGACACTCGACGTCGAGCGCAAGGGGAAGGTGACCGCCGCCGACCTGCAGGGAGACTCGACGATCGAAGTCCTCGAGCCGGAAGCGCCGATCGCGACGCTCTCGGAGAACGGCCGGCTCCAGGCGGAGATGCGTGTCTCGATCGGGCGGGGCTACGTGTCGGCCGACAAGAACTTCGACGAGGACATGGGAATCGGCTACATCCCGATCGACTCGGTCCACTCCCCTGTGCGCCGCGTCAACTACCACGTCGAGGCGGCGCGCATCGGCCAGGCCACGGACTATGACCGGCTGGTCCTGGAAGTCTGGACCAACGGAACCGTCTCTCCGGTCGATGCCGTCGGGCTCGCCGCGACACTCCTGCGCGATCACCTGACCATCTTCGTCAACGCCGAGCACGAGACGGCGCTCGAGGGCGCCGCGGAGGGCGAGCTGCCGGAGAACCTCGCGGAGTACCTCAATCGCTCGGTGGACGAGCTCGAGCTCTCCGTCCGGAGCGCGAACTGCCTCAAGAACGCCGGCATCCGGACCATCCGGGACCTCGTGCAGAAAACGGAGAAGGACATGCTCGAGACCAAGAATTTCGGGCGGAAGTCCTTGAACGAGATCCGGGACATCCTGCGCCCGATGGGGCTTTCGCTCGGAATGCAGCTCGAGGCCGCCGAAGCCAGGAGCGAATAGACGCCATGATGCACAACCGGGCCGGGCGCAAGCTCCGGCGAACGACGTCCCACCGTCTGGCGATGTTCTCCAACCAGCTGGCGTCCCTGATGACGCACGAGCGCATCCAGACGACGCTGAGCAAGGCCAAGGAGCTTCGCCCGCTCGCGGAGCGCCTGATCACGGTCGCCAAGAGCGACGGCCTGGCGGCGCGACGCAGGGTGGCTCAGTGGATCCCCGACCGGACGACCGTCAAGAAAGTGTTCGAGAAGATCGCGCCGCGGTTCGTGGACCGCCCCGGCGGCTACACGCGGATCCTTCGCCTCGGCGCTCGCCGCGGAGACAGCGCGGAGGCCGCCATCCTGGAGTTCGTGGACTACCGGTTCGAGCCGAAGGAGAAGGCGCCTCGCAAGGAGTCCCTCGCCGAGCGAGCGCGGCGGGCCGGCGGCGGGCGCGTCGAGACGGTGCGAAAACGGAAGCCGGAAGCGGAGGAAGCCGAGGAGGCCTCGGAGGCCGCTCCGAAGAAGTCTCCGAAGGCCCCCAAACTTCCGCGGGGCGGAAAGGCCTCCCGGCCCGGCCGTCAGGCCCCTTCCAAGGGACCCAGCCGAACGGGCCCTACGAAGAGGGGGGAGTAGCCGGAGGCGACGCGGTGGTGCGGTGACGCGGCGACGAGCGTTTCCTGTTGATCCGGTCACCGCGTCTCCGACTCCCCACGTCCCCGCGTCGGGGACTCAAAGCCTGAAAGCGGCTCGCCGACAGGCCGTCGGCTGGGGATTGTTTCTTCTCGCCCTGACGTCGTGGCCCAAGCCGCCGCCGATCCCGATCGTCTCGGGGATCCCGAACTTCGACAAGGTCGTTCATTTCGGGCTGTACGGCGTGGAGGCGTTCCTGCTCTATCGCGCAGTCCGCTGGGCTGGCCGGGCGGGGTTTTCTTTCGCCCGGGTGCTGGCAATCGTGGGAGCGGCGGCCGTGTGGGGCGTGGCCGACGAGGTACACCAGGACTGGATCCCCGGGCGCTCGATGGAGGGAGGCGACGTCGCGGCGGACGTCGCGGGCGCGGCGGCGGGAGCGATGGTCGCGTCGCTCGCGAGCCGCAAGCTGTCACCAGTCAGCCGAAAGCTGAGAGCTATTTCTTGAAGAAACCCTGCGCGACGCGAGGGGGCTGCTCGGCGGTCAACACTCGCTGGTTGAGCTCCCGGATACGCTCGTTCAACTGGGCGATTTTCGACTGCTGATCGCGCTGGAGCCTTTCGTTCTCCGATTTCAGGCGGCCGATCTCCTCCTCGAGCCCCGCTCGGGTCTCGCCGCCCCCCTCCCACTTCAGCTGCGCCTCGTTGAGTTGCTCGTTGAGGCGGTTGATCTCGGCGTCCTTCTCCGCGAGGCGAAGCTTCCACTTCTCGTCCTGCTCCTCGTAGAGGTGCTTGACGTCCATCAACTGGACGATTGCCGAAAAATCGTTGTCCGACGACATGGAGCCTCCTCGTTGAGAATCCTCGATCTGAGGAAAGAGCTTCCGGAGCTTGAGCGACAGGTCTTCGGGATCCGTCGAAAGCTCCATCGCCCGCCTGTAGGTGATTCTTCCGTTGACCAGCAGCGCGATGAGCGACTGGTTCATAGACTGCATCCGATAGTAGGAGACGGACGACTCGAGCTCGGCCAGGATCTCCTTGGTCTCGCCAAGCTCGATGTGCCGTCCGATCTTGGGGGAGTTGACCAGCACCTCGCAGGCCGGGATCAAACCCGACCCGTCGGACTTCTCGATCAACTTCATGGAGATGATCGCGCGGAGCACGAGTGCGAGCTGGGATCGAAGTTGCTGCTGCTGGCCGGGAGGGCAACTGTCGATGACCCGGTCGATGGACTGACCGGCGCTGTTGGTGTGGAGGGTCGAGAACACCAGGTGCCCGGTCTCGGCGGCCGTGATGGCGGTCTGAATGGTCTGCCACTCCCGCATCTCGCCGATCATGATCACGTCCGGATCCTGGCGCATCACGTTCTTCAAGGCCTCGGGAAAGCTGGGAGTGTCCGTCCCAACCTCCCGCTGCGAGACCGCGGCCTTCCCCGGCGGGAAGAGGTACTCGATGGGATCCTCGATCGTGACGACGTGGACGGGGCGAGTCTCGACGATCGACTGAATGACCGCGGCGAGAGTCGTGGATTTGCCCGAGCCCGTCGGGCCGGTGATGATAATGAGCCCGGCCGGGATCCGGGAGAAGGTCTCGACGATCTCGGGCAGGCCGAGCTCTTCGGCACGTCGGATCCGGAACGGGATTCGCCGGAACGCGCCGGCCAGCGAGCCCCTTTGGATGTAGAAGTTCGCGCGGAAGCGGGCTACGCCCGACAAGCCATAGCCGATGTCCACCGACTGGTTCTGCTCGAGACGCTCCCTCTGAGCCGGGGTCAGGATCTCCAGAAGCATCTTCTCGAGGTCTTCGGTCTGCAGGACTTCCGTGTTGACCGGAATGAGCCGCCCCTTCAGCCGCAGCAAGGGGGGCCGCATCGGCATCAGGTGGAGGTCTGAGGCCTCCTTCCTCGCCGTGAACTTGAGAAGGTCAGTGAGCGTCAAGGAGAGCGAATTATAGCGGTCTCGGCGCTTCTTTGACCTGTCCGGACAGCCAGGTGCGGGCCTGTCCTCGCGACCTGACGGCGCCCCGCAGGACTTCGATGTCGAGCTCCTCAAGGAGCTTTCCGACCTCCGGGCCGGGAGGAATCCCAAGCCATGCGAGCACGTCGGCGCCGGTCACGCGCGGCCGCCGACGCCGCCGCCGGCGCCACCGCACACGCAGCGCCCGGGCTCGGTCGAGCTGCCCCGGAAACAGCACGGTGAAGAGCGCCAGGGTCTCCGGCGCCCGGTCCGCCGCGTCGCGCACCCACGCCCACTGGCTCCGGGCCTCGCCGGCCCGACGGGCACTCGACGCGAGGTCGAGCAACGCGCCGATCTCGCCCGACTCCGCGCGACCGTATCGACGGGCGGCGAGCCAGGCGACGGACTCGACGCCGGCGAGACCGATCTGCGCGCACAGAAGGGCCAGGCGCACCGGCCGCCGGCTCTCTGGCGGAAGACGTCGGATCGCCAGGGCGTCAAAGCGGCCGGCCACTCGCTGCAGCTTGCTCGCCTGTGCGGCGGCGAGGCCGAGCGCCGGTCCGAGCGCGCCCACCCGGCCCGACCAAACGATCGCCGATCTGACTCGAGGCGCCTCGACGAGCTTGACCCACTCGGCGCGGACCCGCTCCGACGCCACCCGGGCCAGGCCTGGAGCCGCCCGGCGGCTGGCCCTCGATGTCGCGTCATCGGGCTCCAGGCCGTGTGTCGCGATGAAGCGGGCCGCTCGGAGAACGCGCAGGGGGTCGTCCTCCAGGTTGCGCTCGGAGACCAGCCGCAGGCGCTTCGCCGTGAGGTCTCGACGACCGCCGAACGGATCGATCCATCGGCCTTGCGTCAGATCGAAAGCCATCGCGTTGACCGTGAAGTCCCGGCGCCGCAGGTCCTCTTCGATCGAGGAACCTTCGATCTCGGCCAGATCCACCTCGCGTCGGCCGGCGACGCGGAAGACGCGAGGAGGGCGTTTCGACAGCGGCACCGCGCGCCCGAATCCCTCCTCCTCCATGCCGGCGGCGACCCCCTCGAGGTTCCCGGAGACCGCCGCGTCCACCTCGGGCACGCCTCGTCCGAGCAGCAGGTCGCGGGCGGCGCCTCCGACGATCCAGACCGTTTCGCCCAGGCGGGAAGCGATCGATCGCAGGGCGCGCAGCTCGGGCCGCCGGACGAGCGCGACCGCCCGGGCCGCTCCTGCGTGCCGGACAGCACCGAGTTTCTTCGGCCGTGGAATCAGAAAGCTTGTTCCTGTTCGGAAAGACTCCGGGAAAGCCTTACAATTGTCGGCATGCCCCCCGAACCCTCTCCGGTCAGCGCGGAGGTCGTCCGCCATGTGGCCGCGCTTGCCCGGCTTCGTGTGCCCGACGAAGACCTTCCGGCGCTGACGCAGCAACTGGGCCGCATTCTCTCCTATATCGACCAGTTGAAGGAGATCCGGGAGGAGCCCCGGAGAGATCCCGACGTCACCGCCACGCCGCTGCGCGAGGACCGGGAGCTTCCGGGTAGAGGCCGGGAGGCTCTCGAGGAGAACTCGCCGAAGCTCCTCCATGACCACGGGGCGGTTCCCCGAGTCGTGGGCCAGGCCAAACCGTGAGGATTCCGGGGGCAGACTCGTGATCGGGAGGCGACGCGGCTCCTCGAGCCGGATGTCGCCCAGACCGGACGGGCCTTGACGGAGAAGCGCGTCGGGGCCGTCTCGATCGCGGCGGACGTCTCTTCGGGCCGCCGGTCGGCGGTCGAGGTCGCGCAAGAGGCGCTTGCGAGCATTTCAGCGCTGGAACCAAGGGTCCACGCGTTCCTGGAGGTGACCGCCGAGCAGGCTCTGGCGGAAGCGCGCGCGGCCGACGCACGCGTGGCGGCGGGGGAGAAGCTCGCGCTCGCCGGCGTGCCGGTCGCCGTCAAGGACAACATGTGGGTGTCGGGAAGAACGGCGACGTGCGCCTCCAGGATCCTCGAAGGATTCCGTCCTCCCGGCGACGCGACGGCTATCGCGCGGTTGCGGCAGGAAGGGGCCGTCTTCGTCGGGCGGACAAACATGGACGAGTTCGCGATGGGCTCTTCCACCGAGAACAGCGCGTTTTACCCGACGCGCAACCCCTGGGACCTCGAGCGCATCCCCGGCGGGTCGTCCGGCGGGAGCGCCGCCGCGGTTTCGGCCGGCATGGTTCCGGCGGGGCTCGGGTCGGACACCGGGGGCTCCATCCGGCAACCGGCCGCCTGCTGCGGGATCGTCGGCCTCAAGCCGACCTACGGCCGGGTGTCGCGCTACGGCCTGGTCGCCTTCGCGTCCTCCCTCGATCAAATTGGCCCGCTCTCCCACAGCGTTTCCGACACCGCGCGGCTCTACCACGTGCTCGCAGGAGAGGACCCGCTCGACTCGACGACCTCTCGCCAGCCGGTGGGAGACCCGGAGGGAGCTCTCGAGCGCGGCGTCGCGGGCCTCGAGGTGGGCTTCCTGGCGGAGGCGCAGGTGGAGGGCCTCGACGCCGAGGTCGCGGCGAATCTCCTCCTCGCCCGAGGCGCGTTCCGGGACGCCGGGGCCCACGTTCGTGACATCTCCGTACCGCGGGCTCCGGCGGCCATCGCCATCTACTACGTCGTCGCGAGCGCCGAAGCCTCGTCGAACCTGGCCCGATTCGACGGCGTGCGCTACGGACCGCGGCGGGACGACTCGAGCCTGCTGTCGCTCTACGTCGAGAGCCGGACCGCCGGCTTCGGACCCGAGGTCAAGCGGCGCATCCTGCTCGGCACCTTTGCATTGTCGGCGGGCTACTACGAGGCGTATTACGGCCGCGCGATGCGGGCGCGGCAGCTCTTGCTGGAGGACTTCGAGCGGGCGTTTGAAGGGGTGGACGTCATGGTCTGCCCGACCATCCCGACTCCCGCCTTCCGCCTGGGGGAGAAAGTGGACGATCCGCTCACCATGTATCTCTCCGACGTGTTCACGGTCCCTGCATCGCTCGCCGGCCTCCCAGCCATCTCTGTGCCGTCGGGACTCTCCCGCGACGGCCTCCCCCTGGGAATCCAGATCATGGCCCGGCGTTTCGGTGAGGAGACTCTTTTCGCCGCTGCTCGGGCGTTCGAGCGCGCCGTCGCCTTCCCCGACGACCCGCCGCCCGGAATCCGTCAAGAGCCGTGAAACGTAAAACGTCAAACGTGAAATGTGGCCGGCCGCCTCTTTTCGAGGGCTCCGTTTTACGTTTTACGTTTTACGTTTTACGAACCCTCGTTTTCCCTGGCATTCTCGGCGTCTCGACCGCACTGGAGGCGGCCGAGACAAGAAAGACCGTCGCCATCTCACCGGAGCTGAGCGTCTCGATCGAGGAGAACGAGGCGGTCTTCCTCGCGGCGCGGCCCTTGCCGGGAGAATCCCTGGACGCCTTCGCGCGCCGGTTCACCGACGACGCGGCGACGAAGAAGGACATCCTGGCAGGCAACGCCGGCATGAACCTGCTGCGCAAGGACGTCTTCGTCCGAGTCCCCTACCGGCTGCTCTCGGACAACTACCGGCGCATCGCCATGGAGGCCCTCTTCCCGGGCGACCACGGCGACGCGAAGGGTTGGACGCACGTCGTGACGGCGCCCGCCGGACACCCGGAGAGCCTGTGGAGGATCGCCGAATGGTTTACCGGAGACGGATCGAACTACCGCTCGATCCGGGAGGAGTCCGGGGTCGCGGCGCTTCCGACCGAGCCGGGCCAGGCGGTGCGGATCCCGGCGCGCCTTCTGCTGCCGGCCTTCCGCGGCGCGGCGGCGGCCGCGGCCCCGGAGTCTCCGCTCGAGTTCGGCCACGACGAGAAGGGGCGTTACGCCGTCTACCGGCTGAAAAAGGGGGAGGCCCTCTACTCCTCGGTCGTCATCCGCTTCACCGGGCGGCTGCACGCCGAGGACGTCACGGCCAAGGCCGCCGAGATCGCGGAGAGGAACGGCATCGCGAACGTGCGGGCGATCCCGGCCGACTTCGCCGTCAAGATCCCCGTCGAGGACCTCGCTCCGGAGTTCCGTCCGCCGGATGACCCCGCCCGCATCGCGGAGGAGAAATCCCGGCTGGAGGCCGAACAGTTCGTCAATCGCGTCCGGGCGGCAGACCTGGCCGGCGTCACGTTCGTGCTGGACGCGGGGCACGGAGGACGGGACATCGGCGCGGCCGTGGACGGAGTCGAGGAGGCGCGGTACGTCTACGACCTGGCCTGCCGCGTCGAGGCGCTCCTGTCCGAGCACACCAAGGCGCAGATCGTCGCCACGGTGGACGCCAAGAGCCCGTGCCGACGGCGGCCCTCCGACGCCGTCGCCGACGCACGCGCGGCGCGGGTCCTGACGCATCCCCCCTATCCGCTGGAAGACCCCGTCGCGGGCGTGAATTTGCGGTGGTATCTGGCCAACTCCGTCCTGCGGGGCGTGGAGAGGCAAGGCGGCTCGGAAGACCGCACGGTCTTCGTGTCGCTCCACGCCGACTCGCTCCACCCGGCCGTGAGGGGATTGATGGTCTATATCCCCGGCGAGCGATTCCTGCGAGAGACGTTCCACAAGAGCGGCGCGGTCTATTCCTCCCGGCGCGAGGTGAAAGAGGCCCCGAAGGTCTCGTTTTCCCGCCGCGAGAGGATCAAGGCGGAGGGAGTTTCGCGGGATCTGGCCGAGAAGATCGTGCGCGCTTTCCGCGCCGCCGGACTGCCCCTGCACGCCTTCCAGCCCATCCGTGCGAACGTCATCCGCGGCGGCCGCGAGTGGGTCCCGGCGATCCTGCGGTACAACCGGATTCCTGCCCGCGTCCTGGTCGAGGTCTGCAACCTGAACAACCCTGATGACCGCAGGCTTCTCGTCACGCGCGACTATCGCGATCAGGTTGCCCGGGCGCTGGTCTCGGCGCTGGTGGCCTTCTACGGCGGCGCCGGCGACAAGACATTGCGGGCTTCACTGAAGTGAAGTTGATAGTCAATAGTCAATAGTCAATAGTTCAGGGAGCCAGTCGTTAACTATCGACTATGGACTATCGCCTCTCCTTCTCATTGAGAAAGCTCACCCAGATCGGGTCCGTGGCAATGGGCAGATAGGCGGGGTCTCGCCGCAACGCCTGGCGGTCCAGGCGCCCTTCTCGCGCGAGCGATCGCAGGGCGGCGACCGCGCCGGCGGCGTCGAAGGCGCGGGCCCGGATTTGCGCCTCCAGCTGCGCGGCCTTCGGGCCTCCGCCGGCCGAGCGTCGCGCCCGCTCGATCGCTTCGACGGCCTCGTCCGTTTTCCCCAGGTTGGTCTTGACCACGGCTTCGAGCCACAACGCGTCGGGGTCCGGTCCCACGGCCGCCAGGTAGGCCTCGGTCCAGCGCTCCGCCTCGGAGGATTTCCCGGATTCGAGCGCGAGTGTCGCGAGCTCCCGGGCCGCGCCTGGCGCGGGAGACGGGGAGGCGATCGCGCTCTCGAAGAACTCCCGCGCCGTCTCGATGTCGCCTCGTTCTCTCGCCGCGAGCCCCATCTCGTAGGCGGCCGGTCCCCGAGGACTTCCGGCGGCCAGCGCCCGCGTCCAGAGTCCGCGCGCTTCGGCGGCTCGCCCTTCGCGTTGCGCGGCGAGCGCGAGCTCCTGCGTCCTGCGCCAGGGCTCGGCGGCGGGTGCGATGCGGACGGCGTACGGCTCCGAAGCGATGCGGACGGCCGCGAGCGACGCCGCGGCCGCGAAGAGCAACGCCGGAACCGCCGCCGCCAGATACAGGATCGAGCGGCGGGAACGACGGATCCGCGGAGATGCAAGGAGAAGGGCCAGCCCGACCACGGCGAGCGCGGCGAGGGCCGGCAGAACTTCCCGGCGCGTCCGCCGCATTCTGTCCTGACGGATCACGGGCTGCGGCCCCAGTGTCGAGAGGGTCGCTTCCGCGAGCGAAATTCCGGGGTCTGACAGGACGACGTCGCTCACCCGCCATCGGGAGGATCGGTCGGGCCGCATCCGCCACTTCGTCTTGAGGGTCTTCTCCGCCAGCCGGACGCCCACCAGGACATCCACTCCTCCGGGACCGGTTGCGAGAGGCTCGGACCAGGCCACATCCCCGGCGACACCGCGGGGCGGCGCGAGCATGGCGGCGAATCGCTCTCGCACGACCGCCCTCAGAGCGCCGCGCTGTCTCTCCGTCAGGCCCCGCCAGGCTTCGGTTCCCGCGCGCCGTTCGATGAGCCCGTCGGCGTCCAGGATTTCATCGAGCGGCGCCGGCGAGCCCCGAACCGCCGCCAGGGCCGCCTTTCTCGCTTCGACCTCCGCCTGCGCGTGAAGGGGCAGCGCTGCCGCCAGGAGCAGCGGGACGAAAAGGAACGGACGCGGGGGCGCGGGGACGCGGGGACGGGGGGAGAAGGGGTCCGAGGATTCTCCGTGTCCCCGTGTCTCCGAGTCTCCGGGCCCGACCCTCACGCAGGGATCGGCTCGAGGCGCGTGACTCGCGGCGAAAGCGACTCTGCGCCCCTTGCGGTGACCAGGATGTCGTCCTCGATGCGGACGCCGAAGCGGCCGGGAAGGTAGATGCCGGGCTCGGAGGTGAAGGTCATCCCGGGCTCGAGGACCGTGTCGTCGTGCCCGACCATGTAGGGAGGCTCGTGGACGTCGATCCCCAGGCCGTGACCCAGACGGTGCGTGAAGGAGTCGCCATATCCCGCCTTCTCGATGACGCGCCGCGCCGCGGCGTCCACCTCGAAGCAGGGCACGCCCGGCGCGGCCTTCTCGATCGCCGCGGTCTGCGCCTCCAGCACGATCTCCCAGATCTTGCCGTACTCCGGCGTAGGTTCCCCGAAGAATGTCGAGCGTGTGATGTCGTAGTAATACCCCTCGGGTTTGTCCCAGGCGTCGATCAGGATGGCTTCGTCCTTCGCGAGCGGTCGTGGGCCCGAAGCGCCATGCGGCAGCGCCGAAGACGGTCCGAATTGCACGACGTTCTCGCCGCCGAAGAAGTGGGAGACGTCTTCCTCGAGGCTTCCTGGACGCAGGGCGCCGAAGGCCTTCTCGAAACGCGGCAGCGCCACCGCGATCGCGCGGCGGATCGCCGCGATCTCCTCGGACGTCTTGATCATCCGCAGCGTCGTGAAGAGAGGCGCTGCGGAGAGCGCCTTCCATCCGGGCCCCGCGGAAAGGAGGCGCTCCACGTCGTCGAAGGCCGTCGAGGGCTCGACGGCCAGGACGCCCCCCGCCGCCGGAAACAACGAGGCCGCAAGACGGAACGGATCCTCCGTCTCTTCCCAGGTGCGCACTTCGCGGACAGCCGACATCCCGCGCATCCGGTCTCCTTCGAAGGCCGGGCACACCACCACCGGCTCGCGATCCCGGAAGAGAAACAGAGCCGTCAGCCGCTCGCTCCGCGAGAAGGAGATGCCGGTCAGGTAGAAGAGGTTGGAGGAAGGGGTCGCGAAAAGGCCGTCCGCTCCGAGGGCGGCAAGGCGGCCTCGGACGGTTTCCAGACGGTCGAGATAGACGCTCACATCGAGGCTCATCTTCCGATCGTAGCAGGCGCGACGGGAAGTTGGCCGGCGAAGAAAGCACGCTGAACCCATCCCGATCCCAGCTGTCGAGGGAGTTACCGCGCCGGGCGCAGCGTAGCGGCGAAGCGGACCTGATGGGTAATTTGAATCATTATCCAAAAACTTGATTCGAGAGGCTGTAAAGGGATAGGCTGCCTTACAAAATCACTCGTCTTTTCAAGCGCTTACGTCGGGGGCGGGAATGGCCTTTATCTTGCTAAATTTTTCGGCACGAGGCGGTCTACTCTGATGCAAGGATGTCTCGCCAAGGAAGGAAGAAAGCTTTCCGGCAGTGGAAGGTGTGTTCGCAACCCGCCCGATTGGGGGGCGAAAGAGAAGGAGGGGTAATGACAGGCAACAGGTTCTTGAGGACCGCTCTGGTCGCCCTGGCCGTGCTGGCGATGGCCGGCTTCGCGCTGGGGCAGGCGCAGAGCGGCAACATTTACGGGAGGGTCGTGTCCGAGGACGGCAGCACTCTGCCGGGCGTGACGGTCACACTCACGGGCGGCGGCCCGACTCTCGTCACCACGACCGACAGCCGTGGCGAGTTTCACTTCTTGAATCTCGCTCCGGGAACATCGTACGGGTTGAAGTTCGAGCTCGCGAGCTTCAGCACGGTGGACCAGAAGGGGATCTCCGTCAACCTGGGGCACAACACGGACATCCGCGTGACGATGAAGCTCACCAAGGTGGAAGCGGCCATCATGGTCACGGGTGAGGCGCCCCTTCTGGACACCAAGAAGGTCGGCACGGGTGCCACAGTCACGCGTAACGAAATGGACATGATCCCGAACGCGCGCGATCCCTGGGTCGTCATGCAGACAATCCCGGGCGTGCAAATCGACCGGCTGAATGTCGGAGGCAACCAGAGCGGCCAGCAGTCGATCTTCGTCGCCAAGGGCGCGCAGACGACTCAGGGCGCCTGGAACTTAGACGGCGTGACGGTCTCCGACATGGCCTCGGGCGCGTCCTCCCCGACGTACTGGGACTTCGACGCGTTCCAGGAAATGCAGGTCGTCACGGGCGGCAACGATCCGGCCATCGCGACCGCCGGCGTCACGCTCAACATGGTCACCAAGCGCGGCACGAACGACGTCCACGGCTCCGCCCGTGTTTTCATCACCGACCCGGCATGGCAGGCCCACCCGGCTCTGACCGAAGAAATGAAGGCGCAGTCAGCGGCGGGCGGCGGGAGTTTCGTCGGAAGCCAGATCACCGGCATCCAGGACTACGGCCTGGAGGTTGGCGGCCCGGTCTTGAAGGACAGGCTCTGGCTCTGGGGCTCATACGGGCGCCAGCAGATCGACCTTCTGACGGTCACGAACTTTCCGGACAAGACAACCCTCGAGGACATCAACGGGAAGCTGAACTGGCAGGTCCTTCCCTCCAACGCCCTGACCGGGTTTTACCTCCGGGGAGACAAAAGGAAGTTCGGACGCAGCGCGTCGATCCAGCGACCCCCGCCGACCACGGTGGACCAGAAGGGCCCGACGGCGCTCTACAAGATCGAAGACAACCACGTCGTCAATCCGAGCCTCGTCCTGGACGCCTTCTACTCCTACCTGGACGAGGGCTTCCAACTCGTGCCGGAGGGCGGACTCAACGCACAGACTTTCCGCACCTCGGACAACGTGTACGGCGGCAGCTTCATCGCGCAGTACTTCAAGCGGCCCCAGCACCAGGTTCTGGGAAGCGTCAACTACTTCTTCAACACGGGCTCCCTGGGCCACGAGATCAAGGGAGGCGGCTCCTATCGCAACACCGGCATCACCAGCCAGGCGCTCTGGCCTGGCGGCGGCTTGTTCGCCTTGAAAGCAGGAGCTTCGGGACCGGGTGGTCAAGGCACCTGCAGCATTTCAGGAGTACTGTCCGACTGCGGGATCATCCTGCGTCCGTCCAAAGCCCGCACGGAGGTCACTTATTGGAGCGGCTACGCGAGTGACACGATCACAGCGGACCGCCTGACCATTTCCGCCGGCCTGCGGTATGACGACCAGAGAGGCACCGCACTCGCAACCTCCGTCGATGCAAACCCGACTTATCCGAGCATCCTTCCCGCGGCGAGCGCGCCGGCACGGGACGGAATCCACTGGCAGGACGTCTCTCCGCGGTTCGGCGTGACCTACGCGATCGGAGAGCAGCGACGCACGCTTGCCCGCGCCTCCTACGCCCGTTACGCGAACCAGCTCGGCAGCTATCCGAACAGCTCGCTTTCGGCGATCCCGGGCGTGGCCTACGCGTATTATCCTTGGAACGACGCGAACAAGAACAATCTCATCGACCCGGGCGAGTTGAATACGGACCCGTCAGCGCTGATCAAAACGCTCAACTACAACCCGGCCAATCCGACTTCGCCGGTCTCGGTCAACAGCATCGACCCGAATCTGAAATCGCAGAAAACCGACGAGATCGTGGCGGGCATCGGGCACGAGATCTTCGCGAACTTCGCGGTCGACCTGGCCTACACGTACCGCCACTACAAGGACTTCTACTTCTCTTATCGCAGCGTGGATGGCACGATTCCGACGTACCATCTCGACCACGACGCAGCACTCCGGAAAGATGGGTCGAGGGTGACCTTGCCGGACGGAACGCCGGTGTTCGCTCCAGTCTACGTCATCAACGGCACTCTTCCACCGGGCGTGTTCTTCGCGAATCGCCCCGACTACACGCAGGAGTTCAACGGCGTGGAGCTGACGCTCAACAAGCGTCTCTCCCAGGGCTGGATGATGCGGGGAAGCGTCGCCTACAACAATGCCAAGCAGCATGTCGGACCAGGCGCCTGCGTGGACCCGAACAACAAGCTCTACAACAGTGGCGAGGACTCGGTCCCGGCTGCTTGCGAGGACGGAGGACTTCTCGCTCCCAACGCGGGCGGGGGCAGCGGGTCCTTCGGAAACGTCAACCTGCAAGCCAAGTGGCAGTTCAACGTCAGCGGGGCCTATCAGCTTCCGCTGGGCTTCACCGTCGCGGGCACCTTCTACGGGCGCCAGGGCTATCCCATCGCCTTCTGGATCGCCGATTCGGCCGTCCGGGATGGGGGCGGCCGCGTCTATGCAACGGCTGTCGACGCCTACCGGTATGGCTGGGCGCATCAGCTCGACCTGAGGCTGGACAAGAACATCCCGATCACCTCCACGATTTCCGCCACGCTGGCGGTTGACATGTTCAATGTCTTAAACGACATCGTGATCACGCAGAGAAACTCCCAGCTGAACGTGGCTTCCAAAGTCAACGGGACCAACACCATCTTTGAGACACAGGCGCCCCGGATCGTTCGGTTCTCCGGACGCGTCTCCTTCTAGTCTCGTTCGCGAGTTAGAATCCCGGCCCGGCGGCAGGGTGCCGCCGGGCCTTTTGTTTTTCGGGCTCGCGGAGGAGACGATGGGCGTGAATCGATCGGTCGGACTGGCCGTTGTCTTGGCTGTCTCGGCCGGACTGCTGGCAAGTTCGGCGCCGGCGGCGGCGCAGGACTGGAAAGGCAAGGCGCGCCTGGACGGCAAGGTGATCAACGAGAAAGGGGAGCCAATCACCAAGGCGCAGCTCGCGTTCAAGTTCAAGGGGAAGGAAGGGCCGACGGTCGAGACGGATGCCAAGGGGCGCTTCGCCTACTACGGCTTCGCGAGCGGAGACTGGGACGTGGACGTGTCGGCGCCCGGGTACGTGACGCGCAAGACCTCGGTCAGCCTCTCGGAACTGACCCGGATCCCCCCGATGGAGATCAAGCTGGAGACCCTGCCGCCGGCGCCCCCCGCCGCGGCCTCCGGCGTGCCGAAGGACACGAAGGCGGAGATCATTCCGATTCTCGAGCACGGCAACGCACTCCTCGAGCAGAAGGACTACGCGGGCGCGCGCGCCGAATACGACAAGGCGCTGGCCGCGGTGCCCGACAACCCCATCATCCTGCGGGCGATCGCGCGGACGTACTACGGGGAGAAGAAGCTCGACGACGCGATCGCGACGTTGAAGAAGGCCGTCGATAAGGATCCGGCGGACACGGACACGATCCTCCTGCTCGCCAACCTGGAGCTCGAGAAGGGGAACGTCGAAGAGGGCAAAGCGCTTCTCGAAAAAGTCCCCCCCGAGAGCATCAAGGATCCCGGTGTGTTCGTCAATGCGGGGATCGTGCTCCTCAACAAGAAGAACGCGGCGGGAGCCTGGGAGCAATTCGACCGCGCGGTCAAGATCAAGCCCGAGGAGCCCGACGGGTACTTCTACCGCGGCCTGGCGTCGCTCCAGTTGAAGAAAAAAGCGGAGGCCAAGAGCGACCTCGAGAAGTACCTGCAGCTCGACCCCAATGGACCGCAGGCCGGCGACGCGAAGGAACTCCTCAAATCCATCAAGTGACAGGGCGCGCGGCGCCGTGCATGGGGCGGGCCCGCGGTCGCCATCGGGCCGTAGGGGCGGCCCTCGCGGCCGCCCGCCTCTCGGCGTGATCGACGGTACGTCGTCGCGGGCGGGGACAAGCCCCGCCCCTTGTATCTTCAGTTTTGGTTCGTTGTTCCGTTGGCGGGGAGGCCGACCGCCCCTGAGGCCTTAGAGCCTGAACGTAGATCCCCGCCCTCTTCTCCGATGCCGAAGAGAATCTGAGGCCCTTTTGGAGCCTGTATTTGCAAGGTCGGCAGGAGAGGGATACAGGGTCGGGGAGCCGACGGGGCATCGTAACCAAAGGAGGTTGTGATGCTCAAGCTGGATTTCTGCGGGATTGATGTGGGCTGCCAGGAGTTTGTCGTGAAGCTTCGGCGGGAGGGGGAGCAGAGGACACAGAGCAGGCTTTCGACGCGCTCCTCGAGGCGGACCGCCTCGCGCCGGGCACGCCCCAGATCCTGCTCGGACTCGCGGACCTCGCGCTCGAGAATGGCGACCTCGCCGGCGCGCGAAGTTACGGCCAGGCGGCCGCGGCCGTCGGCGCGTCCGGCGCCTCGCAGGTGCTGGCCGGGGTCGCCCTGGCGGCGGGAGACTTTCTCGAGGCGCGCCGGCTGGCGCGCAACTGCCTCGGCGAGGACGAGGGCTCGAGGCCATGCCGGCTCCTGCTCGCCGATGTCGAAAAGCAATCGGGGGACCCGCAGGAGGCCTGGAAGACCCTGGAGGCCTTGCGCCGGCTCGAAGGGGAGACCGAGGCGCCTCTGACCAATGAAGACTTCCTTCGAGGAGCCGTCCTCGCCCGGATGGGACGCGAAGCGGAAGCCGAGAAGTCTTTCCTGCAAGAGACCCGTTCGTTCCCCGAGAACCCGAGGGGGTGGACGGGCCTCGCTCTGCTCTACGGGAGCCAGGGACGCCCGCGGGAGGCCGACCGCGTCCTCGAAGAGATGGTCGCCCGGTCGCCGCGGGCCGCCTCCTATTTCGCCGCCGCGCGGACCTACGAGATCCTGGGGGACCGTTCGCCGCCCTGGGGATTCGGCGCAAGGCCGGGGCTCTCTTCCCCGGCGCCCGCGACACAGGCCTTCCTCGGCGTTGACCGAGAGAAACCGGCCCGGTTCCCGTGTTGCGCCCCCCCTCGCCGCGGGAGGAAGATAGGCGGCAGCCGGAGGGGTCCCAATGCGCTGCGCCGTTCGAATCGCAATCTCCGCCGCCCTTCTTGTCAGTCTCTGCGTTTCGGTTCTCGCGCAGAAGGCGCAGAGGACGGAGTCGCCGACGGTGCGCGAGGAGGCCCGGGTCGTCGTGGTGGAGGTCCCCGTCAACGTCGTGGACCGCGACGGGAAGCCGGTCGAGAATCTCAAGGCCGAGGATTTCGAAGTTCTCGACGACGGCAAGGCCCAGACGATCACCGGATTCGAAGTCCTCGACCAGAGGAGGCCCCTACCGCCGGCCGCGCCGGGCGAGGCGCCGATCAACCCGGCGGCCAGCCGTCATTTTCTGATCGTCTTCGATCTGTCCTTCGCTTCGGCCCAGGGCGTCGTGCGGGCGCGGCACTCCGCGCGCGACTTCGTCGTGTCGCGGATGAAGGAGCTCGACACGGTCGCGGTGGCGACGTATTCGGTCGAGACGGGGTTCCGGCTCGTGGTGGGATTCACGGGCGACCGGACTCAGCTCGCTGCGGCGATCGACACCCTCGGCCTTCCGAACCTCGTTCAGCGTTCGGCCGACCCTCTGGCCCTCCTCGTGACCCAGCCGAACCAGGTCGGCGAAGGGCCGTTCGCGACGGTCGGAGGCGACCCGGGGAGCGGGCTCGACGCCGCCATGGGCGAGGCGCTCGAGAACATGCAGACCATGTTCGAGAAGAGTCATCGGGCGATCTATCGCGACCGGGTCAGCCGCATGCTCGAGTCCTTCGCCAAGCTCGCGGTCTCGCTCGACAGCGTCCCGGGACGGAAGCACATCCTCTACCTCTCGGAAGGTTTCGACAGCCGGGAACTCTCGGGCGCGACGAGCGCCAACGCCGGCGCCAAGGAAGCGGAATGGGCCATCCGGGGACAGACCTGGAAGATCGACAACGACAGCCGCTTCGGAAACACGGACTTGAAGAGCCAGATGACGCGGGCCCTCGCTCTCTTCAACCGATCCGATTGCATCATCCACTCGGTGGACATCGGCGGGTTGCGGACCGGCGTCGCGATGACCGCCGGAGACGCCCCCGTCAACGGGCAGGACTCCCTCTTCTACATGTCGGAAGAGACCGGAGGCCAGTTCCTCAAGAACGCCAACGACATGGGGTCCTCCTTAGACAAGCTCCTGGACAGGACGGGACTCATCTACCTGCTGGCCTTCCAGCCCGTGCGCGTGCCGGAGAACGGGAAGTTCCATGCGCTCAAGGTCAAGGTCAGGAACAAGAGCTGGCAGGTGTCGGCGCGCAGCGGCTACTACGAGCCGAAATCCCAGAAGACCCTGACGCCGATCGAGAAGACGCTCGCGCAGTCGGCCGCGGTGACCGCCGCGCTGCCCAGGACGGACATCCCGGCCTGGGTGCTGGCTGCTCCGCTACCGGTCGCCGGAGGAGTCTCTCGGGTGCCGGTCATCGTCGAGGTCCCGGGCGACCGCTTGCTCGCCACCCACGACGGCTCCAAGATGAACGTGGACATCTTCGTCTACGCGATCGACAGGCAGGGACAGACACGGGACTACCTCGTCCAGCCGATCGGAATCGATCTCACCAGAACGGAGGCCACGCTCGCCAAGGGCGGCATCAAGTACTACGGGGCCCTGACTCTCGCGCCCGGCGATTACACGCTTCGCACGCTCGTGCGCAACAACGAGACGGGCCGCTTCGGTGTGACGATCACCCCCGTGAGGGTCTCGGCCGCCTCCGAGGCCGTAACGCTTCCTCCTCTCTTCCTGGAGGAGGGGCGGCAGTGGATCATGATCAAGGGCAAGGCCCGCAGCGACGCCGACGCCGCGGCCGAGTACCCGTTTGCCATCGGAGGAGAGTCGTTCATCCCGACCGCCTTGGCCGGCGTCAAGAACGGCGGCACCACACAGGTCTGCCTGATCGCCTACAACTTTCCAGGGGAGGCGACCGGGCTCCGGTACACGGGACGCGTGCTCGGCGTCGACGGGCAGGCTCATGGCAGAGTGGAACTGAAGCTGCTCAAGGCTTCGGACCGGGAGCGCCAGGGCGCGCGCAAGCTCCTGCTCGAGTTCCACCCGACGGGCCTCGACCCCGGCCGCTACGCTCTCGTCGTAAAGCTCCAGGACCCCGGCACGGGCAAGTCCGCCGAGACCATGTCCACCTTCGACGTCCCCCAATAGCCGTCAAACGTAAAAGCGTAAAACGTAAAACGAGGGCGATCTGCGGGGCCACGTTTAACGTTTAACGTTTAACGTCTTACGGACTCGCAGGTCCCGGCCGGTCATCTCCTTGGGCTGCGGCAGGCCCTGCAGGGCGAGAATCGTCGGAGCGACGTCCGCCAGGCTCCCTCCGGACCGCAGGAAGCCGGCCTTGTCGGCGCCGCAGAGGAGGAACGGGACCGGATTCGTGGTGTGCGCCGTGTGGGGCTCGCCCGTCGCCGGGTCCCGCATCTGCTCGGCGTTGCCGTGGTCGGCTGTCATGAGCCAGGGCGCGCCTTCCTCGCGGCAGACCGCTTCGAGCCGCGCGAAGCATCCATCGAGCGTCTCGATCGCCCGGACCGTCTCGGGGATCGAGCCCGTGTGTCCGACCATGTCGGCGTTGGCGAAGTTGACCACGAGGGCGCCAAAGGTCTTCTGGCGGATCGCCGCGACGGCTTCCGAGGTGATGCCTTCCGCGCTCATCTGCGGATGGAGGTCGTAGGTCGCCCCGCGCCAGGAAGGGACGAGCACGCGCTCTTCGCCGGGGAAGGCCTTCTCGACTCCGCCGTTGAAGAAATAGGTGACATGGGCGTACTTCTCGGTTTCGGCCACTCGAAGGTTCGTCGTACCGTGCTCGGCCCAGACCTCGGCCAGAATCTCCCGCAAGACGAGGGGAGGGAAGGCGACGGGCAGGAGAAATTCTTCCTTGTATCGGGTGAAACACACAAAGTAGCGGGACGGCGGCGCCTCCCTCTCGAACTCCGCGAAGTCCGGCTCCGTGAGCGCGCGCGTCAATTGTCTGGCGCGATCCGCCCGGAAATTGAAGAACACGACCGGGTCGCCGTCAGCGATGACACGCGGGCGCGCACCGGCGGTCGCGACGACAGTCGGTGAAATGAACTCGTCGGTCTCCCCTCGCGCGTAGGCGTCCTCGACGGCCTCGCGCGCGTTGCCGGCGCGAAGCCCTTTCCCCGAGACGATGGCGGCATAGGCCCGGGCCACCCGGTCCCAGCGCGCGTCCCGGTCCATCGCGTAGTAACGGCCCGACACACTTCCGATCTCGCCGACGCCGCGCGGGAGACCCGCTTCGAGTTTCTCGAGGTATCCGAGGGCCGAACGCGGCGGCGTGTCGCGCCCGTCGGTGAAAGCATGGACGACGACGCGCTCGAGGCCGTGCTGCCGGGCCATCGACAGGAGGCCGAAGAGGTGGCGTTCGTGCGAGTGCACACCGCCGTCGGAGACGAGTCCCATCAGATGCAGCGCCGCCCCCGGCTTTCCGGCCGCCTGCATCGCCTCGAGGAGAGCCTCGTTCTGGAAGAAGGAGCCGTCGCGAAGCGCGAGGTCGATGCGCAGAAGGTCCTGCGGGACCATTCGGCCCGCGCCCAGGTTCAGGTGGCCGACCTCGGAGTTGCCCATCAAGCCGGCGGGCAGGCCGACCGCCTCTCCCGAAGCCTCGAGCGTCGTCTGTGGGAACTCGCGCCGCCACTGGTCGAACGTCGGTGTCTTCGCGAGCGTGATGGCGTTTCCCGGCGAGGGCGGCGCTACGCCCCATCCGTCGCAGATCAGCAGGACGACCGTCTTGGCGCGCACGAGAATGAAGTTATCAGTTGTCAGTGATCAGTTCTCGAGAGCGGCGCAGACTGAGAACTGAAAACTGATATCTGAAAACTCTCCTACGGGGCGCTCTTCAAGTACGTGTAGAGGAGTCGCGCGATCTCGGCGACGCTGCGAGCGTCGGCGAAGCACCCCCGGGGAGTGTGGGGCTCGTCTCCGTCGAAGACCTCGGAGATCGAGCCCACCCCCTCCTCGCGAACGTGCGTCTTGAGCCGTTCGAGCCAGACCTGCAGGGACCGTCGGGTTTCCGCCGTCTGCCCGAGCACGCGGAAATGCGCGTCCGCGAAGGCTCCGAGAAGCCAGGGCCAGGCGGCTCCCTGGTGGAGAGCGAAGTGGCGCTCTCGGGCCGAATCTCCACAGCGTGCCCGGTAACGCGGATCGCGCGGGTCCAGCGTGCGCAGGCCGAACGGGGTCAGCAGCCGGCTGCGGACTGCCCAGTAGACGGCCCGGGCGCGGTGCGGGGGGAGCAGATCTTCCGAGAGCGAGACGGCGAAGATCTGGTTCGGACGAAGGCTTGCGTCCGACCCGTCGGGTCCGACGACGTCGTAGAGGCACTCTTCCTCGGAGGACCAGAAGATCTCGTTGAAACGGCGGGCGACGTGCCAGGCCTCTGACTCGAGCTCGCGGGCGCGCTCGCGCTCCTCTCCGAGCCTCTCCAGCCGGGCAGCCGCCTTGAGCGATGCGTGCCAGAGCGCATTGACCTCCACGGCGCGTCCGTACCGGGGCGTGACCGGCTCGCCGTCCGTCATGACGTTCATCCACGTCATGGGCCTGCCCGGAAGAAGGGCGGTGACGAGCCCATCCGGGCCGACCGCAACGCCCGGGAGGGTGCCGTGGCGATAGGCCGAGAGGACCGATCGGACGGCTCCCAGGAGGGG
>JBKPBH010000188.1:0-4299 GCA_046726795.1 Acidobacteriota bacterium
GCGTTGGGTTGACGGCCGTCGGCGACTCCCACGCCGAAGCCGATGTCTTCTACAGGAGGGCCGCCGCCGCTCTGGACGAAGAAGCCGCCGCCGCCCTCGCCCCCCGTCCCCAGCCCCCCGCCTAGGCGCGTCAGCTCTGGTACTCTGCCTCTCGAAGGAGAACTGAGACGATGAGAACCAGATCGCTCCTCGGCGCCTTCCTCTTCCTTTTCACTCTCGCCGCCCTCGCCGCCGCGCCCGCTCCCCTCGAAGTCACCTACTACTACCTTCCGACCTGACCCGTCTGCGCGAAGGTCAAGCCCGCCGTGAGCGGGTTGGAGCAGGAATTCCCCGGCAAGGTGAAAGCACAGAACGTGGACGCGACGACCCCCGAAAGCAAGAAGATCGTCCAGGAGCTCGGCTTCAAGTCGCACGGCCTCGTGATTCGGTCTTCCGACGGAAAGACCCTCTGGAAGCAGGCGGACCACGATGTCCAGATGGACGACGTGCGCAAGGAGATCGCGACCCTCTTAAAGAAATGAGTCAGAGGTCGGCTCGCGTCGTCTCCCACCGTTCTCCCGCGCCGTAGGGGAGGGAGCGGCTCGCCCCCTCCCGCCTCTGCCAGATTTGCCGACTCATCGAGACCGACGCGATTTGTTGACCCGACGCGCTCTCCATGCGTTTTCTCCCAGGGCGATGGGACGGGCGGGCGCAAGGCCCGCCCCTACGGCACGAGGGGCACGACCGGAATTCTCAACCGAGGGCGGCGAGCCGGTCGATCAGGTCCACGACGCGGTTTGAGTAGCCCCACTCGTTGTCGTACCACGCGACGACTTTCAAGTACCCATCGTTCTCCGAGCGCGTGGACAGCGCGTCGAAGATCGAGGAATGCGGATTCCCAATGATGTCGGAGGACACGAGCGGCACCTCGCTGTACTCGACGATCCGCTTGAGCGGCCCCTCCGCCGCCTGCCGGACCGCTCCGTTGACGTCCTGGACCGAGACCGGTTTCTTCATGCGGCACGTGAGGTCCACGATCGAGCCGTCCGGCACCGGCACCCGGATCGCCATCCCGTCGAGCTTCCCCTTCAGTTGCGGGAGGACTTTGCCGACCGCCCGCGCCGCCCCGGTCGTCGTCGGAATGATGTTCTCCGCCGCCGCGCGGCTCCGCCGGAGGTCCTTGTGCGGCACGTCGGCCAACCGCTGGTCGTTGGTGTAGGCATGCACGGTCGTCATCACGCCCTCCTCGATGCCGAACCGTTCATCTAGGATCTTCGCGATCGGCGCGAGGCAGTTGGTCGTGCAGGATGCGTTCGACACGATCCGATGCTCCGGCTTGAGCATGCCGTCGTTGACTCCGATGACGACCATCGCGTCGATTTCGTCCTTCGGGGGAACCGTCAGGATCACCTTCTTCGCCCCGCCGGCGATGTGCCCTTGCAGCTTCTCGCGCGTCAGGAGCACTCCCGTAGATTCGACGACGACGTCCACGCCGAGCTTCCCCCACGGGATCTTCGCCGGGTTTTTCTCCTCGGTCATCAGGACCCTCTTCCCGTCCACCGTCATCGTGTCGTGGTCGGTCGAGACGTCCTTGTGAAAGACCCTCATCACGGTGTCGTACTTCAGCAGATACGCCAGGTGCGCGTTGTCGTACAGGTCGTTGATGGCGGCGACCTCGACGTCGTCCCGATCCGACAGGATCCGGAAGACCGTCCGCCCGATCCGCCCGAACCCGTTGATGCCCACCCGGATCGTCACGCGGCGGCCTCCGCCCCGCGGTCGAGCTCCGCAAACCGCTGGATGAGCTCGACCGCCCGGTGCGCGTAGCCGTAGCCCGCGTCGTACCAGGAGAGGGTCTTCGAGACGCGATCTCCGAGGACCATCGTGGCCAACGAGTCGAACGTGCCCGAGTAGCTGCTGTAGACGACGTCGGCCGAGACGATCGGCTCGTCTTCGTACTTGACGATCTTGCGCCAGCGGTCGGTCGCGGCGGCGGTGCGGACGACCTCGTTGACCGCGACCGGCGTCACCTTCTTCTCGTGCCAGCAGACCAGGTCTACGACCGAGCCGTTCCTCACCGGCACATTCATCGCGTAGCCGGTGACCTTGCCCGCGAGCTCCGGCAGGAGCTCTGCGACCATCCGAGGCGAGCGCGACTCCTGCGGGATGATGTTCTCGGCGGCCGCGCGTCCGCGCCGCATGTCCTCGGCCGGAACGTCGGCGAGGCGGTGCTGGCTCGTGTAGGAGTGCACCGTCGTGAAGATGGCGCGCCGGATCCCGAAGGCCTCGTGGAGGATCTTCAAGACCGGCGTGACCGCGTGCACGGTCGAGGAGGCGTTGGAAACGACCCGGTGGCGGCTCTCGAGCCGATCGTCGTTGACGCCCATTACGACCATGATGTCGAACGCGTCCGCCGGCGGAGCGAGCGAGAGGACCCGCTTCGCCCCCGCCGCCAGATGCTTCTCCAGGTCCGCCCTCGTCCGGCTCTTCGACGTCGCTTCGATGACCGTGTGGACCCCGAGCTCGCCCCAGGGCGGCTGCGGCGTCTCCTTCTCCGAGACCATCGGGATCTGCCGGCCGACCGTGTAGAGGTTGCCTTCCTTGATAGACACTTCATCGGGAAACCTGCCCAGGACCGTGTCGAATTTCAGCAGGTACTCGAGCCCCTGCGGGTCCGCGATCTCCGCAATCGCGGCGATCCTGATGTCGTCTCGCTTGTAGAGGATCCGGAAGATGTTCCTGCCGATCCTCCCCAACCCCACCAGCCCGACCGTGGTGACTGCCGCCATCCCAGCGACTATTAGCACACCCTGCGCCACCCCGACAGATGGCCCCGCTCGAACCTCCTCTCCCACCGAGAGGGACGGGGTGAGGGAAGCCCTTCCAAGCCATTCTTTGCAGCGCGACGACTCGGCCCCCGACGCGACCTGCTGGCAATTCGCGGATACCCGCTGCCGTCACCAGGGATTGTCTTTGCCGTGGCGGTTTAGGAAGCGACCGGTGTCGGACGGGGTCAGGCGGTCCAGGACTTTGAGCATGGAGGCGACGCTGGCGTCGGGGGAGAGAGAAGCGCCGCGGCCGCCCATGTTGGTCTGGACCCAGCCGGGACAGATCGCGATGCAGATGAAGTGATCCTTCTGGAGCTCGGCGGCCATCGTGCGGGTCAACTGATTCAGCGCTGCCTTCGAAGCTCGGTAGGCGATCCATCCGCCGCTGGTGTTCTCTGAGATGGAGCCGAGGCCGCTCGAGAGGTTGACGATCGTGCGGCGGCTTCCCGCACGGAGGTTGGGCAGGAGCGCCTGAGCCACGGCGACCGGGCCGATGGAATTGACCCGGAAGGCCTGCTCGAGGTCCTTCATCGATAGGCGGGAGAAGCTCGGCCCGCCGGCGCCGATTCCGGCGTTGTTGATCAAGACGTCGAGAGGCTCTCGGGCCAGGCGGCGGGCGAGGTCAGAGATGCTCTCTCCGTCGGCGACGTCGAGCCTCTCGATGCGCACGTCGATCTTGGCGAGGTCGCGAGCCTTTTCGGGCTGGCGCGCCGTCGCGAAGACACGGTCGCCGCGCGCGGAAAGCGCTCGCGCGAACGCGAGGCCGATCCCCCGGTTGGCGCCGGTCACGAGATGACTCCAGGCGTCATTCCTCTTCGACATGTCGAGTCTCGATCCCCGGCTCTTTCGATTGCAACTATTGGACCGCCTGCTCATCCCGGCCATATACTGAGGGCCGCTCTCGATGACCAAATTGAGATTGCGGGCGGCGCTCCTGGCGGCGGCGGTGTGCGGGGCCGTGGGCTGTTCGGCGACGGTCGAGACGCACGCGACGGGCGGAGCGGAAGGAGCGCGGCTCGAGGCGGTCATCGACTCCGTGCGAGAGGCCTTGAACGAGGCGCAAACAAATAACGTGTCGGGGTTTCCGCCTTTGAAATCGGTCACGATCAAGCTGCAGACGGCGGCGAGCCGGTCGGCGGGCGGGCAGGTCGAGTTCCTGGTCTTCGCGCTGGGCGCGAAGTATTCCGCGGACGAAGCGTCGACGCTGGAGATGCAGATGGAGCCGCCGCCGACGAAAACAACCGAGTCCCCGACGGCCGGACCCAACGTGAAAGAGGCGCTGGCGCAGGCGATCAACCTCGCGAAGGTGGGAGTGCTGAAGGCCTCGAAGGGCAAGCCTCCGCTCGTGATGAAAAACATCTCAATCGAGCTGAAGTTCACCGTCCAGGTTTCCGGGTCCGGCGGGGCGGACGTGACGCTCGTGCCGCTCGGAATCGGAGGGACAGGGAAAATCTCACGGGAGAAGGTGCACACCGTCCGCCTCGTATTCGGC
>JBKPBH010000189.1:0-17811 GCA_046726795.1 Acidobacteriota bacterium
GCCTTCACACTCCTCCTCGTGTGCTCGGTCGTCGAGGCGACCGCACCGAGGCCTTTGGCGAAGCGGTCGGAGAATCACCAGGCCGCGGCGAAGCGTCCCAAGAAGACCCGTGCCGTCATCTACCAGAACGAAACCGGCGACGTCGTCATCGAGCGGCTCGAGGTTCTCGGCCTGAGCTACTACGGCCCGGCATTCCCGACCGAGCCCCTCAATTATCCGCAACCCGCTTGTGAGCAGGTAGATACGGTCGTCGAGGTTTGGCTTCACGACGCCGAAGCCGGCAATCCCGACACCCTGGAAGGTGAGAGCGCCGAGGTCAGCCGCGAGGTGGTCCAATCGGCCGCGGCCCCGGGCCTTTCTCGGATAGCGCGGAAACTGGGTTCCATCTTCCATCCCAAGTCGGCGCAGGCGCGGGTCCGGCCGGAGGACGTCGACTTGGACATTCTGCTCTCGCAGCGCCTGCGGATCCCGGTCGAGGGGGTGGACGTCGAGAAGCTGCGTGACTCTTTCCTCTCCAGACGGGGCAGGTATGCCCAGCACCTGGCCATCGACATCGGAGCGCCGCGCGGGACGCCGGTGCTGGCCACAGCCGACGGGCAGGTCCTCAAGGTCGGCCGGGAGCAGCGGGGCGGCAAGTCCATCTATCAGAAGGACCCCACTGGCAAGTACCTCTTCTTCTACTGTCACCTTTCCCGCTATGCCGATAACCTCTCCGTCGGCCAGAGAGTCCGCAAGGGGGATGTGATCGGCTACGTCGGGGCCACGGGGCACGTGATCGGAGGCTCTCACCTCCATTTCTCGATCACGCGAGTGCCCGAAGACGGAGCGAGCTTCAGAACCGGCCTGGCGATCAACCCCTATCTTCTCTTCCTCGCCGGCGTCCCGTGACGTCGCAGGCACGACTACGGTAGGGTTTTTAGACGGTTCGGACGTCGCGGATCGCCAGCAGTCGGTCCAGCCAGAGGTTCGTTAGCTTCTCCGAAACGGTGTTCTGGCGCAGACGGGCAGCGAGATTCCCCCAATCCATCTCGTCTAACTTCTGATCCTGGTTGAAGCAGGAGAAGATGATCTCCTTCTCCGCGCCGGTCACCGGGTCGATGTGGCGCTGGAGGCACTGGGCGCAGACCTCTTTCATCATGCACTGCATAGGGGAGTTGATCGAGCCGATTCCGACGTGCCAGGGAGACAGGTACCGGGCGAGGACACCGTGGCGGGCGCGCGCCACGGCCGCCATCATGCGGTCGGAGCCGATGGCGATGAGCTTCTCGACTTGGGAGAGCGGAATCGGCGTGCTTCCGAGCGCCCCCGAGCCGTAGGCCACCATGGCCTCCACGATGTTTCCGACGAACGCCCGGTCGTCGGGCCGGCGCACCGGGATCGTGGCGCCATGGTCCACCGAGAGGACGAGGACGTCGGCGGCCGCCTCCAGGTCCTCGCGCTTGTAGAAGTCCTCGGCTTTCTTGTATCCGGCAAAGTAGATGACGCGGTTCCCGAGCTCGCGCGCCTTCTTTCCGATCGACAGCAGGACGGCGTTGCCGAGTCCGCCGCCCGCCAGCAGCACGCCTGAGCCGCGCGGAAGCTCCGTCGGCGCGCCGGTCGGCCCCATCGCCAGGACCGGCTCGCCGGGCTTCAAGACGCTGCAGAGGTTGGAGGAGGCCCCGAACTCGAGCGCGATCATCGACAGGAGCCCCTTCTCCGGGTCCACCCAGGCGCCCGTCAGGGCGAGTGGCTCGATCAAGAGGGGCGATCCCTCGATGACCGGCGCGTACGCCTCGAAGTTCTGCAGCCGGAAGAACTGCCCCGGCTCGAAGGCCGCCGCGGCCGCGGGTGCCCGCACGACGACCTCGACGATGGTCGGCGTCAGACGGTGGACCGCGACCACGCGGGCCGAGAGCCGGTCCTCGACGCCGCCCCGGAAGGTCTCCCACTCGCTCGCGTCCGCCACGGGGCGGGTCCGGGAGGTGCCGAGGAGGACCTCGGTGATCGGCCCGTACCCCTTCCGGGCCGACGCCATCGCCTTGACGACGTTTCCGTTGAACGCAGGGTGGTTGTCTCCGAAGAAGGTGATGAACTTGCCGTCCCGCGCGTAGCCCGTGAAGAAGGCCGTCTCATCCATCGCCGTCGAGGCGACGAGCCTCCAGCCGCCGGAGCCGTCCGGCTCGGCGCGGTGGGGGAGGAAAAACCGGCGGCGCTCGTCCATCGGGAAGGTCCCGGGCCGCTCCTTCTCGTAGGTGATGTTCGGGGTCGTGCCGGCCGCGATCCAGCAGGAGCGGGCCGGCAGCTCGACGACGTCTCCTCCGCGCGAGCGCCGGAAACGCACCGCGGACAGGTGGCCGTTTGCGTCGGCGACCGCCTCTTCCGGCTCCAGATTCTCGATGAAAGAGATCCCCTCCTCCAGGGACTTGATGATCTCCTCGTGGTTCAAGCGGTAGGCCGGGGACTCCTCCAACGCGCGGCGGTACACGATCGAGACGCCCCCCCACTCGGCGCACAGCGGGCCGAAGTCCGGGGCCTCGCCGGCCGCTCTGGCCCGCTCGCGTTCGCGCCGGACCTCGGTCCCGTGGTGGAGGAGCCGGTCGAGCATCTCCCGCTCCTCGCCGTCGAAGATCGTGCGCACGGACGTCTCCCCCCGCTCCGCCGCGAGAGCCTCATACCGCGCCAGGGTCTTCTCGGCGAGCAGGGGGTAATAGGCCGCGAGCTCGGTCGCCGTGTCGATCGCCGTCAGCCCGCCGCCGATGACGATCGCGGGAAGCTCGACCTGGAGGTTGGCCAGGGCCTCCTCCTTGAACGCGCCGGTCAGCTGCAAGGCCATCAGGAAATCGGAGGCCTTGCGGATGCCGCGGATGATGTTGTTCTTCATCCCGATGATGGTCGGCCGGCCGGCGCCGGCGGCGACCGCGATGTGGTCGAACCCCATCGCGAAGGCCTGCTCGGCGGTCAGCGTGCCGCCGAAGCGCACACCGCCCAGGATGGAGAAGCGGGCCCGGCGGGCGAGCGTGACGTGGAGGAGGGTCAGGAAGTTCTTGTCCCACCGCACCGTGATGCCGTACTCCGAGACCCCGCCGAAGCCGGCGAGCGGCCGCCGGGAGAGGGGCTGTTCGATCTCACTCCAGTCGCGGATCGGCCGGATTCCTCTTCCATCCGAGCCCGTCCAGTCGGCGGGCTGAGGTTCGATCTTCAAGCCATCGATCCCGACGACGCCGAAGCCTTCGTTCAAGAGAACGTGGGCCAGGGTGTACCCGGCCGGGCCGAGACCCACGATGAGCACTTTCTTGCCGTTGTAGGGGAGCGCGTGAGGCCGGGCCGGCGAAAGCGGATTCCAGCGCGTGAAGAGACCGTAGATCTCGACCCCCCAGGGAAGCGACAGGACGTCGGTCAACACGCCCGTCTCGATCTGCGGGATGTTGACGGGCTCCTGCTTCTGGAAGATGCACCCCTTCATGCAGTCGTTGCAGATGCGGTGTCCCGTGCCGGGGCACATCGGATTGTCGATGCAGATCAGGGCCAGGGCCCCGATCGAGTCTCCCTCGCGGCGGAGCTGATGCATCTCCGAGATCTTCTCGTCCAGGGGACATCCCGGGAGCGCGATCCCCAGAGGGTTCTTCTGATACGTGTTCGTCTTCTCGTCGAAGAAGCCCTTGGAGCACGAGTCTTTCTCGCGCTCGTGACAGAGCAGGCAGTAGTGGGTCTGGCCGAGGACCTCCCGCCGCGACATCCGACGGTCGGTCAGCTCGAAGCCGTCGCGCCGGCGCCGTCGGGAGCGTGGACCGACGCGCTCCTCGGGAAGGCTGGGCCGGGGACGCTCCGTCTCCACGAGAGCCTCGTAGTTCAGGCTCTCGGGCAGGTGAAACGAGCTCCAGCTTCGCAGGGCGGACTGCAGGTCGGGCCGCCGCATCCGCACGTTGGACCACAGCGCGTAGGTCGCGAGCAGCGCCTCGAGGAACGCGAGGAGCGCCTCGTCGGTCTCTCCCTGCGGAGGCTCGAGCGAGGCGGGGGCGCCGGCCGAAGCGCGCCGCGCGAGCTCTCGAGCCCTCTGGCGGGAGGGTTCCGGGACCGACGGGATCTTCTTCTGCCGGACCGCGGCGAGGAAGTCGCTCTCGAGATCGAGCAATCCCGTCGCCATCCTCGACGTCGCGAGCTCCGGGTCTTCCTTCCAGGGAAGCTCCGGATGGAGCTCCCGCTCGAGGAACCGGGCGGCCTTTTCGAGACGGGAGACCTCCTCGCCGGCCAGGTCCGCGGGGAGCTTCGTCCGGACGGCGCGACGCTGGAGGAAGTCACGCCGGAAGCGGAAGAGAATGGCCTCGGGCCCGGCGTCGGCTCCCTGCTCCCTCCATTCCCGCTCGATGCCGAAGAGCCGAGCGACGAACCGGCCGAGCGGCCGGGCGGCTTCCACGAGCAGGCGCGACCGGGACAGGGGATCGAAGGACGTCGCGTCCTCGCGGTAAGCCATCAGCCGACCGTGGAGCGCCGCGTCCTCCGAGGCGAGCTCGTCTAAGAAGACCCGGTCCAGGGCCGCGAGGCGGTCCTCCCGGTGCAGGTCCTGGTAGGTGAAGCCCGGGACGCCGAGAGGGAAGTCCCTCCCGGCCGGAGTTGGCGGGGACGACTCGGTTTCCAAGAGCCGCGATTTTAACAGCCTGCTACGGAAGCGGGCGGTCGAAGGTCAGGTAGGAGGTGTCGCGGATGGCGAAGCTCCAGCGGTAGGCGCCCGGCTTGAGAGCGATGCGCCGGATCGGACCAGCCAGGAAGCGCCGACGGATTCCGTGGCCTCGGCTACGCCGCTCAAGTCGAAGTGACGGAGCGCGCCGTCGCGGACGGCGCGGAAGCCCACCTCCCCTCGTCGAAGCGATCTCGACCCGGTGAAACCGATGATCTCCGGCGAAGGGATCGCGGAAGCTCACGACGTAAGCGGCATCGCGGCTCTCGACCTCCTGTTTCAAGCCGTCCTCGAAGAACCTCCACGAGAGCACCGCCTCGCCTCCCGTCGTGTCGGGATAGCCTCCATCGAGGATCTTCGATCGAGCGGCCCTGCGAATCCGTTGCGAGGAACTCGACGCGAACGAGTGGACGTCCACGCGCTCCCGGAACCCCTGCGCCGCCATCCGACCGATGGCCGCCATCAGTAGAAGCGCCAAGGACGCTCGACGCAAGTCGAATTCCCCCGCGAAAGGACACTCGCTTGACAGACGAACGGGGCGGCTATAGAAGGGCGGCGCCGTCTCCCGGTCCGGGACGCCCGGAGGAAACAGGAGGTCGTCATGTCCAGATTTCGACCCTGCATCGCGGAGGCCGTCGGGACCTTCGCGCTCATCTTCGTCGGCGTCGGCGCCATCAAGGCGGCGGGCAGCGACCTGCTCGCCGTCGCGTTCGCCCACGGCCTGACCATCGCGGTCATGTCTCGGCGACGATGGCCGTCTCGGGAGGGCACCCGAACCCCGCCGTGACGTTCGGCCTCCTCCTGGGAGGCAAGATAAAGCCTGGCGACGCGCTGCTGTACTGGATCTCTCAGCTTCTGGGCGCCACGCTGGCGGCGTATGCCTGTTGCTGGCTGCTGGGCCGGGACGCGGTCGCGAAGGGAACTCCGCAGCTCGGCTCGGGAGTCACCCTGGGCCAGGGCATTGCGACGGAAGCGATCCTGACTTTCTTCCGGGTGTTCGTCGTGTACGGGACGGGCGTGAATCCGCGCGGGCCGAAGATCGGCGGCCTGGCCATCGGCCTGACCATCGTGCTCGACATCCTCTTCGGAGGGCCTCTGACCGGCGGCGCGATGAACCCGGCTCGCACCTTCGGGCCCGCCCTCGTGGCCGGAGTCTGGGACGCCCACGCGGTGTACTGGATCGGACCATTGATCGGCGGTGCCTTCGCCGGCTGGCTCTACAACACCTTCCTCCTCAAGGAAGCCTGAAGGTTCTGGCCCGACCACCCGCCCCTATAACCGACCTCGGACCCAGACGGGAGTGCCGGCAGGCAGGAGGGGCTTCCAGCGAGAGCGGGCCGCCGCCAGAAGCGGGGATGCCAGGACGCCGGCCACGGTGACGGGCTCCAGGGCGGACCAGAGCACGCCCAGTCGCCGCAGCCTTTTCATCAGGCGGCGCTCCACGCGAACGCGCCGAGGACTCTCCACGATCCAATGCCGGGCGTCTCCCGCGGCGAGCGCACGAGCGCGAGCCGAGGTCACCGTCCCTTCCAGGAGCAGCGCCGTCGCGGTCGGGCCGGTCTTCCGGTCGGCGAGAAGCGCGCGTCCGTCGCGGAAACGATCCGGTGCTGCGGGCGGGGGAAAACCCAGGAGTCCCTCGATCGCACCGGCGAGGATCGGATCGGGCGGCGCCCAGAGCGCGCGCTCGGAGGCTTCCCGGAGGAAGCCGATGTCGCTCGCGAGCGAACGCCCGGCCGGGCAAAGGACGATCCTCCCGGCCGCGTGCGGCGACGCGAGGTACTCGGCGAGGGAGAAGGGGTCAATGGGACCCTTTGCTCGTCCGGCGAGATGAACCGCAGCGGACCGCGCCGACGCGCGCGTGGGCGCGACCGCGGCAAGGACCTCGTCTCTTCGTCCCATCCTTTACGATCTCGTCATGGTCAGCGAGTAAGATTCCGGTCGCAAAGCCGTTGATGCCGGTCTACGAGTTCTCCCTGCTCATCCAGGCCGCCGGAACTGGCCTGTTGTTCCTTCTCTTCCTTCTCGTTTACCAGAAGATCCGGCTCCGGGCGCTCTTCGATTGGAACTTCTCGTGGGCCTTCCTGCTGGTGGGGCTCGCCGTGTCGTGGCGAGCGCCGGCGCCAGGTCGGCGCGATCTCGTCTTCTTCAACCATGCGGCTCTCGTGACGCATGCGCTGTTTCTCCTGCGCGGCATCCGCCGCTTGCGCGACCCTAAAGGAGACCGTCTGGGGGATCTCATCTGGCTCCTGCCGGCCCTCCTCGTCGCGGCGCTGACGTCGTCCTCGGAGTCGAGTCCATCGGGACTCGTGGCCCTGGTCCTTGCGGCGGCGTACCTCGCGTCTTCTGTGTTCTTCGCCGTCACCCCCGGTTCCACGGTCGGCCGGATCCTGCTCTCGATCTCCTTCCTCCTCTGGGGCATCGAACAGACCGCCGTCGGCGCCGCCTTCCTTCGCTTCCGGGAGGCCGCCCGGCTACCCAGCACCCTCCAGTATGCCGGCTTTGCCGCGATGCTCCTCGAGATGATGGTTGCGGTCGGAGTGATCCTCCTTCTCTTCGAGGCCAGCCAGACCCGCCTCGCCTCGGAGGTGGAGCAGCTGCGTCATTCGGACCTCTTGCTGAAGGAGAAGAGCGTTCGAGATCCGCTGACAGGCCTCTACAACCGGGGTCACTTCAACGACGTGGTCCGCCGCGAGCTCGTCAGTGCCCGCCTCGGCGGCACCTCGGTGTCGGTGTTGCTCGCGGACGTAGACCGATTCAAGCAGATCAACGACCGGATGGGCCACGCGGTCGGCGATGATGTGCTCAAATTCGTCGCGAACTACTTGACTTCCTGTGTTCGCGAGTCCGATTTCGTGTTCCGATGGGGCGGCGACGAGTTTCTGGTCCTCCTGCCCCGGACGGGGGACGCCGCAGCGTCGCAGAAGGCGGGGGAGCTCGGGCGCCCGTTGCCTCACATTCCCGGCGCCGACGTTTCTCCGAGCCTTTCGGTGGGCTGGGCCACACACCGCTCCGGCGAGGACTTCTCGGCCACCCTCGCGGAGGCGGACGCGCGGATGTATCAGATGAAGCTCAGGGGCAACCGAGAGCCTGGCGAGCCAGAATCGGGTCTCCTGCCTCCCTCATGAGACGGTAGACGGCCCGCGCGGGCAGGCCCATGACGTTCGAGTAGGAGCCCGACACTGCCTCGATGAACCGGGAGCCCAGGCCCTGAACCGCGTAGGCACCCGCCTTGTCGCGCGGCTCGCCGGTTCCGACGTACCAGCGGATCTCCTCGGAGGAGAGAGGCGCGATCCGTACGCCGGAGACTTCCACGATCTGACGCCCGGGGTCCTCCCCGCGGCGGAGGCGCACGGCCGTGACGACGCGGTGCTCGCGCCCCGAGAGTCGGCCGAGCATCCTCTCCGCGTCGGCGTCGTCCCGGGGTTTGCCCAAAATGTCGGCTCCCAGGAGGACCAGCGTGTCGGCGGCCAGGACCCAGGCGCCCGGACGCCGCGCCGCGACGAGCGCGGCCTTCTCCGCCGCCAGCCGCGACGCCGCAGCCTCTCCCGACTCGCCCGGCGGGATTTCCTCGGAGACATCCGCAGCGTCGACGAGAAAGGGGATCCCGAGCGCGGTCAGAATTTCCGCCCGCCGCGGGGACGACGAAGCCAGAACGAGGCTCACCCTTGTCAGAATCTACTCCCGGTCGGTGAACGGAAAGAGCAGATCCTTCGCTGAGCTCAGGATGATAAGGAGCGGAGCGAAGGGATGACAGGGAGCGGAGGCGAAGAGACGACGGTTCGGAGGCCGCGTTTAGGGGTAATACCCCGAGAGAGTGCGGGCCTGGAGAGACGTCGGCTCGACCTTGACCTCGACCTTGCGCCATTTGTCCTTGCCGCCGGCGTTGGTCGAGTAGTAGGTCAGAAGATACTGGCTGCGCAGCTCCTCGTTGATCTGCCGGTAGACGGCTTCCAGGTTCTTGGCGGAATCGATGTAGAAGGTCTGGCCGCCGGTAACCTGCGCGAGCTTGTTCAACTTGTATTTGACGTCCAGCTCCGTGCCCGAGATCCTCAGGCCGATCCCGTAGACCGCGATCCCCGCTCGCCGGACGTATTCGAGGGTTGTGTCGAAGTCGAACTTCGAGGCGGTGTCCTTGCCGTCGGTCAAGATGACGAGCGCCTTCTTTCCCTTGACGCCGGTGAACTGGTAGAGCCCGTAGACGATCGCGTCGTAGAGGGCGGTCGAGCCCTCGGCGCGCATCCCGGCGAAGGAGCGGAAGAGCTTGTCCTTGCGGTTGGTGAGCTTGGCGAGCAGGTACGGCTCGTTGTCGAAGGACACGGTGAAGGCCCGGTCCTTGGGGCCGATCGAGTAGTCGAGGAAGCCCATCGCGGCCTGCTCCGCGTCGGGCAGCGACTCAAGCATCGAGGCGGAGGTGTCCACCATCACGCCGATCGCGAGAGGAAGGTTCTTGACGTACTCGAAGGACTCGATCTTCTGGAGCACGCCGTCCTCGAAGACCTTGAAGCTCGAAGCCTGAAGGCCCGAGACGGGACGTCCATGCTCGGAGACGGTCGTGTACAGCTCAACCGCGTCGACCGAGATTTCCGAGATGTAGGCGGGGGCGTTGACGTACCGCAGGTCCTCGGCAAGCGTGCCGTCGTCCAGCGTCCCCACGATGCGCACGTAGCCGAGAGCTGCGGAGCTCCGGATGCTGACGACCTGTTCGTAGGGGGCCTGGTACAGGGTCGCGACCCGCGACTCGTTGGAGTAGAACTCGAGCTTCTGGAGGGTCTTCCCCTCCGGCACCGCGACCGCCGCGACGACCTTCGTCGGCCCGGTGACCTTCGCGCCCTTCTCGGGAGAGAGGATGCGGACCCGGAAGACCTCGCGGCCCTCGTTGACGATGTACTCGTCCTCGCCCACCGCGCGTCCGGACTCGCCGTAGGCGACCACCCGGATCGTCTGCTTGCGGGGGAGGGGGCCGAGGTTCAAGTCGGCGTCGAACGGGGCGCGGGTCTTCGTCATGACCTTCGAGCCATTCAGGTAGAAGTCCACGGCTCGGATGCCTTCGGCGACCTTCGTCTCGAAACGCTGGAGGCCGGTGACGATCTCCTTGGCGACCGGCAGGAGCGTGATGGCGGAGGGGAGGAGCCCCGCGTCGCGGGCCTTCTCCACGGTCGCCCGGCCCTGCGCCCGGGCCGCGATTTCGGTCGGCGAGAGGGGATCGGGCTGCTCGGGGACTTTCAATTTGTCGGTCAAGCGTCCCTCGGCGCTCTGGTTGCCGTCGGAGACCTTCAGGATCAGGTTGTATTCGCCGGGGTAGAGATAGCGCCTCACGGTCAGCGGGATCTTGTCGGCGTTGACTTCGGTGGTCGGGATGTCGAAGCGATACTTGAAGTTGTCGATCAAGCGCTCGCCCTTGACGACCTCGCCGATCACGTCCACGTTGTAGAACTTCTCCTCGCCGAGCTCCCGGGGCTTCAAGTCGCTCTTGGGCAGGAGCAGCGACAGGTCCACGCCGATCTTGTTGGCGCGCATCTCCGGGAACCGGACGAGCTTGACGACGCCGAGCGGCACGGAGCCGGCGGCCAGGTCCGTCGTCATCGAGAGGATCTGGTCCACGCCCTCGGTCTCGACGATCGGAGGCTGAAAGAGCTTGCTCGCCCCGACCATCCCCATGGCGCCGGAGCCGAGGACCGCGGTCGTGTAACTGATGGCCTGCTGCACGGTGCGCCACTCGGTGCAGCGCGTAACGTCCACGCGGCGGCTCGCAACCGAGCCGGCGAGTCCCCCGATGCCTCCTACCTGCAGGACGTATACGCCGTCGAGCGGCAGCCAGAGCTTGTAGTCTCCCATCCCCATCGGCTGATAGAAGATCAAATAGACCTTGCTCTTCAGGGACTCGAGCCGCTCGTAGTACCAGATCTGGATCGGGACGTAGACCTCCTCGCAACTGATCGGGATGACCGCGTCGGGCGGGCCGTTCAAGACGAAGACCTTGGCGCGGTCGTTGTTCAGGTTGCGGAACTGCTCCTTGGCCGTCTCGATCCGCTGAACGTAGACGCGCTGGAAGTCGGTCCGCAGCCCCCGCGAGTCGAGCGAGCGCCGCTTCCAGAAGGCCTCGATGAAGCGGTCCTTCTGGTAGTTGTCTCCGATCTGCAGAAAGACCTGTCGCTCCTCATCGGTGATGATCATGTCCACGAGCTGGAGGAAGTCCTTGTACTTCTGCTCGAGCTGAGCGGACAGCTCCTTGATCTCCTTGTTCGAGAGCTTGCGCTTGACCGGCGCTGGCGTCGAAGGCTTCGCGGCGGCCTGCGCCGTCGTCTGTCCGGACGGCCCTTCGACCGAGATCTTCTTTGCCTTCGGGTCGGAGATCGAAGCGAAGCGGTCCTTGATCTGCTCGAGCCCTTCTGTCGAGATCTCCTTGTCCGGCTCGAAGAGCCTCGCCTCCTCGATCGCCGCGCCCGCCGGATTGCCCTGGCGGGAAGAGACCTCCATCCAGGCCTCGAAGACGTCGCACACCTGCTGGCACACGGGCGGATGGCACTTGTCCGCGATGTTCGACGGGTCGTTGATGCAGTCGTGTCGGAGGTCGGCGAAGGTCTTTCGGCAGGAATTCGGCGTAAAGACCTGATCGTCGCGCGTTCCCACCTTCCAGAGCTTCCGGGGCCCGGACGAGTAGGGGCGGTAAAAGAGGTAGCGCGCTCTTCCCCGGCTCGTCGCACCCAGATTGGAGTAGGCCCAGATCTCCAGGTTCCGGAAGACCTCCGAGCAGGAGCTCGCCGTATTGATCTCGGCTGGCTCTCCATATCGAAGCACCATTCGCCCGGCGTCTTCCCGCCAGCCGTCGTACTTCTCGTCGGCCAGGCGGCGCAGTTCTTCGTAGCGGATCTTGTAGCCTGGGCCGAGAGGTGGGATGAGGTTTGCCTTCTCCCGGCGCGCCCAGAACTCCTGCTTGAAGATCTCGCGCTGGTGCGGCTCGGTCAGCTCGAGGAAGAGCTTCTCCTCTTGCGGCAGGATGATCGGCGCGACGAACTCCGCCAGCCACTTGCGCTCCTCGTCCGGCAGGGCCTTGATCTTCTCCGCCTTCGAAGGCTGGGGACCCGGCTTGGCGGCCGACTGGCTGCTGTTGGTGGGCGCCACTGCGGACCCGGTCTCGGACGGCTTCGTCGCGGGAACGTCCTTCGCGGGGGACGATTCCGCGGTGTTCTGGAGAGCGATCGTCTTGGCGTGTGCGTCGGTGGAAGAGGCCAGGCGCTCCCACAGGGCGCCGAGCCCTTCGAGCGGGACCTTGGGCCCCGCGGTCATTGCGAAGACTTCGGCGGATCCTCGACCGGCAATCTCGCTGGCGAGCCGCGCAAGAGCGCAGCCGCAGCTCTGGGGGTTTCGGCTGACGGCGCAGACCTGATCGAAGCTCGAAGTTCCCGGCTCGAAGATCCCCGCGTCGCCCGGCAGCCAGAGTCTCCGGGGTCCTCCAAAGCTCGGCCTGTAGAAGAGATGCCGGACGAGGGTCATGCTCCCGGTGGGGCTCTGGTAGCTCCAGATCTCCGCTTGCCGGAAGCCGCCGCACGACGCGAGCTCTTCGATCCCTGCGGGTTCGCCCTGACGGATGACCATGCGCCCGGCGTCGCTGTTGATCCCCTCGTACTCGGTGGCGGCGACGTCCCGGAAGTGCTCGTAGCGCAGGTGGTAGCCGGGCCCCAGAGGCGGAGGAAGCCCGTCTCTCTCCCGACGCTGCCAGAACTCCGCCTTGAAGATCTCCCGCTGGTGGGGCTCGGTCAGTAGCAGGAAGAGATTCTCCTCTTCGGGCAGGATGATCGGCGCGATGTAGTCGGTGAGCCACTTGCGCTCTTCTTCGGGAAGGGCCTTGATCCGATCAGACTTTTGCTTCTTGGTGAGAACGGGCGCCGCCTGGCCCCATGCGGTCCCGGAGAGGAAGAGGGAAACCGCGACGAAGAGCACGACGCGAACCTTCGCCGTCATCAAGGCATGATCTTAACCCCCGCGCTGGAAGGGACTATTCCTTCAGGCAAGATTTATCCGCATCAATCGGACGGATAATTCAACACGCGGATGAGATCTTGATCTACCTCGACAACAACGCCTCCACAAAATTGGATTTGGAGGTTGAAGCCGCGATGCGGGAGGCCGCCGGTCTCTTCGGCAATCCCTCTTCGGTCCATGCCGAGGGGAGAAGAGCCCGCCGGGCGATCGAGGAAGCCCGAGACGAGGTGGCGCTTCTCATAGGAGCTTCGCCGGAAGAGATCTTCTTCACATCCGGGGGGACCGAGGGCAACGCGATGGCGCTCTTCGGCGCGGCCTTGGCCAGCGGGGGAGTCGGGCGCCTCGTGACGTCGGGCGCCGAGCACCCCTCGGTCCGGGAAGCTGCGGCCAGGCTCGCCGCGGAGGGGCTCCATGTCGTCTCGGTCGATCCCGAGCCCTCGGGTCTTCTGGACGCCGCGCGGGTTCTCGACGCAGCGGTGTCCGGGACCCTGCTCGTCACGATCATGGCGGCCAACAACGAATATGGCGGTCTCTTTCCGATCCCCGCCATGGCTCCGATGGTCCGGGAACGGGGCATCCTCTTCCACACCGACGCCGTGCAGGCGGTTGGGCGCGCCCCCGTGGACGTCCGGTCCTGGGGGGTGGACCTCGCCACGATCTCGGCGCACAAGTTCCACGGCCCCAAGGGCGTTGGCGCGCTTTACGCGCGCAAGGGCATACGGCTCTCCGCGCACACGCCCGGCGGAGGTCAGGAAAAGAAGTTGCGGGCGGGCACTGAAAACACGACGGGCATCGTCGGCATGGGGGCCGCGGCGCGGCTGGCCCGCGAGAGGCTCGCGGAAGCCGACGGGATCGCCGCCCTACGGAACCGGCTGGAGAAGGGAGTCCTCGCCCGGGTCGAAGGGGCCCGCGCGGTGGGGGCGGCGGCGCCACGCCTTCCAAACACTTCCGCCATTCTCTTCCCGGGCGCCTCGGCCGAGGCCCTGCTGATCCGGCTGGATCTGGAGGGCGTAGCCGTCTCGGCCGGAAGCGCCTGCTCGAGCGGGACGCTTGCCCCTTCGCCCGCCATCCTCTCTCTGGGGCTGTCCGAGCGGGACGCGAAGAGCGTCCTCCGGTTTTCCCTCTCCCGGTTGAATACCGCGGAGGAGATCGAGGCGGTCATCGAGTTGTTTCCGCGTGTGGTCGAAGTCTCTGGTCCTTTGTCCGTAGTCCCTAGTCCGTAGTCCTTAGTCCGTTGTCGTTGCGCGACCAGGGACCAGGGACCGAGGACAAAGGACTGAGTCCCGAGGCCTGTACAATCCAGACGATGCGTATCGCCGTCGCCATGTCGGGCGGTGTGGACTCCTCCGTCGCCGCCTTGCTGCTGAAGCAAGAAGGGAACGAGGTCGTCGGCCTCTCGATGCAGCTCTGGGACCACTCGGGCGAGCCCGGGCGAACGGGACGCTGCTGCACGCTCGAGGACATCGCCGACGCGCGCCGGGCCGCCTGGCGGATGGAGATCCCGCACTACGTCGTGAACCTCGAGAAGGAGTTTCGCGAAAAGGTCGTGCGTCCCTTCGTCGCCTCGTATCTGGCCGGGGAGACGCCGATTCCCTGCTCGTCCTGCAACACGCATGTGAAGTTCGCCACGCTCTGGGAGCGCGCGCGGGCGGCGGGGTGCGAGGCGGTCGCGACGGGTCATTACGCCCGGCGCGGAAAGGACCGCTCGGGGCAGACGATTCTTCTCAAGGGGAGAGATGCAGCGAAGGACCAGTCCTATTTCCTCTACGACCTGACACCCGAACAGCTGGAGGCCGCGAGGTTCCCGGTCGGCGAACTGACCAAGGAGGAGGTGCGGTCTCTCGCGCGGAAGGCGGCGTTGCCGAACGCGGAGAAGCCGGAGAGCCAGGAGATCTGCTTCGTTCCGAAAGGCGAGCGGGCGGGTCAGTTCGTGGCCCAACGGGCGCAGGGGCTGGGCCTCGCCCTTCCGAGCCTCGCCGGGACGATCGAAGACTCGCGCGGCGAGAGGCTCGGGAGCCACGAGGGGCATTTCCGGTTCACCGTCGGCCAGAGGCGCGGCCTGGGCGTGTCCGCGCCCGAGAGGCTGTATGTCCTGTCCATCGATCCCCTCGCCAATCGCGTCGTGGTCGGCTCCGCCGACGAGCTCGCCGCGCGCGAGGCCTGGATCGGCGACCTTCGCTTCCTCTCCCGGCCCCTCCAGGCGGCCTTTTCCGCCCAGGCCCGCGTGCGGCACCGCGCCGACCCGGTCCCCGCGACAGTTTTCCCGTCGGGCGACGGCTCGGCCCGCGTCGTCTTCGATGCTCCCGTAAGGGCGATCGCGCCGGGGCAGTCCTGCGTCCTCTACGACGGTGAGGTGGTCCTCGGAGGAGGAATCATCAAGAAGGCCTCCCGAGAGGCAATTGTGAATTCTGAGCTGTGAATTGTGATTAGCCTGTGCCTGCGCCCGTTTCCTCAGGCACCTGTTCACAATTCACAATTCACAATTAACAACTCTCTATGACCGTCCTTCCGGTTCTCGCCCTAGTCCTATTGGCCGGCTTGCAGGAGAAGGTCGAGGGGCCCGACGCCATTCGCGTGCCGGGCGTGAACCCCTTGATCGCCGAGGCCGACGCTCATTACGCGCGGCGCCAGGAGGGGAGGGTCGGCGCCGTGGCCAATCCGCGCGAGATCGGGCTGGCTGTGGCAGGTTACGACACGGCGTCCCGGGCGCCCGACAGCGCGGAGGCGCGGTGGAAGCTCGCCCGCGCTCTCTACTTCCAGGGTGCTTACACAGGCCAGGAGGGGGACGCTCGCCTGGCGATCTTCGAGAAGGCCCGCCGCACCGGCGAGAACGCGATCCAGGTCCTGGAGAGACGCGCGGCGCGCAAGGGTGTCTCCACCTTCGAGGGCCGGCCGCCGAGCGAGGTGGCGGCCGTTCTTGCCTCGGATCCCGACGCCGCGCCGACCTTCTTCTGGGCGGCCGTCGCCTGGGGCGAGTGGGCGCTCCTGTCGGGCAAAGTGCAGGCTGCCCGGACCGGCGCCGCCGAGAAGATTCGCGACTACGCCTCGACGGTCATCTCGCTCGATCCGGAGTTCGAGGACGGCGGCGGCTACCGGATTCTCGGCCGCCTTCATCACCAGGCTCCGCGCATCCCGATCCTGACTCCCTGGGTCTCCCGGGAAAAGGCGCTCTCGAACCTGCGGCTCGCGGTGGGAGTCAACGAGCGCAACTTCGTCAACCGGCACTTCCTCGCGGAGGCGCTCGCGGATGATGGCGCTGCCGACCGCGCCGAGGCGATCCGGATCGAAGAGAAGGTTGTCGCCGACGCGCCTTCCCCGGGGCATCTGGTCGAGGAGCTGGCGATCCAGGTGGAGGCCAGGAAGAACCTCGAGAAATGGAAGAAGTAACGGAGGACTGAGGAGCCGGTTTTCTCTTCACTCCCAGGTCTTAGGGGATCCTCCGGACTCCAGGCCTTTGCGGCAGCTTCGCCAGGATCTCCTTGGCCGTCAGGCCGCTGATCGGGTGACGCCAGCTCGGGGCAATCTCGGCCAGCGGCGCCAGAGCGAAACGGCGCTCCGCGAGCCTCGGGTGGGGCAGGGCCAGACCGGCCTTCTCGCGGACGAGGCCTCCCAGGTCCAGGATGTCCACGTCGATCTCCCGCGGCCCTCCGGCGAACGTCGGTGTGCGGCCGCAGCGCCGCTCGATCTCATGAACCGTCCGGAGCAGGCTTTCCGGAGAGCCCCGCCAGAGGATTTCAGCGGCCGCGTTCCAGAATCTCCTCTGAGCGCGGTGCCCGACGGGCTCGGAGCTGTAGAAGGACGAGACGCGCCGGACCGGGGTTCGTCTCGAGAGTCGGGCGATCGCGCAGAGAAGTTGTTCGCGGCGATCTCCGACGTTGGAGCCGAGACCCAGGTAGGCGAGCCGTGCGGGAGGGGAGAGACGGTCAGTACTCTTCTTCGTCCGGCCGGTCGGCCTCGACTTCCTCGTCCTCCTCGAACTCGTCTTCGTCCTCGTCCCTTTCTTCTTCGACGGCCGGCACCTCTTCGCCGAACTCGTTGGTGTTCTCCTCGGGGATGGGCTCCATGATCACGGCGCGGCGCGGCGGCCGCGGCGGAGGAGGCGGGGCCTCGTCGGCCCGCGCGTCCTTCTGATTGGCTCCGCACTTGGGACAGATCGCCTCGGGCTTCCCGAGGTTGTAGAACTTCGTGCCGCAGTTGAAACACTCGTATTTCTTTCCGAGATCAGGCATCTCCCCCCCGGGGCCGGAACCTAGCATGCGGGTTTTGACGGGTCAACCGAGTAGTCCGTAGTCCCTGGTCCGTAGTCCGTAGTTGCTGGTTCGGTCTGGCGACCAAGGACCAAGGACTAAGGACTGAGGACCAGGAAGTCCCGCGTTACACTCCGGCGGATGCCCGTTGTCGATGCAGCCAGTCTTCCGAAGGAGGGTGCCGACCGGTCTCGCGAGGCCTGCCGGGTGCTCGAGGAGGGACACATCCTGCTCTTCCGAGAGACGCCGTTCAGGATCTCGGGAGAGGACCGGGAGTTCCTGCTGCGCCAGAGGCAGACCGAAGCGGGGTACCACAAGAACATCGCCTACAGACCCGGCTCGGACCATGTCACGGGAGTCGCCCGCCAGCAGGCCGCGGATGCGCGCGAGTTGAAGCGCGTCCTGCGCGATTACTCCCGCGCCGCGGAGGAATTCGCGTCCCGCATCCTCGCGCCTTACGCGGCTCGCTGGAGACTGGACTACGCGAGCTTCCGGCCTCAAGAGGAGTCCGGCCGAAAGCTCTCGCGGCACGCCCGCAACGACCTGCTGCACGTGGACTCTTTTCCGACTCGGCCCACTTTCGGGGACCGGATCTTCCGCCTCTTCACCAACATCAACCCGAAGGCTCCTCGAGTCTGGCGCACCGGCGAGACCTTCCCGGAGCTCGCGGAGCGGTTCGCGATCTCCTCGGGACTCCTCGCGCGGTCCGCGCGGCGCGGCGCCGGAGGCTCCGTGCTGCGCCTCCTCCGGTCGGCGGGGCTTCCGATCCGGGTCCGGCCGCCATACGACGAATTCATGCACGGGTTTCACAACTTCTTGAAGGAGAACGACTCTTATCAGGAGGAAGCCAGGGCCGAAACCGTGTCCTTCCCGCCGGGCGCGACCTGGATGGTCTTCACCGACATGGTCACCCACGCAGTCCTCTCC
>JBKPBH010000190.1:0-6323 GCA_046726795.1 Acidobacteriota bacterium
CGCTCACGTCTGGGCCGGCGACGGATGGGGACTGGCTCCCGTTCGGGCTCGCCGCGTGGGCCGCCGGCGCGCTCCTGATGGTGGCGCGGCTGGGGGTCGGCTTGCACCGGGTGCGCGGCTTGAAGCGCCGGGCCGCGCCCATCCGCGACCTCGACTGGGGGCAGGAGGCGGAGCGCCTGTCGGAGACGCTCGCGGTGCGCCGCTCGATCGCCCTCTACGAGAGCTCTCGAGTCCCGGTCGCCATTACCTCCGGTCTCTTCCGGCCGTTCCTGCTGCTCTGCCGGCAGGCGCGGCTGTGGGCGGCCGAACGGCGCCGCGTCGTCCTTCTTCATGAGATCGCGCACGTCAAGCGCGGCGACTGGATCTGGCTCCTGCTAGCCGAGGCGGCCCTGGCCGTCTACTGGTGGCATCCGCTCGCGTGGCTCCTGACACGGCAGGTCCGCCGCGACGGCGAGAAGGCCTGCGACGACCTGGTGCTCGCGGCCGGGACCAAGCCATCGGTCTACGCGGGCCATCTGCTCGGGATCTTCCGTTCCCTCTCGGTGGCGGCGCACCCGGTCGCGCCGGCCGTGGCGTCGGCGCGGCCTTCGCATTTCGAGGGACGCCTTCGCGCGATCCTCGATCCCTCGGCGCCGCGCCGGGAGCTCCCACGGACCCACGCGGCTCTTTCCGCCGCCGTCCTGATCGCTTCGGCCGCCGGCATCGCGGCCGTCTCGCCGTGGGCGCCCGCTTGTTCCGGTGCGGCCGTTCTGCGCCCCGTTTCGGAGCTCGCCTCGCCGGCCGAGCTCGGGAAGTCCTCCGCCGATTCCGCGGTCTGTCCGTCGGAGCGCACGGCCTCCGCGAGAGCGACCGTGGCCGTCCACACCTCGGCGGCTGCTTCGCCTTCGTCGTCGGTCTCCGCCGGTCCAGAGAAGACTCTGCCGGAGGAGACGCTTCCAGAGTCGGGTAGGACGCTGCCCGCGATTCTCCGGGGACTCGACGACGTGAAGAGCGCCGCCGGCGGATTCGTCCGAGCCTCCAAGCGATTCTTCAAGACGGGGCGGCGGGACGGAGCGGAGTGGTACAGCCGGGCGATGGAGCTGCATCAGGACGGCCGTTACGACGAGGCGATCGCGGCGTTCGAGAAGGCGATCGAGTCGGGGTATCGCGAGGACGCCGCCAGCTACAACATCGCCTGCGGTTTCGCTCGCAAGGGGGACCGCGACGAGGCCTTCGAGTGGCTCCGCAAGGCGGAAGAGGAAGGCTTCGAGATGGCCTCGTATCTGGGACGCGACGACGATCTCGAGAGCCTGCGTTCGGACCCACGGTGGAAGACGATGAAGGCCGCGGCGCAGAAGCATTCCTCGGCGCGCAAGGAGCGGGAGGCTGCCGCCGCCGTCAGGCGCTACGAACGGATCACGGCAGCGGGTCCTAAGGGCGGCGAGGTCTATTACGAATCCGGCAAAGAACTCTTGAACGCCGGCCGGTACGATCTTTCCGCCAGAGCCTTCGGTGAGGCCGCCGCGCGAGGATACCGGGTCGGCGCGTCCCTCTACAACGAGGCTTGCGCGCTTTCGCGCGGGGAGCAGACACGTTCCGCGCTCGACCTGCTGCAGAAGGCGCTCGATGCCGGGTTCGACCAACCCGATCTCTTCGAGAAAGACGACGACCTGGACAACGTTCGTGGCGATCCGCGCTTCTCTGGGATCGCGCAGGAGGCCCGCACTCTCTCGCTCCCCGGCTACGGCACGGGCTGGAGAATGAGGTCGTCGGAAAGAATGTCGAAGTGGCGGGAGGCCGCCCGCCGGTTCGGAGAGTACGCTCGGTCCCACCCGAAGAAGGGGCGCGCCTGGTTCAACCTCGGGTTCGCCTCGCTGGCGGGAGACCGGCCCGAGGCGGCGGTCGAGGCCTTCGGGAAGGCGCTGGAGCTCGACTATCGCAAACCCACCACGCTGTACAACCTGGCCTGCAGCCACGCGCGCCTCGACCAGAGGGAGCCGGCCTTCGAATATCTGTTCAAGGCTCTGGACGCGGGACTCGACGCCACTGGGACCCTTCGGGGAGATGAGGACCTGGACAATCTGCGGGGGGACCCCCGATTCCGCAAGGCCCTCGAGATCGCCCGCGCCCGCGAAAAGTCCGAAGACGATTAGTCCTAACCAACGCCCTCCAGCCGACGTCCAACGTCTTGGGAGGGCTTTCGACCTGAGACCTCAGACCTCGTCTCCAAGGAACCTCCTCCCCCCTCGTGCGTAACAACGAGGAAGACGCGGTCGGTTTCATTTCGGGCGTGACCCTCCGGAGGCTGGTATGCGTAAACTCTTCAAAACCCTGATCATTCTGCTCGTCCTCGTGGCGGTCGCGGGAGCCCTCTACGCGCTGGCCCGGGCGAACAAGGGCGACAAGGACGGGTTGAAGCAGGTCACGGTCGAGAAGGGCTCGATCACCGAGAAGGCCATCGCCGTCGGCCAGATCCAGCCGCGCCAGAAGTTCTCGGTCAAGTCCAAGCTATCGGGAATCGTCAAGCGCTGCCTCGTCAACGTGGGCGACAAGGTCCGGGCGGGAGATCCGATGATCGAGATCGCGCCCGATCCGACGCCGCAGGAGCTGACCGACGTAGATCGCCGGCTCGACTCGGCCCGGGCTTCCTACGAGCGCGCGCAGGCGGACTTCGCCCGGGCGCAGGAGCTCGTCCGCCAGGGCCTCCTCCCCAAGTCGGACATGGACGCGCGGCGGGAGACCTTCGAGCTCGCCAAGATTGCGATGGCCAAGGCCGATCAGGACCGCGAGCTGACCCGCCGCGGACGGATCTCCGGGGCGGGAGTCTCCATGGAATCGATCCTGCGCGCGCCGGCCGAGGGCACGGTTCTGACCCGGGCGGTCAACCCGGGAGACCCGATCACGCCGTTGACGTCTTACCAGCCGGGCACGGAGCTCGCGACGGTCGCCGACATGAGCGACCTGATCTTCAAGGGCACCGTGGACGAGATCGACGTCGGGAAACTGCGCGTCGGGCTGCCCGCCCGCATCAAGGTCGGCGCGCTGCCGACCGACGTCGTCACGGGACACGTGTCCCGCATCGCCCCGCAGGCGCAGCAGAAGGAAGGCGCGACGCTCTTCGACGTCGAGATCGAGCTCGACCGCTCCGGCGGGATCGTGCTGCGGGCGGGCTACTCGGCCAACGCGGACCTCATCATCCGCGAGAAGAAGGATGTCCTGATCGTGCCCGAGCGGGTCGTGACCTTCGAGGACGGCGGAAAGAAAGCCTTCGTGGAGCTTCCCGGGTCGAACCCCAGGGAGGAGCCGAAGAAGACCGAGATCAAGATCGGAATCTCCGACGGCATGAACGCCGAGGTCCTGTCGGGTCTCTCGAAGGGATCCAAGGTGATCGAGCGGCCGCCCAAGAAGATCAGCTGACGGCCCTCATGAGCGGACTGGGGGACTCGGGGACCGGGGGACTGGGGGATGTTCATCGAGCACTTTCCCCTTCTCCCAGTCTCCCCGTCTCCCAGTCTCCCAGTCCGCTTTTAGACGCGATGGTCGGGATGACCGCATGTTGACCTTCAAGGACGCCCTGCGGCAGATGGTCCGGGACATGCGGAGCCAGAAGCTCCGCACGCTGCTCACCGTCTTCGGCATCGTCTGGGGGACGGTCGCCGTGACGCTGCTCGGGGCTTTCGGACAGGGGCTTCACAAGCAGATCGTCAAGAACTCGGCGGGGCTGGGAGACCGGATCGCGATCGCCTGGCCGGGCCTGACGTCCATTCCCTACGAGGGTCTCGGGCGCGGCCGGCGCATCCGGCTGCAGGAGGACAACATCGAGGCCGTGCGCCGCGACGCGGCGGGCATCGTCGCGGTCTCCTCGGAGTACTCCGACACCCTGAAGCTCCACTACGGCCTGAAGACCCTGGCCGTGGACGCCTCCGGGGTCTCGTCGGAGTTCGGCTCGATGCGCAATCTGATCCCCGCGGCGGGAGGCCGCTTCATCAACGCCCTGGACGTCAAGGAGCAGCGTCGGACTCTCTTCCTCGGCGACAAGATCGCCAAGGAGATCTTCGGAAAGCCCGAAGCGGCGGCCGGTAAGACCGTGATCTTCGGCGGCTCCCCTTTCCTGATCGTCGGCGTTCTCGAGACCAAGGTCCAGAATTCCAGCTACAACAGCCGCGACGATGGACGGGCCTACATGCCGGGCTCGACCTTCCGCGCCTTGACCGGCGCCAAGTACGTCAGCAACTTCGTGTACCAGCCGACGTCCCCCTCGGAGTCGGAGTCCGTCACCGACAACGTCCGGGCCGTGCTCGCGCGGCAGATGCGCTTCGACCCCAAGGACAAGGAAGCGCTCTCGGTCTGGGACACGGCCAAGCAGTTCAAGTTCCTCGACGTCTTCTTCCTCTCCTTCCGGCTCTTCCTGGGGATCGTGGGATGCTTCACTCTCATCGTCGGCGGCATCGGCGTCTCCAACATCATGAACGTCGTTGTCGAGGAGCGCGCGAAGGAGATCGGCATCAAGATGGCGCTCGGCGCCCGGCAGAGGTGGGTGCTGAGGCAGCTGCTTCTCGAGACGCTCCTGATCACCGCCATGGGAGGGGCGATCGGGTTCGCCATCTCGTGGGCCGCCTGCGCCATCTTCCCGAAGTTCGGGGTCACGAAGTTCGTGGGCGATCCGGAGATCTCGCTCCCCGTGGCCCTCCTGACGGCGCTCGTCCTCGGCGCCACCGGGCTCGTGGCCGGCTACTTCCCGGCGCGCGACGCCTCGCGCCTCGACCCGGTCGTGGCGATGAAGCTATGAACCGGAGGGACTTCTCGGTCGTTCTCCACCTCTTCGCGCGCTCCGCGAGGCTCCAGAAGAAGCGCGCGACGCTCACCATCGCGTCGATCGCGTGGGGGACGGTGACCATCCTGCTGCTCCTGGCCTTCGGAGAGGGATTGAAGCGTCAGCTCTCCTCCAACGAGCGCGCGATGGGAGAGAACATCGCGATTCACTGGCCGGGAGAGACCTCCAAGATCTGGAAGGGCCTGCCGGAGGGGAGGCCGATCCGCCCGCGCATCGACGACATCGCGGCCCTCCGCCAGCGGCTGCCCGACTACGAGATCTGGGGCGAGATGCGCAACAGCCGGACGAACATGACCTACGGCCGCAAGACCGTCAACGGGCAGGTCTCGGGCGTCAACTGGATCTACGGCGACCCCCGCAAGCACTACCCGATGCCCGGCGGACGGTTCTTGAACGCCAGCGACGAGGAGGAGAAGCGGCGGGTGGCCTTCCTCGGGTACGAGCTCGCCGAGGACCTGTTCGGCACGGAAGATCCGGTAGGCAAGACCTTCATGCTCAACAACTCCCCCTTCACGGTCATCGGCGTCATGCAGAAGAAGACGCAGACATCCGCCTACGGCGGGCAGGACAAGGACCACGCGGTCATCCCGATCACGACGTTCAAGGCGGTCTTTGGCCGCGACCAGCTCTGGGTTCTCGTGATCCACACGCAGCGCTCCGACGAAATGGAGGACGCGCTCGCGCGCGCCAACGAAGTCATGGCGGCCCGCTACGGCTATGACCCGAAGGACGACCACGTCTGGGGAATCTGGAACACGGTGAAGGGACAGGCGACCGGCGAGAAGATCCGCCTCGGCATGGAGATCTTCTTCGGGATCATCGGCGCCTTGACGCTCGTCATCGGCTGCGTCGGCGTCGCCAACATCATGTACGCCGTCGTCAAGGAGCGCACCCGCGAGATCGGCGTGAAGATGGCCCTGGGCGCCCGGCGCGGCTGGATCACGGCGCCGTTCCTCCTCGAGGGGATGCTCTACACGTTCGTGGGAGGTCTCGCCGGCGCGGCGATCGCGATCGTGATCGTGACGCTTCTCGACATGATCCCGCAGGAGGGCGCGCGGGTCCTGCAGTTCCTGGGAAAACCGACCCTCTCCTGGCCGATCGGGGCCGCCACCGTGGCCATCCTCGGCGCGGCCGGACTCATGGCCGGGTATTTCCCGGCGCGCCGAGCGGCGGCGATCGATCCCGCGGCGACGCTGAGGTACGAATGAGGCGAACACGTTCGACGTTCGACGTTCGACGTTGGACGTTCAAGTCTCCTCAACGTAGAACGTAGAACGTAGAAACTAGAACGAATCATGGAGCTCTCATGACAGAAGCCATCATCGAGATGAGCGGAATCCGGAAGGTCTACGACACCGGCAAGGTCAAGGTCGAGGCCTTGAAGGGAATCGACCTCGTCGTGACGCCGGGAGAGTTCGTCGCGATCGTCGGGCCGTCGGGCTCGGGCAAGTCCACGTTGATGAACCTGATCGGATGCCTCGACACGCCGTCGGACGGGCGCTACCGCCTC
>JBKPBH010000191.1:0-34709 GCA_046726795.1 Acidobacteriota bacterium
TCCGAGGACGCCGCCCTGTCCGGCCCGCCGATCCAGATTCGCAGACGCAGGCGCGGTGCCGCCGTCCGGTGGATCACCTCGGCGCAGGGAGAGCCCGCCCGCAGGAGGACCGCGTTCGCGCCGGAGTCCGCCAGGACGTGCGCCACCTCCTCGCCGTGGTAGCGGGTGTTGATGGGGACGTGGACCGAGCCCAGCCGGTAGTGGCCGAGCAAGGCGACGATCACCTCGGGACAGGTCTCCGCGAAGACCGCCACGCGGTCGCCGGCCCCGATCCCGGCCGCCGCCAGGCCCCGCGCGTAGGCGGCGGAAAGGCGATCCAGATCCCCGAAGGTCCAGGTTCGCCCTTCGAACACGAGCGCGGGCTTCTCCGAGCGGACTTCGAGAGCCGAGAAGAGCCGTCCGACGTGTTCCCGGGTCATACGGATCCGGCGCCCAGGAACTGTTCCTGCACGCGCGGATCCCGGGCGAGCTCCCGGCTGGGTCCCGCCAGGGTCACTCGTCCGGTCTCGAGAACGTAGGCGCGGTCGGCCAGCGCGAGAGCATGGGGAACGTTCTGCTCGACTAAGAGAACCGTCACTCCCTGTTCGCGGATTCGCTTCAACGCGGCGAAGACCTCCTTGACGAGCAACGGAGCGAGTCCTAACGCCGGCTCGTCCAAGAGGAGCAGACGCGGCCTCGCCATGAGCCCCCGCCCGATCGCGCACATCTGCTGCTCCCCTCCCGAGAGAGTCCCCGCCTTCTGGCGCGCCCGCTTCTGGAGCTGCGGGAACATCGTGAACACGGCCTCGAGGGTCCGGGAGCGCTCCGCTCGGGCCGGGCGGCAGTACGCCCCCATCTCGAGGTTTTCGCGCACCGTCATGCCCGGCCAGAGTTGCCGCGCTTCGGGGATCAGAACGAGGCCTCGCGCGGCGAGCTCGTAGGGGGGATGGCCGCAGATGTCCCGAGAATCGAACAGGATCTGCCCCCGCCGCGGCGTCAGCAGCCCGCAGAGGGTCTTCAGGATCGTGGTTTTTCCTCCTCCGTTGGCGCCGATGAGCGTGACCACCTCGCGATCCTCCACATCGAAGGACACGTCCCAGACCGCCTGCACGTCGCCGTAGAAGACGTCGATGTTTCGAACCGAAAGGATCATCGTTCCTCGCCGAGATAAGCCGAGACCACGCCCGGGTCTTTCACGACATCGGCGGGTTTGCCTTCCGCGATCTTCCGCCCGAAGTTCAGCACCAGGATGCGGTCGGAGACTCCCACGACCGCGTGGACATGGTGCTCGATCATCAGGACGGTCACGCCGGAGTCGCGGATGGACCGGATGAGCTTCATCGCGGCCTGGATCTCCGAGGGGTTCAGTCCGCCCATCACTTCGTCCAGACAGAGCGCCTCGGGCTCGGTCGCGAGAGCTCGCGCGATCTCCAGGCGTTTCAACTCGCCGATCGTGAGCGTCCCGGCGATCGCCCGCGCCCGGTGCGCAAGCGATGTCTTCTCGAGGATCTCCGCGACCCGCTGGCCCGCCTCTTCTTTGCGCCGGCGTCCGGAGCCGAAGTGGGCGCCGACCGAAACGTTCTCCTCGACGGTCATCTCCCGGAAGGGCCGGACGATCTGATGGGTCCGCACGAGCCCCCTCGCGACGACCGTGTAGTTGGGAAGGCGGTCGATCCTCTCGCCGCCAAATCGGACCGTTCCGGACGTGGGAGCCGCCGCGCCCACGAGGCAGGAGAAGAGCGTCGTCTTGCCGGCGCCGTTGGGGCCGATGACGCCGAAGATCTCCCCGCGGAAGACATCGAAATCGATTTCCGCCAGAGCGAGGAGCCCCTCGTACCGCTTCCGGAGCCGCCGGACTTCGAGGAGGGGGGCAGCGGCGTCAGCCGGCATGAGTCGCGGGCCTGGAAAACGAGCGCCAGACCGTCCGCCGCAGGCTGTGGAGGAGCCCCAGAAGCCCCTTCGGCTCGAACAGCATCACGGCGATCAACATCGCCCCGTAGAGAAAGAGGTAGGAGTCGCGCAGCGCGGGGCTCGACAGCAGCTTGATCTGCAGGTAGCCGAAGAGAAGCGCTCCCAGGACGGGCCCTGCCACTGTGCCGAGGCCCCCGACGATCGGCATCAGGACGATCGAGAGAGAAAGACGGAAATCGAAGACGGAGCCGGGCGAGATGTATTGAAAGTTGATCGCGAACAGGCTGCCGGCGACGGCAACGACCGCCGCGGAGAGGGCGTGGACGAGGAGCTTGTACTTCGCCGAGTGGACACCGAGGGCCTCGGCCGCGTCGATGTCCTGCCGGATCGCGGCGAGCGCCCGCCCGAAGGGGCTCGCTTTGATCCACGCGGAGAGAACCACGACCGCCACCGCCAGGACCACCATCGAGGCGTAGTTCCGGGTGAAGTCGAAGGAGCCCGCCGGCATCCGGAGCCCGGAGGAGCCCCCTGTGAAGGAGACGCCCGCGGCCACGACGCGGACGGCCTCCGAGACTCCGATCGTCGCGATCGTGAAGTAAGGCCCCCGCAACCGGAAGGTCGGCAGGCCGATAACGTAGGAGAAGGCGGCGGCGAGCGCCGCCGCGAGCGGCAGCGTGAGGTACGGGTTGACGCCTTTCAACGCGAGGAGCGCCGTTGTGTAGGCGCCGATCCCGATGAACGCCGAGTAGCCGATCGAGACCTGCCCGGCAAAGCCTCCCAGCAGGTTCCAGGCGGAAGCCAGGATGACGGCGAAGGCCACGTTCCAGATGTCGTTCAAGGTCCCGCGCTCGAGAAACCGCGGCGCGGCGAGCAGGAGGACGAGCGAGACAGATCCGAGGGCGATCCAGCGGGACCCGCTCTTCACGACAGGCTCCGCCGCCGGGGCCAGGCGCGCTGGAAGGCGGCGAGCAGGCCCTGTGGAAAGGCGACGAGCGCGACGACGAGGAGCAAGAAGCTCAAGGCATCCTGGAAGGAGGTCGGCATCGAGGTGTAGCCCCCCACGACGTTCTCGAGCAGGGCCAGCAGGAAGGCCCCGGCCGCGACACCGGCGATGCTCTCCATCCCGGCGAGAACGATGATGCAGAAGGATTTGAGCAGGAAGCTGCGCCCGAAATCGGGTGTGAACGCATACATCGTCGCGAGCAGCCCGCCCGCCGCCCCCGCGAAGGCCGTTCCGATGCCGAAGGCCACGGCGGAGATCCGGTCCGCGTTGACGCCGGAGATGAGCGCCGCGTCGCGATTCTGCGTGACCGCGCGGATCGCCCGGCCCAGATACGTGCGCCGCAGGATCCCCTGCAGCACCAGGAGCGAGGCCGCGCTGGCGGCGAAGACGGCGACCGTCGGAACTCCGACCCGCACACCCAGGAGCGACACGGACTTCATCGTGTAGCCCGTCAGGATCGACTGGGTGTCGCCGCTCCAGATGGCGTAAGCCAGGTTCTGCAGCACCAGCCAGACGCCGAAGAGAAGCAGCAGAGACTCGATCGAAGGGCCGGAGGCAGACCGCGGAAGTCTCCGGACCATCGTTTGATACAACAGCACGCCGAAGCCGAAGAAGACGGGAATGACGACGACGAGAGAGAGGAACGGGTCGAGGCCGAAGCGGGAGTAGAGCGTGAAGGTCGCATAGGCGCCCAGCATCAGGACGCCCGCGTGCGCCAGGTTGATGATCCGCATCACGCCGTAGATCACGGCGAGGCCGTACGACATAGTCGCGTACAACCCCGCCGCCAGCAGCGAGTTGACCAGAACGGCTGTGACTTCCTTCATGGCGTCGGGGAGGACGTGCCTTCGTGAGAAGCGGACGGCGAGACGGGGAGACTGGGGGACTGGGGAAAACGGCTCAATGGCCACCTCCCAGTCGCCCAGTCACCCAGTCCCCCAGTCTGAACCGCCGCCGAGCTTGGTCCTCAACTCCGTGGAACGGGGGCGACCGCGTCGCCCGTCTTGGATGCCGCTGGCCAGACGATGTCCACCTTGTCGCCGGGCTTGTTCTGGGTCACGACGAAGGGGAGGATCGCCTGTCCCGAGGAGCTGAACTTGAGCTCCCCGCCCGGAACGATCGAGTCCTTCAGATCCACCGCGGCGAGCGCGCTCCGAATCGCCTCGGGCTTGAGCGTCTTTGCTTTCCCGAGGGCGGTGACGAGCACCCGCACCGTTTCGTAGGCCAACGCGTGATACCACTGAGGCTCGCTCCCCGTCACGGCCTTCCACTTGGCGTTGAACGCCTTGACCTGCGGGTAGGGGAGCAAATCCGACCACCACCCGCTGGCGAAGATGTAGTCGGTGGCGGCCCCGAGCGCCTTGCGCGCAGCCGCGTCCGCTCCCCGCGCGCCGTATGTGACCATCTGGTAGGAGAGGCCCATCTGCGTGTACGTCCGGTGCATCGCGATGAAGTCCTCCAGGTGCGCGTCCGCCATGAAGAGGTCCGCTCTGGCGGCGGCCACTCGGGTCAGGAGGGGCTTGAAGTCGGGAGTGTTCAGCTCGAAGCTCTCCTCGACCGCGATCGAAAAATCGGAGGGATGCGCCTTGATGTAGTCGTGGACTCCCTGCGCGTAGTCCTTCCCGTGCTCGGTGTTCTCGAGGAGCAGCGCGATCTTGAGCCCCTTCTTGAGCTTCCCGGCCGCGACCAGGGAGCTCAAGAAGTCCATCTGTGTCGAGGACAGGACGTCCACCGGCGACAGGGTTCCGAAGACCCACTTGCTGCGGCCGTAGATGCCGCGCGCGCCGGCCCCCCCCGAAATGTAGGGCACGCCGTAGCGCTCGGGTACGACGCTCTGGGCCTGAACGAGATGGGACCCGTAGCCGCCGATGACGGCGTCCACTTTCTGCTGAGTTATCAGCTGCTCGACGAGCTGGGCGCTCTTGGCGCCGTCGGAGGTGTCGTCCAAGAGCGTCAGCTCGATCTTCATCGGCTTGCCACCAACCGTCACGCCGCCGGCGTCGTTGACCTCCTTGATCGCGTATTCCGTGGCCTGCTTGTACGCGCCGCCGATCTTCGACTCTTTGCCCGTGACGGGCAGGACCGCACCGATCTTGATCGTGCCGTCCGCCGCTCGGCCCACGCCCCGAAAGGCGGAGGCCGCGAGCAACCCGCAGGCGAGGATTCTCAGGAGCCTGGCGCTTCGACTCGACATCATGACTTCCCTCCTTCGAACAAAGCCGATGGAACGCCGTGAGACGCTCCTCTACAGGATATTACGGGGCCATCCGCCGCCGTCCGACTCCCGCCTCACGCGCAGAGAACGCCGTCCGCGAACAGTCCCGCCGCGAGCGCGGCGACACAGGTGCCGGCGACTCCCGGCCAGCCCCAGGCCTGCCAGGCATAGCCGGGCAAGACCGATCCCAGGCTCGCCCCGACGTAATAGAACGTGACGTAGAGGGCGCCCCCCGCGCCCTTGGCCCGCTCGGCGTTGGCGTTGACGAAGGCCGGAGCCGTGGACTGCACCGTGAACATGCCGATGCAGAGGACGATGAGCGAGAGCACGATCGTGGCCAGCGAGTGGACCAGGGTGCCCAGGACTCCGGCGCAGGCGATCGCGAGCCCCGCCGCCATGACCGCCCGCCTCCCCACGCGGCTGGAAAGGCGGCTCGAGCCGAGCGACGTGAAGACCCCGGCGATGTAGACGAGGTAGACCGAAGACACGAGGGCCGTCGAGAGGCGGAAAGGGGGCGCCGTCAGGTAGTAGGGAAGGTAGGTGAAGACCCCGATGAAGCAGAAGAAGACGGCTCCGCCGATGATGAAGGCCCCGATCAGCCGGCGGTTGCGGAAGTGCTCGAACATGCCGCGGTAGGCGCTTCCGAGCCGGACGCCGGCGATCCCCTGAGTCGCGGGAAGCCCGCGCGCGATGGCGGCCGCTCCGACGAGCGTCCAGAGACCGAAGAAGACGAACGGGATCCTCCAGTTCGTTCCCGCGGCGAGCCAGCCCGACACGACCCGGCCGGTCAGTCCCCCCGCCACGGAGGCCGCGATCCATCCCCCGACCTTGGGGCCGAGGTCCGCTTCGCTGTAGTAGTCGCCGATGTATGCGACGGCCACCGCGGTTACGCCCGGCATGAGGAGCCCCTGCAAAGCGCGGAAGGCGAGGAGCATGTGGAAGGAGGAGGCGAGGGCGCACAGCAGCGTCGGAATGGCGAGCAGCAGACAGCTCGCGACCATGACGGGTTTCCTTCCGACGGCGTCGGAGAGCGAGCCGTAGGCGCTCGAGACGACCGCGATCATCAGCACGACGACCGAAACGGTCAGCCCCGCTGTCGCCGGACGGATGCCGAACTCCTTGGAGAGCAGCGGCAGGATCGGCTGCGTGATGTAGAGGTCGGCGTAGACCGCGACCGTCGCGAAGTTGAGCGCCCCGACGGAGGCGAGCGTCTTGGAGTCGTCAGTCATTAGTTCTCAGTTCTCAGTTCTCAGTCTTGGCTCAGAGATCGATTCTGGCCGGACACAAGACTGACAACTGAAAACTGACTACTGAAAACTACAGCCCGAGATACGCCTGACGGATGCGGGGATCCTCCAGGAGCTGCGCGGCCGGACTCGACTGGACGACCCGCCCGGTCTCGAGCACGTAGCCCCGGTGCGCGTGCTCGAGGGCGACCTGGACGTCCTGCTCGACTAACAGCACGGTCGTCCCCTTCTGGTTGATCTGCGAGATCAGGTCGAGAAGGTGGTCCACGACGAGCGGCGCGAGTCCGAGCGAGAGCTCGTCGATGAGAAGGAGGCGCGGCCGGCTCATCAGACCTCTCCCGATCGCGCACATCTGCTGCTCGCCCCCCGAGAGCCGGCCCGCCAGCTGGCTGGCCCGCTCCCTCAGGCGCGGCAGGAGACCGAAGACCCATTCGAGGTCTTCCTCGATCCCGGCCGGATCGTCGCGCAGGTATGCGCCCTGGAGAAGGTTCTCCTTCACCGTCAGGCCGGAGAAGAGGCGACGGCCCTGCGGGACATGGACGATCCCCGCTCCGACGACTTTCTCGGGACGCGCGCGCGTCAAATCGCGCCCCTCGAAACGGATGGCGCCCGACTTTGGCTTGACGAGCTGCGAGAGCGTGTAGAGCAGCGTGGTCTTGCCCGCTCCGTTGGCGCCGATGAGCGCGACGACTTCGCCCTGCCGCACCTCGAGCGAGACGTCCCACAGGATCTGGACCTGGCCGTAGCCGGAGGCGAGGTCGCGCACTTCGAGGAGCGTTTCCCCCGGCAGAGGCAGAGAGGGCTTCCAGGCTTCCGCCTCCGGCAGGGAGGTCTTCAAGAACACTCCCTCGCGCGTCGTCCTCTCCGGCTGCCCGGCCATCTTCGCGCGTTTCGCGAACCGCTCCCCCAGGTACGCCTCGATGACCTCGGGGCTCTCGACGATCTCCTGGGGCTTCCCTTCCGCGATCTTCTTGCCGTAGTGGAGCACGACGAGCCGGTCGGAGACCCCCATGATCGCCTTCATGACGTGCTCGATGACGAACAGCGTGACCCCGTCGCGGTTGATCTGCCGCAACAGCTCCATCGCGCTCTCGATCTCCTTCGTATTCAAGCCGGCCATCACTTCGTCCAGGAAGAGCAGCTCCGGGTCCATGGCGAGGGCCTTGGCGAGCTCGAGCCTCTTCAAGTCCGGGATCGTCAGATCCGAGGAGGTGTGGTCGATGCGGTGCGCGAGCCCCACGCGTGTCAGGACTTCCTCGGCGCGCTCGCGCGCTTGTTTCGCGGTGCGTTCGCGGCCGCGGGCGCCGAACATGGCGCCGATCGCGACGTTGTCCCGGACGGTCAACTGCTTCAGCGGCTTGACGACCTGGAACGTCCGGGCGATCCCGAGCCGCCCGATCGCGTAGCTCGGCTGGTTCGTGATGTCTTCGCCGCGGAAGAGGATCGTGCCCGACGTAGGCTTGTCCAGGCCCGTGATGCAGTTGACGAAGGTGGTCTTGCCGGCGCCGTTGGGGCCGATCACTCCCAGGATCTCCCCCTTCCGGATCGCCAGGTCCACGCCGGCGACCGCCGCGAGGCCGCCGAAGCGCTTGATGATCTGACGAGTGTCCAGGAGCGGCGCGGCCTCGCCGGGAGACGGGAGGCGGGAGGCGGGAGGCGGGTCCGTCATCCTTGCGCCTGTTTCGGTCATGCCATTTCTCGTTGAGTTCGCCTGCCGCCTGTCGCCTACCGCCTACCGTTCTAGTCCAGCCGGCTCGCGCGCACGTTGGCGAGGAGGATGTCGGAGCCGAAGCGCCCTCCCCGGGCGACGGCCGCCAGCCGGCGCAGGAGCTCCATCAGGCCGCGCGGAAGAAAAACGACAAAGAAGATGATGATGGCCCCGAGGACGGTCGGGTGAAGCTCCAGGAAATGGCTCCAGATGAAGGTCGAGAGGAGCTGATAAACGGCCGCCCCCAGAAGCGGCCCCCACACCGACCCCGTTCCGCCGATGACGCAGGCGATGATCATCTGCAGCGTGTATTCGATCTTGAAGAAGTCGTTGGGAGCGACGTGGATGTTCTGGTAGGCAATGATCCCGCCCGCGATCGCCGCGAAGACCGCGGAGAGCGCGAAGGCTGCGACCTTGAACATCGTGGTGTTGATCCCGAGCATCCTCGCGGCGTCCTGATCCTCACGGATCGCGACCCATCCGTAACCGAGCTTGGACTTCGCCAGATACGCGGTGAGCGCGACCCCGCCGACCACGAATCCGAGCGCGGTGTAGTAGAAGAAGGCGCTGTCGCTCCGCACCGGGAGATCGATCCCCGTCGCGCCCTGCGTGACGCTGTTCCAGGCGCCCGCGATCTCCCGGAACGCCTCGGCGACCCCGAGGGTGGCGATCGCGAAGTAATGCCCCTTGAGTCGGAGCACCGGCACCCCGATCGCCGTCGCGACACAGGCCGAGAGCAACGCCCCCGCGAAGAGAGCCGGGAAGAAGGAGAGCTGCCATTTCGACAGCATCAGGAGCCCCGTCGTGTAGGCGCCGATGCCAAAGAACGCGACGTTTCCGAAGGCGGCGTATCCCGTGTAGCCGCCGATGAAGTTCCACCCCTGGGCCATGATGGCCAGGCAGAGCACCGTCGTGTACGTCAGGAGCTTGTAGGAGGTCACGAACCGCGGCAGGACGAGCAGGGCGGCGAAGACGGCTGCGAGGAGGACCCACCGGGCGGCGCGCATCAGGTCAAGGACTTGCCGGCGATGCCCTGCGGCCGGACGACGAGGAGGATCACGAGGATGCCGAAGGTCACCGCCTGGGACAGGGCCGGCAGGCGCGAGCCGACGAAGACCTCGACGACCGAGTAGATGGCGGCGCCGATCAGGACGTTGACGACGTTGCCCAGGCCGCCCAGGACGCAGATGACGAAGGCTCGCTCCGTGTAGCCGCCGCCCAGGTTCGGGTCGAACGGCACGACCATCGAGAGGAGCGACCCGGCGGCTCCGGCCAGCGACGCGCCGATGGCGAAGGTCAGCGCGTAGATGGTGGTGGCCTTCACGCCCGTCAGCCGCGCCGCATCGATGTCCATGCCGGTCCCCCGGATCGCACGGCCGAGGCGGCTCCGCGTCAGGAAGGCTCCGAGCAGGAGAACGAGCACGATCGACACCCCCAGAGCGCCCAAGCGGATGTAAGGGACGCGGACCACCCCGAGCGTGAACCCGGTGCCGCTGTACGGGGTCATGACCGATCGCGTGTCGGCCTTGAAGAAGAAGTTCAGCAGGTTGACGATCAGGATCTCCAGACCGAAGGTCAGAAGGAAGGTCGCCAGGAGTGGCGCGCGGATGACCTGGTTGATGAGCACGCGTTGGATGAAGTATCCGAAGCCGAAGAGGACCGCCATCGAGACGGGGACCGACAGGAACGGATCCACTCTCCAGAGCTCGTGCATCCAGTACGTCAGGTAGGCGCCCATGACGATGAAGGCGCCGTGAGACAGGTTGACGATGTTCATGATCCCCCAGACGAGGGAGAATCCGAGCGCGACGAGGGACAGGATCCCCGAGAGGAGGAGCGCGTTGACCGCGATCTGCCCGAGCTCGGCGCCGCTCATCGTGGAGGTTGTAGGTGTTAGGTGTTAGGTGTCAGGGACGAGAGCCTGAACACCGGCTGTCCTTCCCTACCACCTATCACCGACCACCTATCACCTATCTCTTGCCCCAGGGCGGCATCGGGTAGAGACAGCTCTTCTCGGCGACCTCCTGCGGCCAGACCGTGTACTTGTTGCCGTCGGGCTGGTACTGCTCGACCGCCATCGGTTTGTAGACATTGACGCCGCGGGAGTCGAACTTGATCTTGCCGTAGAAGGTCATCATGTCGAGCGCCGCCAGAGCGTCGCGCACCTTCGTCGGATCGATCGTGCCCGCCTTCTCGATGGCCTTCTGGTAGGCGACCACGGCCACCGCCGACTCGGCAACCTGATACGGGATCGACTTGTAGTTCGGGTGTTTGGTGCGGAAGGCATCGCCGAAGGCCTTGGGGGTCTTCCACGCATCCTCGCCGTTGTACTTCAACGCCTCCGTCCACTGCGTGGCGCCGAAGATGTAGTCGGCAGCCTTCCCCAGATTCGCGCGGAATTCGGGAGAGGAAGGCCCGACAGAGAAGCCCATCGCACGCGGTGAGACGCCCAGATCCTTGGACTGCTTGACGATCAGCAGAGAGTCCTGCAGGTGCCCGGAGCCCAGGATGATGTGGGGGTTCTTCCCCTTGATCGCCGTCAGGAGCGCGCTGACGTCCTGCGCGTTGGTCGGATAGAGCTCGTCGTAGACGACGTCCATCCCCTTCTCCTTCGCGTACTCGGCCGCCCCTCCCGCGACCTCCTTGGAGAAGGCCTCGTTCTCGCCGAGGATGGCGACCGTCTTGACCGAGGGATCCTTGGCGCGGACGGCGTCGAGGATGCCGCGCAGGTAGAGCTTGGCCGGCGAAAGGATCATGAACGTGTACTTGTAGCCCTTCGAAAAAATGGCCTCGGCCGAGCCGTTCGCCTCGACCATCGGGATCTTGTACCTCTCGGCGATCGGCGCGGCCGTGCCCGTGGGCGAGGAGCCGTACGGCCCGAGAATCAGGTTGACCTTGTCCTCGTTGATGAGCTTCTCGATCAGCTGTGCCGTCCGCTCCGGCTTCGTCTCGTCGTCGTAATACTTGAGCTCCACCTTGTACGTCTTGCCGCCGACCTTGATGCCCCCCATCTCGTTGATCTTGTCGATGGCGAACTGGTACCCGTCTCTGGTGTACTCCCCTTCCTTGGCGGTCTTGCCCGTGATCGAGATTGCGGCTCCGAACACGACCGTGTCGGCCGCCGCCGCGGGCAGCGCAGCGAGCAGGAGAGCCAGTGCCGAAAACAGCGTTCTCCTCATGCCATGCCTCCTTTCCGCGAACCTTGGGGCGAAACTCTACTTCCAGTCGCGGCGGCAAATCCAGAAGATCCGGAGAGGGGGAAAACATGAAGACCGATCCGGCGGCTCAGCGTCTCGTGGGAGTCTGGCGTCTGGAGGCGATCCGGGACCGCCTGCCGGACCGCCGGGTCGCGGACCATCCCGACTTCGGTCCGGAAGTGGACGGAATCCTCGTCTACACCGCTTCCGGACATGTCTCGGTCCAGTTCATGCGATGCGGCCGGACGGGGTGGCGGGCAGAAGATGCACCGACGGACGCCGAGCGGGCGGAGGCGGCGCGAGGCTACGGCGCCTACGCCGGCCGGTTCGAGGTGGACGAGGAGGCCGGCGTCGTCCGTCACCACGTTGAGACAGCCTTGATCCCCAACCGGGTCGGGCTCACACTCGAGCGCTCCTTCTCAGTCGAAGGACAGCGTCTGACGCTCTCGCCGCCTCTCTTCACGCGGAGAGGCGTCGAGATCGAGCGAAGCCTCGTGTGGCGTCGAGTGGCCTAGCAGAGCCGGCCCCCGCGGTCGCTCGGGCGTCCCGACGGGACCGTCCCGGAGGTTCTCGCGCCCGAAGAACGCCGGCTGCTGTGACGCCGGTTGCGCCGGTGCGCTTCCAGGTAACGCGCGTTTTCGGCATACGTGGTCGGGTAGACGGGCGGAACGGGGCGCGGAATCATGTCGGGATCCACGTTGACGAACGTGAAGACGCACGTGTTCGAAAGAGCTCTCGTGTCTCGTTCCCGGCCGACGCGCTCGATCGAGACCTCGACGCAGATCGAGGTCGCGCCGGTGTACACCACGCGGCTGACGAAGTGGAGCTTGTCGCCCATGCGCACGGGCTGGAGGAAGTTGATCCGGTTGACGCGGAGGATGACCGGGCGGTCTGGCGCGATCTCCTCGGCGTTGATCGAGGCGAGCTCGTACGCGCGGCGGACCAGGTACCCCCGAAGATCTTCTGCGGCACGTTCTCCTGCTCGGGATACATCCACTCCCAGTTGCTCGTGACGAGATCGCCGACGGGATCAGGGGATCAGGACGATCTTGCCCTTCGTTTGCCGCGCTTCGAGCATCCGGTGCGCCTCGGCGGCTTGAGCGAGCGGCATCTCCCGGAAAATCGCCAGCTTCAGGACTCCGTCGCGGACCCAGCCGAGGACCTGGCTCGAACGCTCGAGGAGCTCGGCTCGGAGCGCGACGTAGTGGAAGAGAGTCGGGCGCGTCAGGTAGATCGAGCCCTTCTGATTCAAAACCTGCGGATCGACCGGGCCCGGCGCGCCGCTCGACTGTCCGAAGAGGATCATCATGCCGCGCCGCGCCACGCAATTGAGTCCCTTCTCGAAGGTCGTCTTGCCGACCGAGTCGTAGACGACTCGGACTCCCTTGCCGCCCGTGATGCGTTTGACCGCCGCCTCGAAGTCCTCGGACTCGTAATCGATCGCCTCGTCGGCGCCGGCGTTCAGAGCGATGCCCGTCTTCTCCTGCCCGCCGGCGGTGCCGATCACGAAGGCGCCTCGGCGCTTGGCGATCTGGCAGAGGAGCTGCCCGACTCCCCCCGCGGCGGCGTGGACGAGGCAGGTGTCGCCGGCTTTTAGCAAATACGTTGAGCTTGTCAGGTACTGCGCCGTCATCCCCTGGAGCATCGCCGCCGCCGCCTGCGTGAAGCTGACTCGCTCGGGAAGCGGGACGAGCTTCTCGGCCGGCACCGCGGCGTATTCCGCGTACGAGCCCGCCATCGAGACCGAGGCGACGCGGTCTCCGACGCGGACCTCCGTGACGCCCGGACCCAGCGCCTCGACGGTGCCCGCGCCTTCCACGCCGAGCGTCAGCGGGAAAGATCCCTTGTAGGCGCCGGTGCGGTGATAGACGTCGATGTAGTTCACCCCGGCCGCCTCGATCCTGACCACCGCTTCGCCGGTCTTCGGCTGCGGATCGGGCGTGTCTTCGTATCGCAGCGCTTCGGCGCCGCCGGGGGAGTGGACGCGAACGGCTTTCAAACCGGCCTCTGCGCCGCGATGTCCGCGCTCATCTGACTCCAGGCGTGCCGCGCTTGCTCCACCGACCCTTCGTCCTCGATCGTCGCGATGTCGCCGGGCTCGCGGCCGAGGGTGACCGCCTTGAGCACGCGCCTCATGATCTCGCCGCTGCGAGTCTTGGGGAGCATGTCCACGAAGTTCAGCTCGCCGACGACCGCCGCATAGCCCGAGCTCGCGGCGGACCGTCTCGCCCAGAACGTTTCGGGATCCGCGGCGTCCTCCATCCAACGCCGGACGATCGGGTTGATCAGGTCCATCGGATACCTCCTCGGGAAGAGCCGTTCGAGACTCTACAGCGCCTCGGGCCTGCCGGGATCGATGAGGAATCCATGTTTTCCGGACTCAGGCCGGCCCCGGACAGATGTGTTCGGACCATTCCCGTAGGATTGACTGATGAGACGCCGCGCGATCGCGCTCCTCGCAGCGGCCCACCTCTTCGACGACGTGAACCAGGGGGTCGTGCCGGCCTTGATCCCCTTCTTCGTCACCGAAAAAGGCTTCACGATCGCCGCCGCGGCCGGTCTCGTCCTGGCCGCCAACGCGGCCTCGTCCGTCCTTCAGCCCCTCTTCGGCCAGATCGCGGACAGGAAGAGCGCGCCGTGGCTCGTTCCGGCCGGACTGCTCCTGGCCGGCACCGGAGTGGCGCTGGCGGGCCTGGCTCCCTCTTACGCGCTGGCCCTCTCGGCCGTGGCGGCCAGCGGGATCGGCGTCGCAGCCTTCCATCCGGAGGCCGCGCGGCAGGTCCATGCCGCCTCCGGAGAGCGCAAGGCGACGGCCATGAGCCTCTTCGCCGTGGGAGGCAGCCTGGGCTTTGCAGCCGGCCCCGCCCTGGCTACGCCTCTCCAGATCGCCTTCGGCCTGAAGGGAACAATTCTGCTCGTTCTGCCCGCCCTGACGATGGCCTTCATCCTGGTCCTGGCCGGACGCCGGCCGGCCGCCGGACCGGCCCAATCCAGCGGTGCGAGTCTGCTCGAGGACGACCGCTGGGCGCCTTTCGCGCGGCTGACCGTCGCCGTGGTCTGCCGAGCCATCGTCTTCTCGGGTCTGAATGTCTTGATCCCCCTCTACTGGATCCGGGTCTTCGGTCTGTCGAAGGCCGCAGGCGGAGTCGCCCTGACCCTGATGCTGTCGGCCGGCGTGGCCGGGACGCTGGCCGGGGGGTGGCTAGCCGACCGTTTCGGGCGCCGCGTCGTGGTCTTCGGCTCGATGGTCGCTCTCTTCCCGCTGCTCGCGGCCTTCATCGCGATGTCGGGCGCGACGGCGGCCCTTGTGCTGCTCGTCCCGGTCGGCTTCGCGCTTTCCGCGCCGTTCTCGGTCATGACCGTGCTCGGCCAGGAATACCTGCCGGGAAGGGTCGGCACGGCCTCGGGAGTCACGATCGGCCTCGCCGTCACCCTGGGAGGACTGGTGGCACCCCTCGTCGGTCGGATCGCCGACCTGCATGGCGTCCACGCGGCCGTCTCGACCCTCGTTCTCGTGCCGATTCTCGGAGCGATCGTGGCGCTGACGCTCCCGCGGGAGCCGCGGTCTGTCGGCTGGAGGCGTTCGCCTCGCGAGCGGCGGCCAAGAGAGTTCGAGGACCGGGGGCCCGGTCCGGCATCTTCTTGAAACGGCGCTCGCGACCCTGCAATCACGATCTCTCTGCAACCCCTTGGCCCAGAGGAATCGCTAAGATCGCGGCGTGGAACCGATCGACCGCGTCCGAGTGCGGGCCCGAGACGGAGACACCGACGTCGAACGGGAGGATGTCCTCGCCGTTGAGGAGCCGCTTGAGATCCGCATCCGGCGAGACGGGGCCTCGGGCGTTTCTTCCTTCGTCACGACCATGCGAACCCCGGGCAACGACGAGGAGCTGGCGGCGGGACTCCTCTTCGCGGAGGGGGTGCTCGGCAGCCGCGGAGACCTCCTGGGGCTGGCGCGGCCGGTCGACCCGCGGATCGACCCGGAGCTGAAGGCAAACGTCCTCATCGCCGAGCTCGCCGCCCGAGCCTTCGAGCGCGCGGGCAGTCTCCAGCGGGGGACCGTCATGGGCTCCGCCTGCGGCGTGTGCGGGAAGACGTCGATCGAAAACGTCATCGCAACCGACCGCCCTCCCCTTTCCAGCCCCCTGCGGGTCGCGCCGGAACTCCTCTATGGTCTGCCGGCGAGCCTGCGCGAGCGCCAGTCCCTGTTCGCTCGGACCGGCGGACTGCACGCCGCGGGTCTCTTCTCCCCAGGGGGCGAGCTCCTGGAGATTCGCGAGGACATCGGACGCCACAACGCAACCGACAAGCTCGTCGGGGCTTACCTGCTCCGCGGCGGGCTTCCCCTCTCTGAAACGATCCTGGTGGTCTCCGGCAGGGCCGGTTTCGAGATCGTCCAGAAGGCCTTCGCGGCCGGCATTCCGATCGTGGCGTCCGTCTCCGCCCCTTCGAGTCTCGCCGCTGCGCTGGCGGAGACGGCGGGCATGACCCTCGTCGGTTTCCTCCGCGATCGCCGCTTCAACGTGTACGCGAACCCCGAGCGCATCGCGAGAGGTGGGCGAGGGGCAACCTGACCAAACTTCGGACAAACGGACCTCGCCTCGAGGCCCGTGAACTTCGCTTGACAAGACGGACGCGAAGTTCTGGAATACGGGGAGACGCCCCAAGGCGCCCGCGAAGGAGGACCGAATGGAACTCACGCGTCGCGGATTCTTGAAGGCCACAACGATCGGTTCTACGATCGCGCTCGGCTTCGACGTTTCGAAGGCAAAAGCGGAAATGCGGGAGTTCAAGATCTCGCGCACGACCGAGACCCGGAGCATCTGCCCCTACTGCGCGGTCGGATGCGGCGTCATCATCCACACGCTCGGCGACAAGTCGAGAAACGCCAAGCCGGCCGTGGTCCACATCGAGGGGGATCCCGACCAGCCGGTCTCCCGCGGCACGCTGTGCCCCAAGGGGATCACGCTCAAGGACGACATCACCCACAAGAACCGGCTCACCAAGCCGATGGTGAGGAAACCGGGCTCGGACAAATGGGAGGACATCTCCTGGGACGAGGCGATCGCCAAGATCGCCCGCCACGTCAAGACCACGCGGGACAAGAGCTTCGTTGCCAAGAACGCCAAGGGGCAGGTCGTCAACCGCAACCCCGGCATCGCCATGATCGGCGGCTGCACCGACACCAACGAGTTCAACTACCTGCAATGGAAGGTCGTCACGGCCCTGGGGGTGCCGTACCGGGACACCCAGGCACGGGTTTGACACGGCCCCACGGTGGCCAGTTTGGCCGCCACGTTCGGACGGGGGGCGATGACCAACGGATGGGTGGACATCAAGAACGCCGACGTCATCCTCGCCATGGGAGGCAACCCGGCCGAGAACCACCCGGTCGGCTTCAAGTGGTTCATGGAGGCGCGCAAGGTCCGGGGAGCCAAGCTCGTCGCGGTTGACCCCCGTTTCACCCGCACCGGAGCCCTCGCCGACCTCTACGCTCCGATCCGCGCCGGGACGGATACCGCCTTCTTACTCGGTGTCGCCCGCTACGCGATCGAGAACAAACGCTTCCACGAGGACTACGTCAAGATCCACACCAGCGCTCCGCTGCTCGTCAACACCGCCTACTCCTTCAACGACGGTCTCTTCTCGGGCTTCGACGACAAGGCCGGGACGTACGACAAGTCGTCCTGGACCTACCAGCTCGACGAGAAAGGGATGGCGAAGAGGGACCCGACGCTCCAGGACCCGCAGTGCGTCTTCCAGCTCCTGAAGAAACACGTAGACCGCTACACCCCCGAGATGATCGAGCGGATTTGCGGCACGCCGAAGGACAAGTTCTTGAAGGTCTGCGAGATCGTCACGTCGACGTATCCCGCGGAGAAGGTCGGCACGATCACGTACGCCTTGGGGTGGACGCAGCATTCGACCGGGGTCCAGATGATCCGCGCGGCCGCGATCATCCAGCTCCTGCTCGGAAACGTCGGACGGCCGGGCGGCGGCGTCAACGCGTTCCGGGGGCACTCCAACATCCAGGGAGCGACCGACACGGCCGGGACCTTCGACATCCTGCCCGGGTACCTGAAGACGCCGGCCGGTCAATGGACGACGCTGAAGGAGTACGTCGACGCCAATACGCCCAAGCCGCTCGGCCCCTCGATGAACTACTGGCAGAACTACGACAAGTTCACGGTGTCGCTCTTGAAGGCGACCTGGGGCAAGGCGGCGACTAAGGAGAATGACTTCGGTTATTCCTGGCTCCCCAAGGTGGACGGCAACTACTCCTGGATGTACATCTGCGACGACATGTACCGAGGAAGCTCCACGCGGGTGGGCGGGAAGGAACCGGGACCTGAGGGATTCATCTCGTTCGGCATGAACCCGGTGGGGCTCGGACCGAACTCCAAGAAGTGGATCGCGGCGCTGTCGAAGCTGAAATGGCTCGTCATGGTCGAGAACGTCGAGACCGAGACGGCACGTTTCTGGCAGGCGCCCAAGGAATACGAGCCGCCGGCGACTTCTCAGATCCAGACAGAGGTGTTTCTGCTCCCGGCCTCGGACTTCGCCGAGAAGGACGGCACGTTCACCAACTCGGCCCGCTGGATCCAATGGAAGTGGAAGGCGCTCGATCCCCCCGGACTGGCCAAGACCGATCAAGAGATTCTCGCCCGGATGTTCCTGGCGGTGCGCGACCTCTACAAGAAGGAGGGAGGCGCGCTCCCAGAGGCGGTGACAAATCTTTCCTGGAGCTACACGAACCCGGTCGAGCCCGATCTGGCGGAAGTCTTGAAGGAGATCAATGGCAGGGCCCTCGCCGACATCCCCGATCCCAACGACAAGACCAAGACGCTGAAGACAGCCGGCCAGCAGGTGGACGGATTCGGCCAGCTCCAGGCCGACGGCTCCACGATGTGCGGAAACTGGCTCCACTCGGGTGTCTTCACCGAGGCCGGCAACAACGCGCAGCGGCGCTCAACGGCGGATCCGAACGGCCTCGGCATGTACCACAACTGGGGATTCTCGTGGCCGGCCAACCGCCGCATCATGTACAACCGCGCCTCCGCGGACGCGGAAGGCAAGCCCTGGGACCCCAAGCGTCCCGGCATCGTCTGGAACGGCGAGAAATGGGTCGGGGACGTCCCCGACATGAAACCGGACGCGGCCCCGGGAACTTTCGGCGCGTTCATCATGCAGCCCGAAGGCGTCGCCCGCCTCTTCGCCGCGTCGTTGAACGACGGCCCCTTCCCGGAGCACTACGAGGCAGTCGAGGCGCCGGTGGACAACCTGCTCCATCCGAAAGTCTCGTCGAATCCGGCCAGCAAGAAGTTCTCCTCCGACAAGGACGTCTACGGCAAGAAGGAGGACTTCCCCATCGTCTGCACGACCTACCGCCTGACCGAGCATTTCCACTACTGGACTCAGCACCAGCACAACGGAGTCTTGAACGAGCTTCAGCCCGGCTTCTTCGTCGAGCTCCCCGAAGGTCTCGCACAGCAGAAAGGGATCGCCAACGGTTCGAAGGTCAAGGTCATTTCCGCCCGCGGCTCGATCGAGGGGACCGCGATGGTCACCAAGCGGCTCTACCCCCTGAAGATCGACGGGAAGGAGGCCTGGCAGATCGGCTTCCCGATCCACTGGGGCTACGCAGGCGACCCCCAGCACACGGGGCCGCTCGCCAACCTCCTGACCCCGTCCGCGATGGACCCCAACACCTGGACGCCGGAGTTCAAGGCCTTCCTCGTCCGGGTCGAGAAGGCTTGAGGGGAGGACGATCATGAGCGTGCAAAACCTCGAGATCCGACGCTCTTCGGCCTCTGTGCTGGGAAGCCTCTCCGGCATGCGGACGACGGCAACCGTCTCCAAGTACATCGACACCACGACCTGCATCGGGTGCAAGGCCTGCGAGGCGGCTTGCGTCGAGTGGAACGATCTGCGCCGCATCGGAACGCAACAGACCGGAACGTACCAGACGCTCCCGACGCTCCATGCCGAGTACTGGAACCTGATCCGGTTCAATGAAAGGGACTTCGACGGCGGCATCGCCTGGCTCATGCGCAAAGACCAGTGCATGCACTGCGACGAGCCGGGATGCCTGGCAGCCTGTCCGGCGCCCGGCGCGATCGTGCAGTACGCCAACGGCATCGTGGACGTGAACCCCGATCAGTGCATCGGCTGCGGTTACTGCGAGACCGGCTGCCCCTTCGACGTGCCTCGCTTCCACCAGACGACCGGCAAGATGGCCAAGTGCACGCTCTGCGTGGACCGGGTCTCGGTCGGTCTCGAGCCCGCCTGCATCAAGGCCTGTCCGACCGGATGCCTCCAATTCGGCACCAAGGAGGACATGGTCGCAATGGGCTTGAAGCGCGTCGATCAACTGAAGGCAACCGGGTTCCCGTCGGCGGCGCTCTACAACCCCCCGGGCGTCGGAGGGACCGGCGTCGTCACGGTTCTCGGGCACGGAGACCATCCCGAGTGGTACGGCCTTCCGGCCGATCCGCACGTCCCCCTGCTCGTGAAGTTCTGGAAGTCGGTGCTGCGCCCACTGGGCGTGGTCGCCGTCTTCGGCGCGGTACTCGGCGTCTTCGGACACTTCACGAAGTACGGACGCAAGCAGGTCGCCGGGACCGCGGCCGAGGACACCAACCTTCCGCCCGAGTAAGCCGCAGGACCAAAGAGAAGGGGGACACATGCCGCTCGCTTCCTCTCATCGCCGACCCGCGGATCCCGCCGTGATCATGGCGCAGAACCGCGAAGACGTCGTCGTCGGAACCGAGATCGTCCGCCACAATCGATCCTCGCGTCTGATCCACTGGACGGTCGCACTCTTCTTCTTCCTCTGCGTCTTGACCGGAATGCCGATCTGGACGCCGCTCTTCGGATGGATGGCCCACCTCTTCGGCGGGCTGTCGGTCTGCCGTGTCCTGCACCCGTGGGCCGGCGTGGCGTTCTTCATCTCATCGCTGGTGATGTACTTTGCGTGGATCACCGACATGCACCTGACGAAGGTCGAGCGCAGGGAGTGGATCTCGGGTGGCAGAGCCATGCAGTACATGCGCTGGGAGACCGACGATTCGAATGTCGGGAAGTACAACGGCGGTCAGAAGCTGCAGTTCTGGCTCGTCCTGCTCGCCGCGCTGGGTCTGCTCCTCTCCGGGTTGCTGATGTGGTTCCCGCGCACCTTCCCGGCGATCCTCATGCAGTTCGCGTATTTGATCCACGACATCACGTTCATCCTCTTCGCGGTGCTGATCGTGGTCCACATCTACCTCGGAACCGTCGCGGAGCCCGGGACCTTCGGATCGATGACCCGCGGCACGGTCACCAAGGCCTGGGCGCGGCTGCACCACCCACTCTGGTATCGCGACGTCACCGGCGAGGGACCTTCGGCCGCGGCGGTCCCTTCGCGACCCGGCGGCCGAGAGAGTTAAAGACGAGGGCCAAGGCACGGGGACTCACCAGGGCGTCCCATCCGGAGTGAAGAGTCTTGGGGTCGCTTCGGAATTCGAGAGACGCGCGGCGAGGGCCGAGCTGCTCGCCCGTGAGAATCCGGCGGCGGAAGAGCCGCTGCGGTTCGCCGCCGGCCTCTACCGCGTTCAGGGACGGATGGCCGGCCTCCTCGAGAGCGTGCATGGCGAGGAGCCGCTGACCGGCCACCTCGACCAGGACGCCGAGCGGTTCCTCGACCAGGTGTCCGCGATCCTCCGGTACGCGGCGGAATCGGGGCCCGAGGAGCTTTCCGGACTGGCTCGGGAACGGCAGAGGGACCTTTCCTCCACGGCGCGCGCGCGGCTGCTCGTGTACTGGGCGGGAGACCGGCCCTCCTCGGAGGATTACCTTTCCCGCGCGATCCTCCGTCCTTATGTCGAAGCCCTGCGCGCCCTGAGGCTGGCGCCCGACCGCGTTCACCGGCGCGGCCAGTGTCCCTTCTGCGGAGGCGCCCCCTGGGTCTCGGCGCGACGGGAAGGCTCTCTGATGGAGGGAGCCCGCCGGATGCTCGCCTGCGCGCTCTGCGGCGGAGAATGGCTCTTCGGGAGGATCCTCTGCCCCTCGTGCTTCGAAGGCGACCCTTACAAGCTTCCCTCCTTCGAGAACGACAAGCACCACGCGGTGCGCGTCGAGGCGTGCGAGACCTGCCACCGCTACGTCAAGTCGCTCGACCTCTCTCAGGACGCTCGACCGATTCCCGAGGTGGACGACCTGGCCTCGCTCGCGATGGACTTGTGGGCCATCGAGCAGGGTTACTCGCGCATCGAGCCGGGACTGGCGGGGGTCTAGGAGGGGAAGGATCCCACGTCCAACGTCCAAGGTGGCAAGACTGGAGATGGAAGAGTCCGTGCGAAGGTTGCTCGAGGCGCAAGGCGCCCTGAGCGACCGCTTCGACGACTTCCGGCGGGCGCTGGACCGGCGCGACGAGGAGGCCTACCGTGTCGCGCTGACTGACTTTCACGGCTGTTTGCGGCGCTGGACCGAGGCCGAGGAGAGGGCCCTGCTGCCGGCCGTGCTGCGGGCCGGCGTTCCCGGACGCGATCCTCGGCGCGAGCTGCGCCTCGAGTGGGTCCAGCTCCGGGAGCTGACGCGCTATCTTCTTTCGCAGGTCCACGAGAGGGCGACGGTCGCGGACCTGCTGGGCTTCACGGAGAACCTCGCCCGCCGCCTGACGGCGCACGAATCGGAGATGGAGAGCGTCTACCACCCGGCCGCCGCCACGGAGCTCACGCCCGACGAATGGAAGGTCCTCGAGGAGGCGGCGCCGGAGCCGTAGGGGGAACGCTCAGCCCAGCTGCTGCGTTTCGAAGGACGGCCCCTCGGACTTTGGGAGCAGAGCGCGGTAGGCGGCCTCCATGCGCTCCTGGGGCCATCCCAGAAAAATCCCTTCGCCTCGATGGAACGTCTCCTCCGGGGAGACCTCGATGAAGACGATTGCGCCCTGCCCCTCGCCGCAGGCGACCGACAACCGCCAGGCCGATTGGGTCGAGGAGCCACCGCGGGTCCGGATCAGGAACCGCTCGAGCGACAGGAAGCGCGGATCGGTCAACCCCGGGACGAGCTCGACGGGAGCATCGCTCACGCCGTCACCCGGGCTCTGGACTTTGGACATTGAAACGCTCAGCCGCCTCGCGTGTGCATTTCCAGGTGAGGATCGCGGCGAAGCGTCGTCAGCGGCACGAGCGCGGAGCGGTCGCCCAGAGCCAACCGTTCTTCGGCGCCGCGGTCCGAGCGCCGGCGCCAGGTTCCCTCGACGATCTTCCGGAGCTCCTCCCGCGAGGCGCCGGCCCGGAGCGGCCCCCGCAGATCGGTCCCTCGTGCCGCGTAGAGACATAGATACCAGAGCCCGTCGGCAGTCAGCCGGCTGCGGTCGCAGGAGCCGCAGAAGGGCGCGGTCGTCGAGGCGATGATTCCAAAGACGGTCCCGTCGGTCAGCCGGAACCTCTCCGCAGGCGCAGAGGTCTTTTCCGCGAGCGGCGTGATCGGCCCGTACCGGCGCGCCAGGGCCCCGAGGATCTCCGGCCGCGAGACGACTTTGTCTCGCGACCAGCGCGTCGCGCCGCCGACGTCCATGTACTCGATGAACCGCACCTCGGCGCCCACGCGCCGCCCGTACTCGAGCAAGGGGGCGAGCTCGTCCTCGTTGATCCCGCGGATCACGACCGTGTCGATCTTCACTGCGGAAAAGCGAAGCCGGCGAGCCTCCTCGATGCCGGCCAGCACCCGGCCGTGCTCGTCGAAGCGGGTCAGCGCCTGGAAGCGCTCGGGCCGGAGGGTATCCAGGCTCACGGTCACCCGCTGGAGCCCCGCGGCCTTGAGTCCCGCGGCTTGCTCAGCGAGAAGAACGCCGTTGGTGGTCAAGGCGAGGTCTTTCAGAGGAGGCTTCGCGGCCAGCAACCGAACGAGCTCGGGCAGGTCCCGGCGTACGAGAGGCTCGCCCCCTGTCAACCGCACACGGTCCGCGCCGAGATCCGTGAAGACGTCCACGAGGAGGCTGACCTCCTCGAAATCCAGGATGTCCTTTCGAGGCAACCAGACGTAGTCCCGCTCCGGCATGCAGTACTGGCACCGAAGATTGCAGCGATCCGTCACCGACAAACGCAGGTTCCGGAGCGGCCGCCCCCATTGATCCGGCAGATTCACGAGGGGATTCTACCCGTTCGCCTTGCGCCCCACGCGAAGGTCCAGGTCCCAACGGAACCGCCGGACCCTCTGCGGAGGCCCCCACGCCGCCTCCAAGTCTCCCCGGATGAGGAGCAGCGGGTCGCAGCCTAGGGCCGCTTCGTAGCGCTGCGTGGCGGACCAGGTCTTCAGGTAGCCGAGCACGGCCGGCAGGTCCCAGAGTTTTTCCAGGTTGAAAGTCGGCGGCGTCAGCAGCTCGAAAGGGAATTTCAGATCGTCGTATCCTCGCTCGACGAGGGCTCTTTCGGGAGGCCAGTAGGGGCCGACGATGTCCTTGTAGAAGCGATGAACGACCGCTTCGACTTCAGGGATGACGTGAAATCCGCGATACGACCAGACCGCGAGGATTCCTCCGGAGACGAGGACTCTCCGGGCCTCGGCCCAGAAGCGGTCGCGGTCGAACCAGTGAAGCGCCTGGGCGGCCGCGACGAGCGCGACCGACCCTTCCGGGAGCGGCGCCTCTTCCGCCGTCGCCACCGCGTAGCGGACTCGAGGGTGGCGCGCGGCGTTCGAGACCTGGTTCACGCTTGCGTCCGTGGCGAAGACAGACCCGAAACGCCCGGCCAGGCCCAAGGCCGCCTGGCCACTGCCGGTCGCGCAGTCCCAGGCCCTCGCGCGGTCCGGAGCCTGGTCCGCGAGGAATTCGAAGAGAGACTCCGGGTAGTCCGGGCGGTACCGCGCGTACTCCCTGGCGCGGCCGGAGAAGTGGTCCGCAAACGAGGTCACGCGCAAACCTTACAGGAACGAAAAACGGGGGCGGCTCTCCGCCCCCGTGAAGATCGACTCGACGCGCCGGTCTATCCGATCGCCTCCTTTCCGGTCTCCTCCGTGCCCGCGTCGAACTGCGCCTTCTCCGTCGAACCCTCCATGGCGGCCGTGCTCGCCGTCCCGCGCGTGACGATTTCCCGAACCAGATCGAAGTACCCCGTGCCGACTTCGCGCTGGTGCTTGGTCGCCGTGTAGCCTTCCGGCTCGGCGGCGAACTCGTCCTGCTGCAGACGTGAGTACGCCAGCATCCCGCTCTCCCGATAGTCCGCGGCCAGACGGAACATCCCGTAGTTCAAGGTGTGGAAGCCCGCCAGGGTCACGAACTGGAACTTGTAACCCATCGCGCCGAGCTCCTTCTGGAACCTCGCGACGGTCGGCTCGTCCAGGTGTTTGGCCCAGTTGAACGAGGGGGAGCAGTTGTATGCCAGCATCTTGCCGGGAAACTCCGCGTGGACCCCCTCGGCGAACCGGCGCGCCTCCTCGAGGTCCGGGTGGGAGGTCTCGCACCAGATCAGGTCCGCGTACGGGGCGTAGGCCCGAGCCCTCGCGATGGCGGCGTCCAGGCCCCCGCGGAAGCGGTACCAGCCCTCGCTCGTGCGCTCCCCCGTGAGGTAGGGCCGGTCGCGCTCGTCGACGTCCGAGGTGATGAGCTTTGCGCTGTCGGCGTCGGTGCGGGCGATCACGACCGTCGGCACGCCGAGGACATCGCAGGCCAGGCGCGCCGCGCGGAGCGTGTCGAGGAAGTGCCGCGTCGGGACGAGGACTTTCCCTCCCAGGTGCCCGCACTTCTTCTCGGAGGCGAGCTGGTCCTCGAAATGCACGGCGGCCGCGCCCGCTTCGATCAGGGACTTGGTCAGCTCGTAGGCGTGGAGCGCGCCGCCGAACCCCGCCTCCGCGTCGGCGACGATCGGCGCCATCCAGTCGATCGAGTCGTTCCCCTCGGCGTGGTGGATCTGATCGGCCCGCTGGAGCGCCTGATTGATCCGGCGCACCACGGCCGGGACGGAATTGGAGGGATAGAGGCTTTGATCCGGGTACATCTGCCCCGCCAGATTCGCGTCGGCGGCCACCTGCCACCCGGATAGGTAGATCGCTTTCAGGCCGGCCTTCACCTGCTGCATGGCCTGGTTTCCGGTCAGCGCTCCCAGGGCCGCGACGTAGTCCTCGCTCGCCAGAAGCCGGCGAAGCCTCTGCGCCCCCCGCTCCGCGAGCGAGTAGCGGATCGGGAAGCTGTTGCGCAGCCGGAGGACGTCGTCCGGAGAGTAAGAGCGCTCGAGGCCGGTGAGAAGGGTCTCCCGCTCCCAGATCGTCGCCAGCCTCTGCCTTTCGCCCGAATGCCATTGGTCCGTCATGGATCTTCCCTTCCTTCCCGCGAGGTTGGCCGTGTGGCGGCATTCTGCAATTTGCGAGAATCAAGATCAAGCGAAAATTCGCTGATAGGGACATGCTATTATTTCGCGATCAGCGAAAGCAGTCGGCCCTCCGCGACCCCCCCGGCCCCGCCGCTCGACGGCGAGCAGCTCCGTTTCATCCTCGGACTCAAGCTCAAGAGCCTTCGAAAAGAGCAGGGAAAACCCCTGAAGGCGGTCGCCGCGAAGTCGGGCCTCTCCGTCTCCTACCTCTCCGAGATCGAGAAGGGAAAGAAGTACCCGAAGCCGGGCAAGCTGCTCGAGCTCGCCAAGGCTCTCGACGTCCCCTTCGACTCGCTCGTGACGCTCCAGGTCGGAGAGGATTTGAACCCGGTCAAGGCCGTCTTCTCCTCGAGTCTCCTGCGCGAGTTTCCCTTCGACCTCTTCGGAATCGAGCCCGAGGACCTCTTCGATCTCGTGACTCAGGACCCGACGAAAGCCGGGGCTTTCCTGCGGACGTTCCTGGAGGTGGGGCGGCTCTACGACGTCCACGCCGAACACTTCCTGCTGGCGGCGCTGCGCTCCTACCAGCAGATGCACGCGAACTATTTCGAGGATCTCGAGGACGCCGCGGCTTCCTTTCGACGGGCGCGGGGATGGTCCGGAAGGACCCCCCCGGGCTTCTCGCGCCTTTCCGCGCTCCTCGAGAAGGATTACGGGTACGTCCTGGATGAGCGGACGCTGCCTGCCCACCCCGACTTGAAGAGCCTTCGTTCGATCTTCCGCGAGGGCCGGCCCCCCAGGCTCCTGATCAACGGGCGCCTCATGCCGTCGCAGAAGGCCTTCGTGCTGGCGAGGGAGATCGGCTACCGGGTTCTGGGCCTGTCCGAGCGCCCGGCCACCTCCACCTGGATCAAGGTCGAGTCCTTCGAGCAGGTTCTGAACAACTTCAAGGCGTCCTATTTCGCCGGAGCGCTGCTGATCGACAGGGACCTCCTGCGGGAGGATCTCCGCCGGTTCTTTGCACGACCCCGGTGGGACTGAGAGACGCTGCTGGAGGGCATGCGGCGCTACGACGCCACCCCCGAGACGTTCTTCTACCGCCTGACACAGCTGATCCCGCGGTTCTTCGGCCTTCGCGAGATCTTCTTCATGAGGTTCAGCCACGCCGCCCGGACCGGCCACTTCGAGCTGACCAAGGTCTTCAACCTCTCGCGCGTTCCCGTGCCGCACGGCGTCGGATCGGGCGAGACGTACTGCCGCCGCTGGCCCGCTCTGCGGCTCTTGAAGGAGATGGCCCGGCCCGGAAAGCGACGCCACGGGCGGGCCGTTGTGACCGCCCGGAGGTCCTACTTCCTCGACGAAGCCGCCGAGTTCTTCGTGATCGCGATGGCCAGGCCGCTCGCGCTCTCCGATCGGACCAACTCCAGCGTCTCGCTCGGGTTCCTCGTGGACGACTCTTTCCGGGAGAGCGTCCGCTTCTGGGACGATCCCGAGGTTTCCCGGCTCGACGTGAACCTGACCTGCGAGCGGTGCCGCCTCACTCGGGCCGAATGTCGCGACCGCGCAGCCCCTCCCGCCCTCTACGAACGGCAGCAGCAGCAACACAAGAAGGAAGACGCGGTCCGCCGCCTCCTGGAAGACGGGTAGACAGGTGTTAGGGGGAACACGAAGAAGGGCGTTCCCGACCACCTATCCCCTACCGCCTATCGGCCCTCCCCGGGACGGGACCACTTCTCGAAGATGCGGGCGATCTCAGCCTGCGCGACCCGAACCGCCTCCTCGGGAGTCGCCCGGTCCTGCGCGACCCGCGCGAACATGGTCGGGATGACGAATGTGTTGAAGACCTCGTCGACCGCGGGGGATGCGTAGCCCGGGTAACCGATGTTAGCGGACCAGTCGAGCGCGTTCGCCAGCAACGCGTATTTGCCCGTCGGCCGGGCGGCGGAGTCGGAGGCGATCTGACGCGCGAGATCGGGAACGGTCGCGGGATAGCAGGGGAAACTGTAGAACCCGCTTTCTCGGAAGACCGCCGGGAAAGCGTCCACGAGGTCCACCAGGAATTGCTTCGCGCCCTCGGGGTTCCGCGCGAACTTCCAGACGACGTAGCAGCTCATGAGGTGTTCGGCGGCGATCCGGCGGACTGGCCCCGCCAGCGCCGGAGTCAGCCCGATCTTCTCCGCCATCTCCGGGTTCTCCTTCTCCGCGGAGCGCGTCACGGAGATCGCGTTCTGCACGAACGAACAGCGGCCGGAGATCATCGCGCGGTTGTTGGAGGATGGATCCCAGGTGAAGACCTCCGCTGTCTCGGCCTCGCGGTAGAGCGCGCGCGCAAACCTCAGTGCTTCGATCGTCTCCTTCGTCGCGAGGGCCGGACGGCCCTGCTCGTCCTGCTCGGCGCCTCCGAAGGACCAGAGGAGCGCGCGCAGCGCCATGTTCGAGTCCATCTCCTGGGAGAAGCCGATGCCGACGGGATGACCGGACGTCTGCCGGATCCTCCTTCCGCCGACGCGCAGCTCCTCCCAGGTGTCGGGGCCATCGGGGAACCCCGCCTCGCTCCAGAGGTCGATCCGGTAGTTGCCGGGGTCCGGCACGTAGGAGTCCGAAAAGGCGAAGAACCTCCCCGTCGCGGGATCGAACGTGGACTTGCGCGCCATCGGAATCATCGGGCCGTGGCGCCTCTCGACCTCCCGGACCAAGTCCGAGTGATCGAGCGTATGTCTTTCGAAGGCAGCCGGCGGGGAGAGGAAGTGGAAGAGGTCGTGTCCCTTCCCGGCTGCGGCCTCGGCCGCCGCGCGCGTCGGAACCTCGGTCGCGGAGACGTGATCCACGATGACCTCGGTGCGGTTTCGCTCTCCCCACTCCCTGGCGAACTCCCGATCGAACCACCGGTCGTAGCGCGGAACGTAGTGGCTCCACTGAATGATCCGGAGCGTCTTGCGCGGCGCGGCCCACCGGCGCGCGCAGGAAGCCGGCAACGCTCCGGCCGCCATCGTCGCGGCGGCCGACGTCAAGAATCGTCGTCGCGTCAGCTCGTCGTCTTTCTGTTTCTTCATGCTCGGCGGCAAGAGAGTTTCCATATTGGGCCCCAAGCGTCGACTGGAGCATCCGTCGTGCCCCACTCCGCGGGGAGCGGGCCGAGCCTATAATCGGCCCGTGGCCCTCCTCGACCCCCGAAATCGATTTCCTCACCTCACGCTCCGGGACGAAAAAGGCGAAGCCGTGTTGCGGCCTCCGGGGGAGACGCTCTACGGGTTCTTCAAAACGACCTGCCCGACGTCCGCTCTCGCCTGGCCTTACCTCGACCGCATCCGGAATCTCGCGGAAGGAGGAAGCTTCTCGGTTCTGGCGGTCTCGCAGGACGATCCGGAGACGACCGCCCGTTTCTATGACGACCTCGGCGTCGCGCTCGCCACGCTGTACGATCCGGAGCCCTGGGACGCCTCCGCGAGACTCGGGCTCCAGAGCGTCCCGGCCTTTTTTCTGGTCGGAGAGGACGGTCTGCTCCACGACAGCGCCGTGGGGTTCCAGCGGAGTAAAATGGAGGCGTTCGCCGGGAGGGCCGCGCACCTGGCGGGGCGGTCCGTCCCGGCGTTCTTTCTGCCGGACGAGAACGTTCCGGCGATCCGACCCGGATGAACCTCGCGGAACGCGGGCAGTTAGCCGCAGCGCGGGTCGTCGGATGAGGGATGGCGGGGGCAGGTCCCGCGCGAACGCGAGCGAGGACTCGATCGATGACTAAACCGGCGACAGTCGGTGAATTGAAGGCGAGCGGGTACCGTCCGCGCGGCGTCAAGGAAGAACTGCGGGAGAACCTGCGGCGGGCCCTCTCGCGCGGCGAGAACCCGTTCGAGGGCATCCACGGGTACGAAAGGACCGTGCTTCCGGCGCTTCACAACGCGGTTCTGTCCAAGCACGACTTCCTGCTTCTGGGTCTGCGCGGCCAGGCCAAGACGCGGCTTCTGCGCATGCTCGTCAACCTGCTCGATCCCGAGATTCCGGCGATCGCCGGGAGCGAGCTGAACGAGGATCCCTTCCAGCCGATCACAAAATACGGCCGCCGCGTCCTGGCGGAGAAGGGGGACGCGACTGCCATCGACTGGATCCCCCGGGAAGAGCGTTACCGCGAGAAGCTCGCGACGCCCGACGTCACGATCGCGGACCTGATCGGCGACGTGGACCCGATCAAGGCGGCGACCGAACGCCGCTCCTATTCCGACGAGGAAGTCATCCACTTCGGCATCGTGCCGCGCACGAACCGGGGGATCTTCGCGATCAACGAGCTCCCCGACCTGCAGCCGCGGATCCAGGTCGGGCTCCTGAACATTCTCGAGGAGCGCGACCTGCAGATCCGCGGGTTCCCGATCCGCATCCCGCTCGATATCTTGCTCGTTTTTTCCGCGAACCCCGAGGACTACACCAACCGCGGCAACATCATCTCGCCTCTGAAGGATCGGATCTCGTCTCAGATCCTGACCCACTACCCCGACGACGTGAAGACGGCCTCGAAGATCACGGCGCAGGAGGCCTGGGTCGAGCGCGAGGATCCCGAGCCGCGGATCGAGATCCCCGATTTCTTCCGCGAGCTCGTCGAGGAGGTCGCCTTCGCCGCGCGGACGAGCGAGTTCGTGGATCAGTCCTCCGGGGTTTCGGCGCGAATGCCGATCTCCGCAATCGAGATCCTCGTCTCCAACCTCGAGCGACGCGGCTTGCGACACGCCGACAAGCGGGTCGCGCCCCGTCTGTGCGACCTGCCGGCCACGCTCCCGGCGATCACGGGCAAGGTCGAGATGGTCTACGAGGGGGAGCAGCAGGGAGCCGAGGTCGTGGCGAAACGCCTGATCGGCATGGCCGTCAAGAAGCTCTTCGACGCGCGATTCCCCGCCCCGGACTCCGGCCGTCCCACGCAGCGCCGCCGGGACGACACGGACGAGACAGGCGACGAAATGGCTTCGGTGCGGCGAGCCAGGAGCAACCCGGCTCCCGAGAAGATCCACCCGCTTTACGAGCCGATCGTGGAATGGTTTTCCGCCGGCAACAAGGTCACGCTCTCCGACGATTCGCCTTTCGCCGAGCACCTGGCGTCCCTGGAGTCCGTTCCGGGCCTGCGCAAGGCGGTGGAGGAGCACTTCTCGCCCGCCTCGCCGGAGGAGCGCGCCGTCGGGATGGAGCTGCTGCTGGAGGGGCTCACCCAGCACTTGAAGATCGCGCGCGAGGACTTGGACAGCAAGGTCTCTTACACGGAGATGCTGAAGTTCAACCTCGTCCGGAGCCGAACGAATTGAATCATTGAGTCATTGAGTCATTGAGCCCGAGCGTATCGACTCTCGCCGCAATGAACGGCAATGATTCAATGATCCAATGAATCAATTCTCGCTTCGGGAGCGCATCCGTTCGAACGAGGCGCTTCTGGGCTGCTTCCTGACCTGGCCCACCGCCGGCGCGGCGGAGCTCCTGGCCCTCGCCGGTTTCGACTTTCTCGTACTCGACGCCGAGCACGGTTTTTTCTCGATCGAGTCGATCGAAGGAATGGTCATCGCCGCCGACGGGGCGGGAATCCCGGCGATCGTGCGAGTGCCGTCCTGCCTGGCGGCGGAAGTCGGACGCAGCCTGGACGCCGGAGCGGCCGGGATCCTCTTTCCGCGGGGCGACGGCTGCGCAACCATCCATGCCGCCATCGAGAGCGCGAAGTATCCGGCGGCGGGGAAGCGCGGCCTGGGAGGAGTGCGGGCGAACCGCTACGGGACAGTTCCTCTGGACCGGTTCGTGAAGGAGGCCAACGAGCGCACCAGCATCGTCGTTCAGATCGAGACCGCCGGCGCCCTGGGCGAGCTCGAGGCCATCGCCGCGGAGCCGGAGCTGGACGTCCTCTTCGTCGGACCCAACGACCTGACACAGGCACTGGGCGTCCCGGGCCGATACGCCGACCCGCGATACAAGGAGGCTCTCGAGAAGATCGCGCGCCAGTCCAAGACTTCCGGAAAGGCCGCCGGAATCATGCTCGGACGCGCCGACCAGATCCCCGGCCTCCGTGACCTCGGCTACACGTTTTTCACGACGAGCGACCGCACGCTGGTCCTGGAGAGCGCACGCTCCTGGCGGCAGGCCCTGAGCCGTTAAACGTCAAACGTAAACCGTGAAACGGAGCACCCGGTCGGATTTCTCGTTTTACGTTTTGCGTTTTACGCTTTACGCTTAACGACGATGCGATACCGCTACTCCGATTATCCAGTCGACCTGCTGCGGGCTCTCCTGACCTACCAGGAGCTGGTCAAGCTCTTCCTGCAGCTCGTCCTCCAGACGGGAGGAGACGTCGAGGAGGCGCTGCGCTGGATGAAGTACCTGCAAGAGCGCGGCATCATCGACCCCTCGATCGACCTCGCCGAGTTCGCGAAGGCCCTTCAGAAAAACGAGCTGGTCGAGGAGCGCGGCGGCCAGCTCACCCTCTCGGCGGCGGGCGAACGCCAGATCCGCCGCTCCGCCCTGGAAGAGATCTTCACGTCCCTCTCCAAGTCCGGCGCCGGGTACCACGCGATCCCCCGGGCCGGCTCCGGCGGAGAGCTCCTTCCGGAGACGCGCCCCTACGAGTTCGGCGACAACCCCACGGCCATCGACGGCGTGCGCACGATCGGCAACGCCGTGCGCCGGGACGTGGAGACCATCGCACTGCAGCCGGAAGACTTCGAGGTGCATGAGGAAGAGCACCTGACCTCCTGCGCGACCGTGCTCGCGATCGATATCTCCCACTCGATGATCCTCTATGGCGAGGACCGCTTCACGCCGGCGAAGAAAGTGGCCCTGGCCATGGTCGAGCTCATCCAGTCGAAGTACCCCAAGGACTCGATCGAGGTTCTCCTCTTCGGCGACGACGCGGAGCGTGTCCCGATCTCCGAGATCTCGAAGACGCAGGTCGGCCCCTTCCACACCAACACCCGCGCGGGTCTCGCTCTCGCGCGCAAGATCCTCCAGCACAAGAAGAACCCGAACAAGCAGGTCTTCCTGATCACCGACGGGAAGCCGTCGGCGATCTGGGAGAGAGGGCGCCTCTACAAGAATCCCTTCGGGCTGGACCTGAAGATCGTCAACCGCACGCTCGAGGAGGCCGACGCCTGCCGCCGGGACGGCATTACGATCACGACCTTCATGATCGCGACCGACAGCTACCTCGTGGACTTCGTGGACAAGCTGACCAAGATCAACCGCGGGCGCGCCTATTATGCGTCTCCCTACAACCTGGCGGAGTTCCTCTTCACGGACTACATCCGCAACCGGAAGAAGTTCCTCCATTGACACTCCTCTTCTGGGGGCTCGCCGTCGCGGTCGCGGTCGTTCTGGCGCTCGTGCTCGTTCCGCGCCATCTCTTGAAGAGCGCGCAGGACAGGCTCGCGGGGGCGGCGATGGCGCGAGAGGGGGAGAGCTACAAGCTCCTGACGAGAGCCGATCTCGTGGCCGGCCGCTACCGGCGGGTCCCCGGCGTACTCGGATTGACGCCCGAGGCGCTCCAGTTCTCGGGCCTCTTCGGGGAATCGGTCCTCGTCGGAACCTCGAGCATCCGCAAGATCACGACCGGCAGCCGCCTCACAACCGGCCGCGACCTCGTCGGACTGGAAGTCCTGCGGATCGCGCGCGCGGAGGGGGGGGACGTCGAGTTCGTGGTCTCCCCCGCCTCCGCCTTGGCCTGGAGGAGCCACCTCGGCCTCTGGGCGATCCAGGAGCGGCAGGCTGCCGCCGACCGCGTCGAGCCCGGGCGGTAACACGTCGTATCTGGACTCCTCCGGTCAAGCGGGCTTTATCTCAAGTAGTTCTCCTTCTCGGCTTGCGCGGTTGCTGGACGATGAGGAGGGTCGAGACGGCGGTCGTATCTTCGGCCTGTTGTTAGAGGGTTGGAGGTCCTCCTGGCCATGATGAGGGCCGCGCACGGGGAGCCAATCGCTACCGGCGGCTTCGGAGAGCCGTGACGTTACTCGGCTTGACCCCGTGACGGTCCGACCGAATCCTTCATCAGATCGAGGGATCGCGCGTTCTGAGGCGAGGGTATTCATTTCTTCTTAGGCGGCGGGGCTCCGGTAGTCGGTCTGGTGGACGGAGAGGGCCCAGGCGATGCGGGCGATTTTATTGGCCAGAGCGACGGCGGCGCGGTTGTGTCCGCGGCGTTGCTTGAGGCGAAGGGCCCAGGCCTGGAGGCGGTCGGGATGTTTGGCGCGGGAGGCGGCGAGCAAGGCGGATCGGGCGCCGTGGATCAAGAGCGTGCGCAGGTAGGGGTCGCCGCGTTTGGTGATGGATCCCAGGTGCCGGCGGGGGCCGCTGGAATGTTCTCTTGGGACGATGCCTAAGGAGCTTGAGAACCGGCGGCCGGAGCGGAATCGGTTCAGGGGGCCGACGAAGCCGACCAGTGCGGTGGCGCCGAGCAAGCCGATGCCGGGAATGGTGAGGAAGCGCGAGGCGTCGGGTGAACGGCGAGCGAAGGCGCTGAGGTGTCGTTGGGTGTCCCGGATGTTCTGCTCGAGGGCGCGGATCTCGGCGGCGAAAGCCAGCAGCGAGGGATGGAGTTGGACGGGGATAGGTTGCTGTGGGTCAGAGAGGAAGGCGGCGAGCGCGGGCAGGACGTGACGAGGTCCCTGGGGGATGAAGAGACCGAGCTCGCGAAGGATGCCGCGGATGGCATTAAGGCGGGCAGTGCGAGTCTGTACCCAACCAGAACGGATGCGGTGAAGCGCGGTCAGGGTCTGCTGGGCGATAGTCTTGACCGGGACGGGAATGATCTTCTCGTTGCGATGGGCCTCGAGCAGAGCTTCGGCGTCGGCGCCATCGGTCTTGTCCCGAAGCACGTAGCGGCGGGTCTGATGTGGCGGAAGCAGGAGGACCCGATGGCCCAAAGGCTCGATCTGGCGCGCCCAGTGGTGGGCGGAGCCACAGGCTTCTAAAAGAACAGTGGCGGCCGGCCGGTTGGCGAAGAACGGCACCAGCTGGGCCCGGCTCAACCGCTTTCGCTCACAGACACGGCCAGGATAGTTGGAGACGGCGATCTCGAACACGGTCTTGGACAGATCCACGGCGATGGTCGTATGCTTCTCCACGGACTCCTCCTTTCGAGAGCAGCAATCACTCCGAACCGCGTTGGCACCCAGATGCCGTTCACGCGGTAGGAGGAGTCCATCTCATCACTC
>JBKPBH010000192.1:0-4344 GCA_046726795.1 Acidobacteriota bacterium
CTGCGCCTCGATCGTCGAGGGCTCCAGCCGCGTGACGAGCGCCAGGTCGGTCAGGATCAAGTTGGTCGAGACGATCCGGTTGCCGCGCTCTCCGAAATCCTCGCGAGCCGAAGCGACGACGACGTAGAGCCCCGGCGCCTCGAGCGGCGGCGTGACGAACGTGCGGTGCGGCTTGTAGTCGGCGGTCGTCGGCAGGGAAGCGCTCCAGCGCGCGACCGGCGTCCCCGACGAGAGCAGGCTCTTCGCATCCCGCCCGGATGGGAGGAGGTTGTAATCGGTCGCGCTCTCGATGCGCCCGATGAGGTCCACGGCATAGGCTCGAAAGAAGAGCGCCGGGACGTTCTTGTGCGTCACCTGGATCGCGCGCCGGCCGGGCCCGTCCTGGGTCATCGCGGCGACCTGAAAATCCGGAGCCTCGATCCTCTCCGCGATCGATCGGCATTTCTTCCCCCCGATGGAATCGGAATGGGCCTTCTGGCCCTCGCGCACCGCGGCCAGAGCGTCGATCAGGTTGTCGGCGGAGTCCCTCGCCTCGCGAAATTCCGCGAGGACCGCCATCCCCATGGACCACCAGGGGAGGTCGCGGAGAGCGGGCCGGGAAGTCGCGGGACCGGAAGGCGCGCCGAGCCCCAGCCTCTCCTCGAGGTCCTTCCGGATGGCCGCTCGGTCTTCCTCCTGCGTGAAGGTTGCGTGGAGCCGCCGCAGTCTTTCCAGGCGGGCTTCGAGCGCCGCCTCGCGGCGCCCGGCCGCGAGGTGCCAGCTCTCCAGGTCCGCGAGCACGGCGACGACCTTCTCTACGGGATGGACGGCCGGATCTTCCAGGCGTGACCGCGAGGCGTCTCCTTCTTCGGAAAGAAGGCGTGTGAGAGAGAGGCCCGCCACCGAGTTGGACTGCGCCGGCGTCCAACCCGAGGTGTCGGAGAGAAGCTCCACGAAGAGGTACGTCAGGGCGTCCCTCAGCGTGCTCCGCACGCCCGGCGGATATCCGCTCTTTTCCAGATACTCGGAGAGCCGCGTATCGGGCGTCATCGCGAGCTTGGCGCGCCGCTCCCACGCGTCGGCGTACGCGCGCCTCGCCCTATCGAAGATCTGCTCGCGCGTCCAGGCCTTCGGATCCGAGCCCGGCGGCTCGACCCGTTCGCGCTGCCCGATCTCCCACGAATACGCCCTGGCGTAGGCGACGAGCGTCTCCGCCTCGAAGAGGTCGAGCACGACGCGGGAGAGGAGCCCCGGGGGTCTTTTCTCCTCCTTCAGAAAACGGACGGCGGTCTCGTAGCCGTGGAGCGCCGTCTCGATCTGCGCGTGGCGGACGAGGGCCCGCGTCCAGTTCTCTTCGTCGCCGCGTTGGCGGGCCGAGGCGAGGATCGCGTCCACTCTCTTCTGGGCCTCGGCTGCCTTTTGCTCCGAGAGCAACCGATCCACTTCCTTCCAGACCGCAGCCGGCGACTCGGGCTTCGACACTTCCTGCGTCCTGGAAGGCGCCTGGCGAAAGGCCGCGCCGGAAATCGAGGCGAGGAGGACGATCAGTGCGTAGAGGCGGACTCGGCGAGGACGCGACACCTCCGTCATTCTGTCAGCAAAAGAACCCGCGGCCCCGCGGATGGTTCCGGCGGCCGCGCTAGAGTTACCGTGTTTGCCGTATCGAGCGAACGAGGAGGAGGCCCATGCCCGAAGGACCCGAAGTCGAGACCGACAAGCTCCAGGAGGGGATCCAGGAGGAGCTCGAGCACGGGGGCGGTTCTCTCTTGAAATGGATCGCTCTTTCGACGGCGCTCTTCGCGGCGCTGGCCGCGATCTCGGCTCTGAGGGCCGGTGCGACGGTCAACGAGGCCCTCGTCTTGAAGACCGAGGCGACGCGGCTGCAGGCCGAGGCCTCCGACCAGTGGGCCTACTACCAAGCCAAGGGGATCAAGGCGGCCACGGCCGAAGCCTCGAGGACTTCGTGGCTCGCGATCGCCAAGGAGCCGCCGCCCGAGTACGGCGAAAAGCAGAAGCGTTACCTCGAAGAACAGAAGGAAATCGACAAGAAGGCCCGAGAGCTCGAAAAGCAGCGCGACGAGAAATCAAAGGAGGCCGACGAGCTGCTTCACCACCACCACGGTTTCGCCAACTCAGTTGCGCTCTTTCAGGTCGCGATCGCGTTGGGGGCCGTCGCCGCGCTGACGCGAAGCAGGCCCGTGTGGGCGGGCTCGCTCCTGCTCGGAGTCGCCGCGACGATCCTCTTCGCCATAACGTTCCTGGGCTCTACGAACCCGTGAGCAAAGACCTGGGCATTCCTTCGCCACCCATCTGCTCGAGGAGGGATACGACATCCGGACGATCCAGGAGCTTCTGGGTCACAGGGTCCTGAACACCACGATGATCTATACCCACGTTCTCAACCTAGCCGGAGGCCGCAGTGTCTGCAGTCCCGCCGACACTCTCTGAAGCTGCGCCGCTGCTGCTCCTCGGAGAGTAGGTTGCAACTTTTGTCGCTTAACTCTTCGAGTGGTTGAAGGCTCGTTTCCCGCAGAAGGCTCTTCACGGCTAAGGGTTGCAATCCGCCGGGCCGTTTTTCCGGCGGGGGAGTTAGGTTGCAGCTTGAGTTCCCTTTGCTCCCCCAGTTCGGAGGCCTAGTTCATGTTAGGCGGCGGATTAGAATAGCAGGAGGGGCCTGATGTCGTACTTCATGCGGACGATCCAGAACCCCAAGCACCACAAGGATCTCTTCGAGCGCCTGGCGCGCCTCGATCCAGCACAGCCACCGGTCTGGGGGCGCCTGACGGCACCCAAAATGCTCGCCCACCTATGCGATCAGATGCGCATGCCGTACAACGACAATCCGAGTCCGCCCATTCCCGGTGTGCAGCAGTACCCAGTCATGCGGCAGCTCGTTCTTTACCTCCTCCCATGGCCGAAGGCTCAGATCCAAGGCCCGCCCGAGGCATTCCACACCCCACCGGCGGTCTGGTCGGAGGATGTGGCTACCCTGAAGACATTGGTCGATCAGTTCGTGAACGCGAGCGCGGACCGACCCTGGGCGGATCATCCAAATTTTGGGCGTATGAACCATCGAGTCTGGGGATACTTCTCGTACCGGCACTTCGACCACCATTTGTGCCAGTTCGGTGCTTGAATTCGCCGCCGCCTAACCCGCGGGTGCAGCGGACTCGTTCCTCGCCTTCGGCTCGTCACTCGCCGCTGACCCGCAAGTCGTTAGACGACCGAAGGAACCTATCTCTCTGATGATCTCGAAACGTGAAGCACTCGGTCCCAGCCTCCGCCCGTTGTGGTGGTGGGCTACCAGCGCGTTCGCCGTTCATGGAGTTGTTGTTCTTGCCTTGATCAAGTTGCGCGACTTGAACCGTGTCGCAGGAGCCGCTTCGCATCTTCTGCGCGTCTCGCTGGAACCTTGAGTCGGTCTCACAGTTTTTCGAGTTCTGGCTGGACGCCGTGTTCGGGGGGCTGGTGTACGCCATCGCCGTCGTCGGGTTGGTCAGCCTGCGGAGAAAGAGGGAGAGGCGCCATGAACTGCGTTCCGCGGTCGTCTAACCAGGGCTGCAGCGGACTCGCTTGCGCTCGCCGCTGAGCCGCAAGCCGTTAGGCGGTGAGAAGCAGCAGCGAGGCACAAGGAAAGAGTCGCGGAGGGTCGCCCTCTCATCTTCAGGAGACCAGCCGTTGTCCGGGCGATTCCGCAACGCGCTGCTTCGTGAGCGCTATACTTCGTGGCGGCCGGTCCGAGCCGGTGACCTGAGGCGGCCGGAGCGGTGCCGGAGGATATCCTGATGCCCCACGGCAAGATCTGCTACCTCGAAATCCCGGCTAACCGCGCCGAGGATTCCGCGCGCTTCTACTCGGAGATCTTCGGATGGAAGGTACGGGAACGCGGCGACGGCAACTTGGCCTTTGATGACGCGGCGGGTGTGAGCGGGACCTGGGTCAAGGAGGAAGACCGGACGCCCGATGAGCGCACTCGAACCTACGTCATGGTCGACAGCATCACAGAATCGCTGACACGGATTGAGCAGGCCGGCGGTAAGGTCGTCACGCGGCGCACCGACATTGGGCAGAACATGGGGGCGTTTGCAGTCTTTAGCGATCCTGTCGGCAATGAGTTCGGGCTCTACGAAGAGCCGAAACGGTAGGTGCGGCAGCGTTTCTGGCCATGTCGCCTGATTCCGGCTCGCAGCGGTACCCTTAGTCAGCTCGGCCAACATTGGAGGTCCGAATGCGAAGAGTCACGGGCATCGGCGGCATCTTCATGAGCGCCAAGGATCCCAAGGCGCTATGCGCTTGGTACAAGAAGCACCTCGGGATTGACGTTCAGGACTGGGGTGGAGCAGCCTTTGAATGGACTGACTCCGA
>JBKPBH010000193.1:0-13747 GCA_046726795.1 Acidobacteriota bacterium
CCCTTGATCGGCAGGGAGAAGGAGGTCGAGCGCATCATTCAGATCCTCTCCCGGCGCACCAAGAACAATCCGATCCTGCTCGGGGAGCCCGGTGTGGGGAAGACCGCCATCGTCGAAGGGCTGGCCACCCGCATCGTCGAAGGCGCGGTCCCGATCTTCCTCGCGCAGAAGAAAATCCTGGCGCTCGATCTCTCCCTGATCGTCGCGGGAACCAAGTACCGGGGGCAGTTCGAGGAGAGGCTGAAGGGGATCATCCGCGAGCTGCGCGAGAACCCGGACCTGATCATCTTCATCGACGAGATCCATTCTCTGATCGGCGCCGGCTCGGCCGAGGGCTCGCTCGACGCGGCCAACATCCTCAAGCCCGCCCTTTCCCGCGGCGAGGTCTCCTGCATCGGAGCGACGACGCTCAAGGAATACCGCAAGTACATCGAGAAGGACCGGAGCCTCCTGCGCCGTTTCCAGGCCATCCAGGTCACCGCGCCTTCGGAGCACGAGACCTTCGAGATCCTGGAAGGGGTCAAGGACCGCTACGAGCAGTTTCACAAGGTGAGATATCTCCCGGAGGCGATCAAGACCGCCGTCTACCAGTCCAACCGCTACATCACCGACCGCTTCTTCCCGGACAAGGCGATCGACCTCCTCGACGAGGCCGGCGCCAAGGTGAAGTTGAAGAGGGTCGCCGACACGCAGAACCTGCGCAAACTCGAGATCGAGACGCGCCAGATCGTCAAGGAGATGAAGAAGGCGATCTCGGACAAGGACTTCGAAAAGGCCGTCTTCCTGCGCGAGCGGGAGATCGAGCTGAAGGAGGAGATCGAGCGGACGAAGGCACAGACGGCCGAGAGGAGCGACGCGACGCAGGAAGTCACGCGGCGCGACATCGAGGAGATCATCTCGTCCTGGACCGGAATCCCGGTCGCCTCGCTCGCCATGGAGGAGGCCGAGAAGCTGCTCCACATGGAGGACGCGCTGCGGCGCCGCATCGTGGGACAGGAGGCGGCCATCATCGGGGTTTCCAAGGCGATCCGCCGGTCCCGCCTGGGCGTCAACAACCCCAACCGCCCGATGGGCTCCTTCATCTTCCTCGGGCCCTCCGGGGTCGGCAAGACCGAGGTCGCTCGGCGGCTGGCCGAGTTCCTCTTCGAGAGCCAGAAGGCGCTCGTGCGCTTCGACATGTCGGAGTACATGGAGAAGCACGCGGTCTCGAAGTTGATTGGCTCTCCCCCCGGCTACGTCGGCCACGAGGACGGCGGCCAGTTGACCGAGCGGATCCGCCGCAATCCCTACAGCGTCATCCTCTTCGACGAAATCGAGAAGGCGCATCCCGACATCGCGAATCTGCTCCTCCAGATTCTCGAGGACGGGATCCTGACGGACGCCTACGGGAACCTCGTGGACTTCAAGAACACGCTCATCATCATGACCTCCAACATCGGGACGAAACACCTCGTCAATCGCACCCGCGTGGGGTTCGGGGGCTCCAAGGAGATCCAGAGCACGAAGGAGCTCGAGGACATGGTCTTGAAGGAGCTCAAGAAGGACTTCTCTCCCGAATTCATCAACCGGATCGACGAAACGATCGTCTTCCATCCCCTGGGCCAGCCGGAGCTGGCCCGCATCTGCCGGCTCCTGATCGACGACGTCAACACCACGCTCGCGCCCAAGGGAGCCGTCGTGGACGCCGACGACGCCGCGATCGAGTGGCTGCTCCGGCAGAGCGGCGACGACCCGAACATGGGGGCGCGCCCGCTGCGCCGCGCGATCCAGAAACACGTCGAAGACCCGGTTTCGGAGATCCTGATCGCTTCTCGCGACGAGCGGCTCGAGGCCATCGAGGTCCGCGTCGGGCCCCAAGGCCTGACCGTGACCGCGCGGGAGCCCGAGCCGATCCCGCAGGGCTGAGACCGGCCGGCCGGCGGCCACTTTTTCGGGAAGAGGAGAGGCGACCGGCGCGTTCGGAGTCCCAGCGAGACGTGTATTTGCCGACGAACTCACAGCCGGCCTCGACTCGACGGGCATCGAGGATCCCGGCAAGCGGCCTGAGCCGCTTGTTGGGCGCCGTCCTCGCCGCGGCGAGTCTCCACGTCCCGTCGTTGTGCCAGGCTCAGGCCCCCACGGTCTCGCCCGCTCCCTCCCCCGCCCCGACCCCGGCGCCCGCGTCCCCCGTAGCTGCCCCTTCTTCCGCCGCGAAAGAGAAGATCGTCGGCGTGCGGGTCATCGGCTACCAGACCGTCTCGCCCGACACGATCGGCCACTACCTCGGGGTCAAGGTTGGAGACCCATACGACCCGGAGAAGATCCGCGAGAACTTCCAGACCCTCTGGGACGTCGGCCTTCTGGAGAACGTGTCGATCGAGGCGGAGCACGGAGCCGACGGCGTCACGCTCATCGTGACCATCGAGGAGCGTCCCACGGTCAAGGACGTCGAGTTCACCGGAAACAAGAAATTCTCGAACACGCAGATCAAGGATCGCCTGAAGGAAGCGAAGCTCGAGGTCCGCGCGGGAGCGCCTCTGTCCCTGCGCGAGATCGCCAAGATCCGCTCGACGATCGCCGACTACTACATCGAGAACGGATACCGCAGCGCCACGGTGGACTTCCGCATCGAGGACGTCTCCAAGACCGAAAAGAAGCTCGTCTTCGTCATCGACGAGGGGGACAAGATCAAGATCGCCTCGATCCGGTTCGAGGGGAACCACGTCTTCGGGCAGCAGAGCCTCCGCAACGCGATGTCCAAGACCAAGATCAACACCTTCTGGCGTTTCCTCTCGGAGACGAGCACGACTTACAGCCAGGCCAACTACGACGCGGACGTGGAGAGCATCAAGGCGCTCTACCACTCGAGAGGATACAAGGACGTCGTCGTCAAGGACCCCGTCCTCGACGTTTTCGTCAAGAACCCGAAGGCTCCCGCGAAGAAGCAGAAGAAGAACGTCCGCATCACCATTCCCTTGGTCGAGGGGGACCAGTTCTTCACCGGGAAGATCCAGATCGTGAAGGTGGACCAGAGCGGCCAGGCCGAGGACGCGACCACGCCGCTGGTCATTCCGCGCGAGACCCTCTTGAAAGAGTTCCGGGATCTGCGACCTGGATCGGTCCTGAACCGGGACCTGCTCATCGAATCGCTGTCGCGGATCGAGTCGCGATACAAGTCGAAGGGGTACATCTACTGGTTCGCCGACCCCGCGTACCGCGAGGTGGGCAACCACCGGGTGGACGTGGATGTCAAGCTCTTCGAAGGGGACAAGTTCTACCTCGGGCGGCTGGAGGTCACCGGAAACACGACCACGCGGGACAAGGTCATCCGCCGGGAGTTCGCCTTAGACGAAGGGGACGTGATGAACATGGAGGCCGTCAAGAAGAGCCTCCAGAAGCTCCAGCAGCTGGGCTACTTCAAGGTCAACGAGGAGCCGGAGTTCGCGGTCCGGTCGGCCGAGAAGAAGGTGGACATGACTTTGAAGGGGACCGAGACTTCACGCAACGAAATCCAGTTCGGCGCGGGTTACTCGGCCCTGGATGGCTTCTTCGGGCAGTTCTCCTTTCAAACCCGCAACTTCCTCGGCCGCGGAGAGGTCCTTGGCGCCTCGGCGCAGATCGGCAAGATCTCCAACTACTACGACCTCTCCTACACCATTCCGTGGTTCATGGACCGGAACCAGTCGGTCGGTGCGTCGCTCTACTCCCGGGACGTCAACTATCTGAACATCGACGAGCGGCGCAAGGGCGGGAGCCTTTTCTTCGGACGGGGGATCACGCTCTTCGACTCGTGGTCGGTCCTCTACCAGTACGAAGACGTGAAGGCGAACTTCCCCGTGCGCGGGGCGCAGGTCCCACCGGGCCAGCCCGCGCCGCCGGACAAGTTCACACAGGTGCTCGGGACGACGTCCTCCTTCACCCCCGGATACCGCTACGACAGCCGCAACGATCCCTTCGATCCCAACCAGGGGTTCCGCTACTACACGACGGTCCAGCTGGCCGGGACCGCGCTCGGGGGCACGGACAACTTCATCAAGCCCCTGATCGGCACGTCTCGATACTTCCAGCTGCGGTGGCCGCGCCACACCTACCTCGCCGTGAATTTGGAAGGGGGATGGGTGACCGCATACGGAAGCAAGGACATCCCGATCTTCGAGCGGTTCCAGATCGGCGGAGAGCAGAGCCTGCGCGGCTTCCGGGCCGGAGCGGTCCTGCCCTTGAAGGAGAACAAGCAGGTCTTCACGGACGAGTTCGGACGCATCCTGGGCGGCAACAAGTTCTTCGTGCTGAACGTGGAGTACGTGTTCGTGTCCCTCGGGCCCGCGAAGCTGCTCGCCTTCAGTGACCTCGGGAACGTCTACCACGAGTCCCAGAAGTTCGACCTCTCGCGAGTGCGATCCTCCGTGGGCCTGGAGATGCGCGTGTTTCTCCCCATCTTCCAGGCGCCGTTGCGCTTCATCTACTCCTGGAACCTGCGTCCGATCACCCCGATCGATCAGTTCGGCTTCCCGATCAACAGCCTGAGCGAGCGCAAGTCCGGCTTCGATTTCTCGATCGGAAGGACCTTTTGAACAGAGTCCTTCGGCAGGAATGCTCCCGTCCGCCCCCTCGTTCTTCCTGACCGGGGGTTCTGCTAACATTGAGGGCTTCGCGAAATAAGGAGATTCCATGAGACGTATTCTGCTTTCGATCCTCGCGGCCGGCGTGAGCGCATCCCTGGCGGCTCAAGCGGGGGCTCCCGCGAACGCCTCGACCGCCCCCGCTCAGACCGGTTCCTCGGCGGGTGGGATCGCCGTCATCGACGCCCAGCGGCTGGCGCTCGAGTCCGCGCCGGGCAAGGAGGCATACAGCCGTCTCCAGAAGCTGCAGGCTCAGAAGAAAGACGATCTGGACAAGGTCGAGAAGGATGCTCGTGATCTCGTCCAGAAGCTATCCGATCAAGGGTCCTCGATGCCGGCGGACAAGCTCGAGGCTCTCCAGAAGCAGGCCGACGACAAGCAGAAGACCTGGAAACGGATGCAGGAGGACGCGCAGAAGGACCTCCAGGAGGCCGAGCGCAAGGAGATGGCGGCGTTGGAGAATCGGATCGGGCCGATCGTGAAGGAGTTCTTCAAGGAGAAGCGTTTCGCGGTGGTCCTGGATTCCCGAGCCGGGATCATGTACGCCGACGAGGCCGTCAACGTGACCGACGAGGTCTTGAAGCGCATCAACACGAACGTGGCGTTGCCCCAGACCAAGCCCGCGGCGGACAAGGCGCAGTCCACGATTCCGGCGCCGAAGCCGGCCGCTCCAGCCACCAAGCCGACACCCGCCCCCAAGAAGTCCTCATAAAGGAGGGACCGGGGCCATCCGGCTCAGCGCGGGGTAGTATCGCTCCCGCTTGAAAGCGAGGAACAGGAAGCCGGGCGCGGGCGGACGCCCGGCCAGATCGGAGCCGCCGAAGGGCTCCTTCACGCTGGCGGAGGTGGCTTCCGCAGTCGGAGGGCGCGTCGTGGGAGACCCCTCCTCGCGCCTCTCCGGCGTTGAGGGTCTCGACCGCGCGACCGCGCGGGACCTCTCCTGGGTCGCCGACGAGCGCCGGGCCCGGGAGGCCAGAAAGAGCCAGGCCGGAGCCGTCCTGGCAGCCTCCGAGCGCGACGCCGCCGGGAAGCCAGCGGTCCTCGTACGCTTCCCGACCCTCGCGCTCGCCGCGTGGCTGGAGGTCTGGCGTCCACCAGACCGGCCGCGTCCGGGAATCTCGAAGAAGGCGCACGTTCACCGCTCCGCGCGCCTGGGGCGCGGCGTGTCGGTCGCCGCCGGTGCGACGATCGAGGCCGGCGCGGTCGTGGGAGCCCGATCGGTCCTGTCCGCGGGATCGTTCGTCGGGAAGGGGGCCGTCCTCGGCGAGGACTGCCGCCTCCACGTGAACGCGGCCGTTCTCGAGCGCTGCCGGGTCGGCGCTCGGGGCGTCCTGCACGCCGGGGCCGTCGTCGGGTCCGACGGCTTTGGCTACGTCTGGGACGGCGAGCGGCATCGGAAAATCCCGCAGCTCGGAATCGTCCGGATCGAGGAGGACGTGGAGATCGGCGCCAACGCGGCGATCGACCGGGCCACGATCGGCGAAACGGTCATCGGGCGAGGAACCAGGATCGACAACCTCGTGCAGGTCGGGCACAACGTCGTGGTGGGGGAGCACTCGTTGCTCTGCGGCCAGGCGGGAATCGGTGGGTCCGCCCGCCTCGGGCGACGGGTCACGCTGGCCGGGCAGGTCGGTGTCTCCGACCACGCCACCATCGGCGACGGTGTGGTGGCGACGGGGCAGGCCGGCATCGTCCGGGGCTCGAGGATCGGCGCGGGGACGACGGTCTCGGGAATGCCCGCCGCTCCGCACCGTGAGTTCCTGCGAAGGGCCGCTTGGATCGCGCGGCTCCCCGAGCTGGCGAGGCGACTGGGGGAGCTCGAAAAGAGGCCCGCGAAGGCGGACGAAGGAGGGGAGCCGTGGAAATCGGAATCGCCGAAATCCTGAAGATCCTTCCACACCGCTATCCGTTCCTCCTCGTGGACCGGATCCTCGAGGTCGAGAAGGGAAAGCGGATCGTCGGGATCAAGAACGTCACCTTCAACGAGGAATTCTTCCAGGGGCACTTTCCCGGCAACCCGGTCATGCCCGGCGTCCTGATCCTCGAAGCGATGGCGCAGGTGGCCGCGATCGGTCTCTTCGGGGTCGTGCCGGAGCACGAAAAGAAGCTTCTCTATCTCTCCGGAGTGGACCGCTGCAAGTTTCGCAGGCCGGTTTTCCCGGGCGATCAGCTCCGCATCGAGGCCGAGATCCTCAACTTGAAGAGCCGGGCCTGTAAGTGCCGCGCGGCGGCCACCGTCGGAGGCGCTCTCTGCGCCGAGGCGGAGCTTCTCTCGACGCTGGTCGCCCGCCCGTGACGGCGAGCATCCACCCGACCGCGATCGTTTCGCCGCAGGCCGATCTCGCCGACGGCGTCGAGATCGGCCCGTACGCGCTGATCGGCCCCGAGGTGGCGCTCGGCGAGGGAACCCGCGTCGGGGCGCACGCCACGCTCGAGGGGCCGACTGTCGTGGGAAAGGACAACCGCATCTTCGCCCACGCCGTTCTCGGCTTCGCCCCGCAGGACCTGAAATACCGGGGCGAAAAGACGAGGCTGGCGATCGGCAATCGCAACGTCTTCCGGGAATTCTCGACGACCCATCGCGGGACGATCAACGGGCGCGGCGAGACCGTCATTGGCGACGACAACCTCTTCATGGCCTGCAGCCATGTGGCGCACGACTGCCGGATCGGCTCTTTCACGGTCTTCGCCAACTCGGCCTCGCTGGCCGGCCACGTCGATGTGGGCGACCACGTCGTGCTCGGCGCCTTCGCCGGAGCCCACCAGTTCATCCGGATCGGCAACCACGCGTTCGTGGGAGCGTACTCGGCCCTCCGGCAGGACGTGCTCCCTTTCTGCCGGACGGAGGGAGCCGACGCGAAGACCTACGGTCTGAACACGGTCGGCCTGAGGCGCAGCGGTTACTCCAGGGAGCGTGTGCTCGCACTCGAACGAGCCTACCGGTTGCTCGTCAAGTCCAGGCTCAACACGACGCAGGCGCTCGAACGCATCGAGACGGAGCTGGCCGGCCAGGCGGACGTCGCCTACCTCGTCCGATTCATCCGGGAAAGCCAGAGAGGCTTCCACCGGTGAATCGGGCGATCCGCGATCGCGTGACCTGGTGACTTGCTCGAGAAGGCCTGAGCGGCCCCCGATCGCCCGATGACCCGATCACCCGATCGCCCGATTCGGCTGGCGGTGGTGGGGGTTGGCCACCTCGGGCGGCACCACGCGCGTGTGGCGGCGTCGCTGCCTGGGATCCGGATCGTCGGGATCTACGACCACAACTCCGAACGCGCGGCCGAGGTCGCCCGCGAGTTCAACCTGACGGCGCTTTCGGGCCTGGAGGCCGTGGCCGCGGCGTCGGAGGCGGCCGTCGTCGCGACGCCGACCGTCAGCCACCTCGAGATCGCCGCGTTCCTCCTGGAGCGCGGGCTGGACGTCCTGGTCGAGAAACCGATTGCCTCGAGCCTGCCGGAGGCCGATGAGCTCCTCGCGCGCGCGAAGTCCGCGGGCCGCATCGTTCAGGTCGGACACGTCGAGCGCTACAACCCGGCCGTGCAGGCGGCTCTCTCGATGGTCGAGATGCCTCTCTTCGTCGAGGTCCACCGCTTGAACCTCTTCGCGCGTCGCAATCTCGACATGGACGTCGTGCGGGACCTGATGATCCACGACCTGCAGATCGTCCAATCTTTGTCCCGCGCTCCGATCACCGAGATCCGCGCCGTCGGGCTTCCGGTGCTGACCCCCCGGCTCGACATCGCCAACGCCCGGATCGCGTTCGAGGGGGGGTGCGTCGCCAATCTCACCGCTTCGCGGGTCTCCTCGACGAGAGTCCGCAGGCTGCGGGTCTTCTCGCCGGAGCTCTATGTCTCGGTCGATATGCAGGATCGGGAGGTTCGGGCTCTGCGTCTCTCGCGCGGCGAGGGCGAACCGCAGATCGTCCCCGTCGCGGTGGCCGTCGGGCGGGAGGAGCCGCTCGCCGCCGAGCTCTCCGACTTCGCGAGCGCCGTCCGAACGCGCCGTCCGCCCCTGGTCCCCGGCGACGTCGGTCGCGAGGCGCTGGCTCTGGCCGAGCAGGTGCTCCACGCCATCCAACGGCACCGCCTCGCGTCCGAGGGGATTCGGGCATGACGTCCGGGCGGGCCCGCGTGGGCCTGATCGGCGGCAGCGGGGTGTACGGTCTGGCGGCCCTCGCCGACGCGCGGGAGGAGAGGCTCGAGACGCCGTTCGGGGACCCCTCCGACTCGTACTTCACGGGCCGGCTGCGGGAGGTGCCGGTCGCGTTCTTCGCGCGTCATGGGCGGGGGCACCGCCACGGACCCTCGGAGATCAACTACCGCGCCAACATCTTCGGCTTCAAGATGCTCGGCTGCGACGCGCTCCTCTCCGTCTCGGCGGTGGGAAGCCTGAAGGAAGAGCTTGCGCCGCGCCACGCCGTCGTCCCGGACCAGTTCCTCGACCGCACCCGCCACCGCGCCGACACGTTCTTCGGGGACGGGATCGTCGCTCACGTGGCATTCGCGGACCCGGTCTGCCCCTTCCTGTCGGGGATCCTCGCGGCGAGCGCTCGGGAGTGCGGCCTGACGGTCCACCGGGGAGGCATCTACGTCTGCATGGAAGGGCCGGAGTTCTCGACGCGCGCCGAGGCGGCCCTCTATCGTTCCTGGGGGGCGGACGTCATCGGGATGACCAACCTGACGGAGGCCCGACTCTCGCGCGAGGCCGAGATCTGCTACGCGTCGCTCGCCCTCGTGACCGACTACGACTGCTGGCGGGAGGCCACCGAGGCGGTTTCGGTCGAGGCCGTCGTCGCGATCCTCGGGCAGAACGCCGAAGCCGCGCGGCAGAGCCTGGAGGCTGCCGTCGGCCGGGTGGATCCCGACCGCTCCTGTGGATGCCGGGAGGCCCTCCGCCACGCGATCCTGACCGACCTGATGACGATTCCCGACACCGCCAAAGAGAGATTACGGCCCATCGTGGGACGGTACCTGACGGATCCGGGACCGGCAGGCGGCAGGCGGTAGACGGCAGGCGTTGAGCGACAAATGCCCCAGGGCCCGCCTTCCGCCTTCCGCCTTCCGCCTTCCGGCTCGCACGGGAAGGTGGTGGTTACCGGTTCGGTGGCGTTCGATTACCTGATGACGTTCCCTGGACGGTTCGTCGAGCACCTGATCCCCGATCGCCTGTCGCGCCTTTCGGTCTCCTTCCTGGTGGACGAGATGCGCCGGGTCCCCGGCGGTTGCGGCCCCAACATCGCCTACAGCCTGGCCCTTCTGGGAGAGACTCCGCTCCTCTTCGCCACGGCGGGAGCAGACGCCGCGGAGTACCGGGACCGCCTGGCACGCGAGGGCGTGGATGTCTCGGGCCTCCGTCTCTGCGAGGACGTCTTTACCGCGTCTTTCTTCGTCTCGACGGACCTGGACCAGAACCAGATCGCCTCGTTCTACTCGGGCGCCATGGCCCGGGCCGGCGACTTGTCCCTCGAGGCGCTGGAAACCTCGGACATCGCCCTCGTCGTCGTTTCACCCAACGACCCGGGAGCAATGGCCCGGTACGCCGAGGAATGCCGGCGTAATCGGATCCCGTTTCTGTATGACCCCAGCCAGCAGGTCGCCCGCCTGACAGGCGAAGAACTGCGCCGAGGAATGGCCGGCGCGGCCATCCTCGTGGTCAACGACTACGAGTTCGGGATCCTGAGTCGCAAGACCGAGCTGCCGCGCGAGGACCTCGAGGACGAGGTCGAGTCCCTCGTCGTGACACACGGAGCGCAAGGGTCCACGATCTCGTTCCGCGACGAGGCAGGACGAGCCCGGCGCGAGGAGATCCCTCCGGCCCGCCTGGAAGGGGAGGCGGTCGACCCCACGGGCGTCGGAGACGCCTTCCGCGCCGGCTTGATTCGAGGTCTGCGGATCGGGGCGTCCTGGGCGGAGGCCGGACGGATGGGGAGTGTGGCCGCCGTGTTCGGACTCGAGGCCGTCGGTCCCCAACCCTCGCGCTACACGATCGCGCAGTTTCGCGATCGATACCGCCGCAACTTCGGCGACGACCCGATCCTGGAGCGGTTGTGAGCTCAGAGTTGACAGCGGTGGGAAACCAGGCCCCCGACCCACCTTCCGAGCTCTCAACGACAACGCTCGAGACTCAACGGCTCGGGTCCGGTACAATCAGGGTTCTCCGAGAGGAAGCCGTTCCTTGAGCAGCCGTCGTGTCCCCCGTGGTATCCGCCCCGCCTTCCAGGCGAAGGAGGTGGAAGGAGACTCGGACGCTTCCGGGCTGCGATTCACGGTGTTGTGCTCCCGCTGGAATCCGACGGTGACCGACCGGCTCCTGCGAAGCGCTCTGGAAGCGCTGGAGCGCCATGGCGCGAGCGGACCCGATGTCCTGGTCGTGCACGTCCCGGGAGCCTTCGAGCTTCCGGCCGCGGCGCGCGCGGCCTTCTCCGCGGGGAGGTCGGACGCGGTGATTGCGCTCGGCGCGATCGTTCGCGGAGAGACGACGCATCACGAGGTCCTGGGACACGCGGTGGCGGCCGCGCTCGCGGCGCTCTCCGCCGAGACGGGACGTCCGATCGGGTTCGGCCTCCTGACCTGCGACACGATGGACCAGGCACGCGAGCGGGTCGGGAAGGGAGCCGAAGCGGCCGAGGCCGCGATCCAGATGGTCAACCTGGTCCGACGCCTCGCGAAGAGCTGATGGGCGCTCGGCGCAAGGCGCGGGAGCTCGCCCTTCAGATGCTCTTCGAGAACGACGTGGCGGGGACTCTCGCCGACGAGATGTTCCACCGCTCTTCGGACCTGAAGAAGGCCCCTCCGGCTCTGCGCGACTTCACCGAAAGGCTTGTGTCCGGCACGCTCGCGCACCGCGACGCCCTGGACGCGATCATCTCGAAGCAGGCGGACCATTGGCGCCTGGCCCGGATGCCGATCGTGGATCGCAACATCCTCCGGCTGGCCCTCTTCGAGCTGCTCCACGAGCCCGCCACGCCGCGGCCGGTCGTCATCGACGAGGCCCTGGAGATCGCGAAACGGTTCTCGACGCCCCGCTCCCCGCAATTCATCAACGGAATCCTCGACGGGGTCCTGAAGTCGTCGCGCAAGGCCGAGGGGCCGAGCGCTTGAGGCTTCGGCTCGTCGTTCTGCTCCTCGCCCTGGCCGCCCGCGCGGCCGCCGGCGGGGAGCAGAAGGCCGTTTACCGGGCCAGCGGATTCGACGGACGTCTCTTCGATCAATATGACAACGACGGGTACTCGCTGACGGTCCGGACGGAGGCGGACGGCTCGCTGACTTTGTCCGTGCGGGTTTCCGACGGGCCCCTCGACAGCGCCGCGCCCTTTCCGACGGGGCAACGGCCCGAGCCGACGCCCGTTGCGGCGCCCGACCGCGACGCGTTCGCGCGGAGCCTGACCTCCGGCAGCCGCACGCAACAGGAGGCCGTCCGGCGGATCCTGCTCGGCCTCGCCGGGGAGGTCCGTTACGACGGGGATCGCCTGCGCCTGCAGGATCCTTTCGCGGTCTTCGCCTCACGGCGGGCCTATTGCGTCGGTTTCTCGGAGCTCGCCGTCGACCTTCTGCGCCGCGCCGGCATCTCCGCACGGACCGTGCAGGGGGTTCTCCACTCGGAGCCCGGGGCGGATCGCTACGAATCTCGGATCGGAGGGGTCTTTCACCGCTGGATCGAGGTGTACTACCGCGACCGCGGCTACGTCTTCTCCGACCCGATGTACTCGGTCAACGGCGTCGACGCCCGCTACGTCCCCTTCGGGAGGCGCGCCCTCGCCCGCCCACGCGACATCCGGCTGACGGCGATGACGCTGGAAGGAGGCCTCGACTACGAGTCCGTGGCGGTGGGAGACAACACGCTTCGCGTTCGCGCCTCGCGATAGGCGAATCGCAAGGGATCGACCTTCGAGTTGGGACACAACCGGCCTCTCAGTTATATTGCGCGGTTCGATGACCGAGAAGTACGACCCCGGCCGGATCGAGGAAAAGTGGCAGCATCGCTGGGAAGAGCGGTCTGTCGCTTACGTGGACACGGCGGCTCCGGGGGACAAGTTTTACATGCTCAACATGTTCCCCTATCCGTCGGCGAGCCGGCTCCACGTCGGCCACGGTCGCAACTACATCCTGGGAGACGCCCTCTACCGCCGCGAGAGGATGGCGGGACGAGTGGCATTCAACCCGATGGGCTGGGACGCCTTCGGTTTGCCGGCCGAGAACGCGGCGATCGCCAGCGGAGTCCATCCCCGCGAGTACACGCTGTCCAACATCGCGCGGATGAAGGAGCAATTGAAGAGCCTTGGGCTTCTCTACGACTGGTCCAAGGAACTCGCCTCCTGCGACCCGGGTTACTACCGATGGAACCAGTGGCTCTTCCTCCGGATGTGGGAGAAGGGGCTCGCCTACCGCAAGACCGCTCCGGTCAACTGGTGCCCGGGCTGCCGGACGGTGCTGGCCAACGAGCAGGTCGTGGACGGCCGCTGCGAGCGGTCCGACGACCCGGTGGAGATCCGGGACCTGACCCAGTGGTTTTTCCGGATCACGGAGTACGCGGAACGGCTCCTCGCGGGACTCGAAGGGCTCGATTGGCCCGAACGCGTCAAGACGATGCAGCGCAACTGGATCGGCCGCTCGGAGGGAGCGGAGATCCTCTTCCCGGTCTTGGAGCTTTCCGAGCCGGTCGCCGTCTTCACGACGCGCCCCGACACGCTCTTCGGCGCGACGTTCCTGGCGCTCGCCCCGGAGCATCCGGCGGCCTCCCGCCTGGCCGAGAAATCGGCGAAGAGGGATGAGATCCGCGCTTTCATCGAGCGCGTCCGGCGCGAGTCGCGCCTGGAGCGCGAAGCCGAGGGGGGCGAGAAGGAAGGACTCGACACCGGGTTTTCCTCCATCAACCCCGCGACCGGGGAGAAGATCCCGGTCTGGCTCGCCAACTTCGTGCTGCCCGAATACGGCACCGGCGCGATCATGGGGGTTCCCGCCCACGACCAGCGCGACTTCGAGTTTGCGCGCCGTTTCGGGCTGGAGATCCGTCCCGTCTATCGCACGGAAGAAGAGGAGCTCGATCCCGCGCGGATGACGCGGGCCATTCCCGACGCCCGTGTTCTCTATCGTTCCGGAGACTGGGACGGCACGCCCAACGGCCCGGAGGCGGTGCGCCGGGCCGTGGCC
>JBKPBH010000194.1:0-7791 GCA_046726795.1 Acidobacteriota bacterium
GACGTAGAGCGAGAACGACGCGCCCAGCAGGAGAAAGATCGCGGCGATTCCCGAGAAGATCTTCAGCGGCTTGTAGAGTGCGGTGATCCGGAGGATGTTGGCACCCTGGATGAGGACGTATTTCGTCGGCGAGGAGAGCAGGCGCGAAGCGCGGCGAACCGGCCGCGCGCGCACGGGAACGGACACGACGCGCAGGTCCTTGAAGCCGGCCTGGATGAGGGTCTCGAGCGTATAGGTCATCTTGGAGAAGACGTTCATCCGCCGAGCGGCCTCCCGAGTGAACGCGCGCAGCCCCGAGGTCGCGTCCTGGACCTGCAGGCCGGTGGCCTGGCGGACCATCCAGCTCCCCAGCCTCTGCAGGAGACGCTTGATCGGCGAGAAGTGAGCCAGCTTGCCCGGCCCTCGGTCCCCCACGACGAGATCCGCGCTGCCGGCCAGGATCGGCGCCACCAGTGAAGGAATGTCGGCGGGGTCATACTGGAAGTCCGCGTCGAAGTTGACGATGACGTCGGCTCCCATTCCCAGGCACTCGTCCAGGCCCGCCGAGAAGGCCGCCGCGAGGCCCCGGTGCTTGGAGAAGCTGATGACCCTGTCGGCGAATCCGGCCCGGGCGGCTTCGACCGTTCGGTCCGACGAGCCGTCGTCGACGACGAGCAGGGCGACCTCGCTGAAGCCCGGAAGAGCACGCGGCAGAGCGGCCAGCGTGTCGGGCAGCGACGCCTCTTCGTTCCAGGCGGGGATTTGAATGACGAGCTTCATCGCGAGGTGCCCCGAAGGATCCCCATCGTCACCTGCATATACGATTGTCCCGCCTTGTCCGTATACATCGGCCGGCGCTTTTTCGAGTTTCTTCCTCCGAAGGGGGCGATTGTGGAGAAACGCTCGGCCGCAAGGCAGTGTAGCAGGCATGCCGTCCCTTGGGACGTTGGTGGCATCTGTGATAAATTGCGCCGCTCCTCGGACTTGGGGTCCGGGGAAAGCTCTTTTTCAATCAGGGACGAAGGCCGGATCGGAAAACGCCTCCGCGGGCTTCCGGCCCGTAGCCCCTCGGCCGGGAGACTGGCCGGGAATCTTCGAACAGGCTCGTAGCTCAGGGGGAGAGCACTACCTTGACACGGTAGGGGTCAGCGGTTCAAATCCGCTCGAGCCTACCAACTTGCTTGGTACGAAGGCGCTTAGCTCAGCTGGAAGAGCGCTACCTTCACACGGTAGAGGTCAACGGTTCGATCCCGTTAGCGCCTACCAGAGACGAGCCGGACGCGGGGCGACCCGCGTTTTTGCTTTTTGGAGACAACAGGAATGGAAGCCCGGGCAGACACGGTGACGGTGACTCTTCCGGATGGGAAGCGGCGATCCATCCCGCGGGGGACGACCGTCCGGGAGGCAGCGCAGGGCATCGGGCCCCGACTCGCCCGGGACGCGTGGGCGGGCAAGCTCGACGGCAAGGTCGTGGACCTCGTGACGCCGATTCAGAGCGACGCCTCGCTCGAGATCATCACGTCCAAGTCGGCGGACGCGGCGCCGATCTACCGTCACTCGACCGCGCACCTGACGGCCCAGGCGGTCAAGCGGCTCTTCCCGGACGTGCAGATCGGGATCGGCCCTCCGATCGAGAACGGCTATTACTACGATTTCCTGCCCTCCCGGCCGTTCACGCCGGAGGACCTGGAGGCCATCGAAGCGGAGATGCGTCGGATCATCGCCGAAGACCACCCGATCCTGCGAGAGGAGATGCCGGTCGCCGACGCGATCGCGATCTTCGAAGAGCAGCAAGATCCGCTGAAGGTCGAGATCGCGCGCGGGCTCGGGGACGAGCGCGTCTCCTGCTACCGGCAGGGGGAGTTCATCGACCTCTGCCGCGGCCCCCACGTCGCCTCGACGGGGAAGCTCGGCGTCTTCAAGCTCACGCACACGGCCGGCGCTTACTGGAAGGGGGACGAGAAGAACCCGATGCTCCAGCGCATCTACGGGGCCTCGTTCCTGACGCAGAAGGAGCTCGACGATCACCTGAAGCGGATGGAGGAGGCGAAGGCGCGCGACCACAGGAAGCTCGGCAAGGAGCTCGACCTCTACTCCTTCCATCCGTGGGCCCCAGCCTCCCCGTTCTTCCATCCGAAGGGGGCGGCGCTCTACAACGCGCTCCTCGATTACCTGCGCTCGGAGTACGCGCGCCGCGGCTACCAGGAGGTCGTGACGCCGGAGATCTTCGATGCGGAGCTCTTCAAGCTCTCCGGCCACTACGCCAACTTCTACGAGAACATGTACTGGACGGAGATCGACGAGCGGGAATTCGGTGTCAAGCCGATGAACTGTCCCGGTCATTTTCTGCTCTACCAGACGCGTCTCTGGTCCTATCGGGACCTCCCGGTGAGGTTCGCCGACTTCGGCCGGCTCCACCGCTACGAGCGCTCCGGCGTGACCGCGGGGTTGACGCGCGTGCGGACCTTCTCCCAGGACGACGCGCACATCTTCACGCCGTTCGAAAGAGTGGAAGACGAGATCTTCCGGTTCCTCGACTTCGTGGACGCCGTGTACGGCGCCTTCGGTTTCACCGACGTCGAGATCTCCCTGGGCCTCCGGCCCGAGAAGCGCATCGGGGCGGACGAGCTCTGGGACCGCGGCGAGGCGGCGCTCGCATCGGCTCTCGAGAAGGCCGGGCGGCGTCACGTCGTGACCCCGGGCGACGGCGCCTTCTACGGCCCGAAGATCGACTTCCGGGTGAAGGACGCGCTCGGGCGTCCCTGGCAGCTCGGCACGATTCAGTGCGACTTCGAGCACGCCGAGAGCTTCGACCTGACTTACATCGGAGAGGACGGCCAGCCCCACCGCCCGGTCATCATGCACCGCGCGATCCTGGGCTCCGTCGAGCGGTTCCTGGGGATCCTGATCGAGCACACGGCGGGCAACTTTCCCTTCTGGATCGCCCCGGTCCAGGCCGCCGTGCTGCCCGTGTCCGAACGGTTCAACGAAGCGGCGCGGGCGGTCGCGGTGAGGCTCGAGGAGGCCGGCCTCCACGTCGAGACCGACGACCGCAACGAGAAACTCGGCGCCCGCATCCGCAAGGCGGAGATGCAGAAGACCCCGGCCATGCTCGTGGTGGGAGAGAAGGAGGCAGCCGCCGGCACCGTTTCGGTTCGCCTTCGGCACGGCGGCGACGCCGGGACGCTCCCGGTCGAAGAATTTCTCGCGCTCGCCCGTGCGGCGATCGCGGACAGAAGGAAGGAACTGACTGTGGAGGTGAAGAATCGATAAGAAAAGCATCCGAGTCAACGAACAAATCCGGTGGAAGGAAGTCCGCCTGATCGGTGAAGCGGGCGAAGCGCTCGGGATCGTGCCGATGGCCGACGCCCTCCAGAAAGCGAAGGACGCGAGCCTCGACTTAGTCGAGATCGCCCCGACGGCCAAGCCGCCGGTCTGCCGGATCATGAACTTCGGAAAATTCATCTACCAGCAGAAGAAGAAGCAACAAGATTCCAAGAAGAAACAGAAGACGACGCAGGTCAAAGAAGTGAAATTCCGGCCCAACATCGACGATCACGACTACGACTTCAAGATCAAGCACATCCTGAAGTTCCTGGCGCATGGCGATAAGGTCAAGGCGACCGTGCAGTTCCGAGGCCGGGAGATGGCCCGCCGCGAAAACGGGCAGAAGGTACTCGACCGTCTGTTGATCGACCTGTCCGGTCACGCCGTGGCCGAGTCGCGCTCGGAGATGCTCGGGAACCGGCTCTACCAGATCCTCGCGCCCGTCAAGCACCACGAGAAGGCCGTCGCCAGAACCGGAGCGTAAAACGTAAAACGCAAAACGTAAAAAGTGGATCGGAAGAGCGGGAGGCCCTGGCGCCACGTTTGACGTTTCACGTTTTACGTTTGACGAGAGGGGAACGATGCCGAAACTGAAGACCCACCGGGGCGCCGCGAAGCGATTCCGGAAGACCGCCTCGGGCAAATTCAAACGGTCCAAGGCGTACAAGAGCCACATCCTGACCAAGAAGGCTCCCGGACGAAAGCGCGGCCTGGCCAGGGCGACGGTCGCGTCCGGAGCGGATCAGAAGCGCGTCCGGGAGATGCTGCCCTACGCCTGAGGACGTGAAACGTAAAACGTGAAACGTGAAACGTAAAACGAAGAACCGGAGCGGCCACGTTTGACGCTTTACGTTTTACGTTTTACGACTCCAGGAGGAATCAACGATGCCACGCGTCAAAAGAGGACCCAAGAGAAAGAACCGTCGGGCGAAGACCCTGGCCCGCGCCAAGGGCTACTACGGCACGAAGTCCAAGTCGTATCGGATGGCGAAGCTCCAGGTCGAGAAGTCGCTCGTCTACGCCTACCGGGACCGGAAGGTCAAGAAGCGCGACTTCCGCGGTCTCTGGATCGTCCGCATCAACGCCGCGGCCCGCGAGAATGAGATCTCCTACAGCCGCCTGATGGACGGGCTGAAGAAGGCCGGTAACGAGATCAACCGCAAAATGCTCGCGGACCTGGCCGTCAGCGACCCGGGAGCCTTCACTCACTTGGTCGGTGTGGCCAAGGCCGCTCTCGCCGGTGCATGAGTCGGTAGGCGGGAGGCGGCAGGCGGTAGAGGGGAAGACGCGATTGGCTGGGCAGCATGGCGGATAAGAAGCCGCCTTTCGCCTCCCCCCTTCCGCCTTCCGGCCCCGACGATCCCGTCGAGCGCGTCCTCGCAGCGTTCCGGGAAGCGACGGCCGGCGGCGTCGCATCGCGTTCTGACTTCGAACGGCTCAAGGGGAGGTACCTCGGCCGCGAGAAGGGTCTCCTTCCCGGGCTCTTCGCGCACATCCGGGAGCTGGCTCCCGAGGAGCGAGGGCGCTTCGGATCTCGAGTCAATGCCGCCAAGAAGGAGATCGAGGAGGCGGTCGCCCGTCTGGCCGAGGATCTCGAGCGTCGGGAAGTCGAGTCGCGCCGGGCGGCCCAGGCCGTGGACGTCACGCTTCCGGGGAGGCGGGCTCGGACGGGCGGTCTCCACCCGGTCACGATCGTGCGCCGCCGCATCGAGGAGATCTTCCTCCGGATGGGCTACTCGATCGCTGACGGGCCCGAGCTCGAAAACGACCGCCACAATTTCGAGCTCCTGAACTTTCCGCCGGAGCACCCGGCGCGCGATTCCCAGGACAGCTTCTTCATCGAGCGGAAAGCCCGCTCGCCGCTCCTGCTGCGGACGCACACCTCTCCGGTCCAGATCCGGGAGCTCGAGAGAAGGGGAGCGCCGCTGCGCGTCATCGCGCCCGGCCGCGTCTACCGCAACGAGAGCGTGGACGCCACGCACGCCGCGGTCTTCCACCAGGTCGAGGGGCTCGTGGTCGAGCGCGGGATCTCCATGGCGGATCTGAAGGGAACGATCGAGAAGTTCTTCGCCGCGCTGTTCGGCCCGGACACCAAGGCGCGCTTCATCCCGACTTTCTTCCCGTTCGTGGAGCCAGGCGCGGACGTCGCCGCGAGCTGCATCTTCTGCAAGGGACGCGGCTGCGCCAAGTGCAAGCACTCGGGTTGGATCGAGCTGGCCGGGTCGGGCGCGGTGCATCCGAAGGTGCTCGAAGCCTGCGGCGTCGATCCCGAGGAGTACACCGGATTCGCCTTCGGCCTGGGGCTGGATCGCGTGGCGATGCTCCTCTATGGATTTCCGGACCTGCGCCTGCTGCTCGATGGCGACGAGCGGTTTCTGGCGCAGTTCGCGAGGGAGGCATGATGACTGCGACGGAGCCTGCACTTTTCAGCCGTGGTGGCAGAGACGAACGTTCCGATGCCTGCTCCCGTTTTGAACTCTCTCGGCCCCGGTCGCGGAGCGACCGCCTGCGTCGACAGTCATGAAGTTCTCCCTGGAGTGGCTCTTCGACTTCGTGAACACGGCCGCCGTCGGGGGTCCAGCGAACGTGCGCGCGCTTCTGGACCGGGCCGGCTTTCCGGTCGAGTCCGTCGAAGAAGAAGCGTCCTCGACTGTCTTCGACGTCGAGATCACGCCCAACCGCCCCGACGCCATGAGCCACCGCGGCCTCGCCCGGGAGGTCGCGGCCATGGCGGCCGCGCCGATGAAGGCGTCTCCCGCCAGCGAGTCGAAAGCTTCCGGGCCTCCGGTCGGGGAGCTGACCTCCGTGACGATCGAGGTGCCACGGCTCTGCCGCCGCTTTGGCGCGCGAGTCGTCTCCGGCATCTCCGCCGCTCCCGCCGCCGAGCACGTCCGGGCGAGGCTCGCCTCCATCAGCGCCAAGCCGATCAGCGCCGCCGTGGACGCGACGAACTACGTCCTCTGGGAGATCGGCCAGCCGCTCCACGCCTTCGATCTCGACCGGCTGGCCGGCCGACGCATCGTCGTTCGCAAGGCCAGGCGCGGCGAGAAGCTCGTGACGCTGGATGGCGTCGAGAGGACGCTCGACCCTTCCGACATCGTCGTCGCGGACGCCGAGCGCGCGGTCTCGCTGGCGGGCGTCATGGGCGGGCTCGAGACGGCCGTGACCGCGGCGACGAAGAACGTGCTCCTCGAGGCGGCCTGGTGGGACCCGGCCTCCATCCGCCGGACCTCCCGGCGCCTCGGGCTTCACACAGACGCCTCGCACCGGTTTGAGCGCGGCGCCGATCCCGAGGCCATCCCCGAGGCGCTCGACCGTGCGGCGGCGACCCTGCTCGCGTCGGCCGGGGGGATCCTGGCGCCCGGCTTTCTCGACGCGCGCGGCGCGGCCTGGAAGACCCGGCGGGCGTCGCTCCGGCTCTCGCGGCTGCGCCTGCTCGCCGGCGAGGAGAACCTCGATCTGGACTTCGCCGCCGAAGCCCTGGCCCGTCTGGGGTTCGTTCTCTCGCGGCGAACCAAGAGCCGCCTGGCGGTTTCGGTCCCCTCCTGGCGCCCGGACGTCGCGATCGAAGACGATCTGGTCGAAGAGGTCCTGCGCATCTACGGGTACGACCGCCTTCCGTCGCGACTGCCGCCGGCCAGAGGAGCGGGAGGGCACCTGGAGCCGCTGCGCGTCGTCGAGGAGCGCCTCACCGATGGAGCCGTCGCAGCCGGGCTCTCCGAGAGCATGAGCGCGCCTTTCGTGGATCGCCAGGCCGACGAGGGCCCGTACGCCGCCTGGCTCGAAGTGGCCGGGAGCGCCCCGGAGCCCCTCTCGGTCTCGAATCCCCTCGATGCGTCGCGACGCGACCTGCGCGCCACGCTCTTGCCGGGTCTCCTCGACGCCGTCGCGCGCAACGTCCATCGCGGACAACGCGACGTCGCCCTCTTCGAGGCCGGGCGCGTGTTCGACCGCGCCGGCGATCCGCAAGAGCCCGCGTCCTTCGAGTCGCGGCGTTTCGGGTTCGCGCTCGCCGGAGACTTCCGAGCCGACTGGACCGCGCCGGGAAAACAGGCCCACGCCGACTTCTTCGACGCGAAGGGTCTGGTCGAACGGCTCCTCGCTCCGTGGCTCGAGCCGGGGCAGCTCGCGTGGAAACGCTTCACCTGCGCCGCCTTCGGCGCGGAGGCGGCCGCCCTCGTCCGGACGGCTGTCGGGGAGACGCTCGGCGTCGTCGGCCTCCTCTCTCGCTCCGAGCGGGAGAAGCGCAAGCTGACCGACGATGTCTTCGCAGGCGAGCTCCGCGTCGAGGCCATCCCGCCGGCGCAAGCTGCCCGCTTTGAGCCGTACTCCTCCTATCCCCCGATCGAGGCCGATCTGACTTTCGCGAACGAAAAGGCGACCAGCTGGGAGGACATTCTGGGGGTCGTCTCGTCCGCGAAGCTGGCCGACCTCGAGTCGGTCAGGGTCCTGGACCGCTACGAAGGACGGGGAGTCCCTCAGGAG
>JBKPBH010000195.1:0-9552 GCA_046726795.1 Acidobacteriota bacterium
TTCGTGCCCGAGGCCAGGATGCGGCTCGAGAGGGGCGCGAGGGCGAGTAGTTCGTCGGCGGAGGCGGGCTCCGGCGGCTCGGACAGGGCATAGGGCTCGCGCCGGTAGAGCCGCAGGGCCCGATCGATGCGGCCGCTCGACACGCTCGGGCTGGCGTCGGCGGAGGCGAGGATGTCGAGAAATTGCTGCTCGAGGGTCTGTCCCCAGCGCAGGGCGCGGAAGATCGGCGCCGCTTCCCGCGCCGGTCCCGGAGCGATGCGGTCCGCTTCCGGAGCAAACCTCGGCGGATCGGCCAGCATTTTGCGCAGGTAGTTGGAGAACTCAAAGTCGAGCTTCGGATTGATTCCGGAGCTCCACGCGATCTGAAGGGCGCGCCAGCGCCCGTAGCGGACCGCGTTCAAACGGGCGTCGAGGTCGGGGTGAAACCGGTGCACCGAATTGTTGTAGGCGCCCTTGGCGCGGAAGGGCTCTTCCGGCTGGCCGGCCGCTCCGGCGGGGAGGAGAAGGAGGACGCTCGCCACGAGCCCCGGCCATCGCATTCCGCGCTACACGATATAGCAGCGCCTCTCACGTCGGAAGCCGAGGGAGGGCGGCGGAAAACGGCGGCTTAGGGCAACGGAGGATCCGAAGGCGAGTCAGGGTAGGTGAGACGGCCCGTGGGCCGTCTCCCTGCCGCGACGGTCGCGCAGAAAGCCTCGAGCGAGCGCGCGAACGTCGGCGGTGAAGGATCTCTCGCCAACGCCGCCAGGCAGTCCGAGCTCGCCGCGGCGAACTTCCCCAAGGCAACCTCCGCATCCGCGCGCAGGGCGAGCGCCTCGACGAAACGCGGGGCCAGTCGCAGGGCCTCCTCCGCGCTCGCAGCGGCCGCGGCGAGCCGGCGATGCCGCAGAGCGCCGCGGCCGTCGAGGTAGAACCGTCGAGCCGCCTCGAAATCGCGGTATCCGCCGGAAACGAGCCAGGGGTCGGGAGGAACTCCCAGGGCGGCGAGCCCCCCGAAACGGGCGTCCTCCGGGCCCGCTTCCAGACCGAGGTCCAGCGAATAGGCCACGAACGTTCCCAGGCCGTGCGGCGGGGCGGCCACCCAGGCGCGACGCGCCGACAGATCGAAGACCACCGAGTGGGAGGAGATCAGGGCATTGATGGCATTGCGGTTGCCCGGACCGATGTCCTTGTCGTTGAGACCCTGGCGATCCCGCAACACACGCGCCGCCGAGGTCACGTCCAGCCGGCCGGAAGCGGCGGATAAGAGCTCCTCGAGGCGGCGGCGGCGGTAGGGGGACGTGCTCGTCGCGTGGAGCGGCCTGCCGCGAGAGAGCTCCGGGGTTTCCGGGTGATTGGCGACCGCCAGCCAATCCCGCCCGCGCCGCACGGCAAACGCCTGCGGCGTCTTTTCGACCGCGGCGATCTCGCCCGTCTTTCCGTCTGCGAGGAGGTAGATGTCCGAAACGAAGACGGAAGCCCGCTCGATGATCTGGATGGCTTGCGCCATCGTCGCGGCCCTCTCCAACACGTCGGCGGCGACGAGCGTCGCCGGCTCGCCCGCCGCGGCCGTCGGTCCGCCACTCCAGGCGTTGACGGCGATTCCGATCCCTTCCCGGTTGAATCCCGACGTGACTCCCGTCAGCCCGGCGAAGGTGACCGACAGGTAGGGAATGCCTCCAGCCGGGACGATGTAGGCGACGATTTTCTCGGTGTCGAAGAGATCGCCGGCTTCGAAGTCGAAGTTGCGCGCGAGCAGCGTGTGCCCCTCGGCCGTGGCTCGGCCCGAGGCGGCGAAGCCCGTGCAGGCGGCGGCCAGGGGCGTCTCGTCCAGATACCGCTGCGAAAAGTCGTGAAGCGCATGAAGCGCGAGGTGACGGGCAAAGGGGTTCCAGCCGTGCGGGAAGGGATCCGGGTCCACCGAGTCGGAAAGACCCACGATCTCTTCGTTGTGCTCCGCGGGAATCTCGGGGATGGACTCACGGAGGTTCACGGCGATTGCTCTTCGCAGGAAGAAGCGCTTGATCGGCGACGGGAAGTACCGCTCGATCAAGCCGTAAATCGCGCTCTCCCCTCTCACGATTTCCCGGTAGGCGAGCTTCCCGCGCGAGTACCCGCGCTCGTAAGCGCCGCCGGCGAAGCGAGCTTCGAAGATTCCCTGACGGCGTGTGAGATAGCTCTGTCCGAGCCGCCGGAGCGTCCCCCGTTCCTCCAACCGGGCCGAGGGCGGCGCCTTTCGCACCGTCTCGGGCCGAACCGGAGCGCAGAAAGAGGCGGCCGCAGCCAGGACGATCCCTGCCACGGCCGCAAGGGTCCCCATCTTCATCCGCACTTCAGATGATTTATCCAATCGGTGTGCCAGGCCGGCGGTCAGCCGGCGATTTGCATCCCAGCAGGCCGCTGAAGAAGGGATGCGAGCGTCGTGTCTGTCGGCCGTAGGCGTTCGCTTCGCGAACGGAGGCCGAGAGAGTTCAAGGACCGGAGTCTGGCCCCGGGGGTCTGCTTGAAAACTCTCGGGCGCCGGCCGCAACATGATCGCCACGGCCGAAAGCCCCGGCAACGCTCGACGCGAGCAGGATGAGCAAGTTGATCCCCGTGCCGGCGATCACCGGGTCCCGTCCACCCAGGAGCTCAGGGCGCAAGCGGCCCAGAAAAGCGACCGCGCCGCCCGCGAACATCGCCGAAATCGCGCCGCGGGGGGTGGGTGCGAACCGGCCGCCCAACAGGGCCGCCAGGACCGGGAGGATCAAACCCGCCGCGAAGATCGAGTAGCCGAGCTTCAGAGTTTCCAGAATGTTCCGATCGAGCGCGAGGGCGACGGCGAGGCCGAGTGCTCCGTAGAGGGGGGAGAGCGCCCTGGCAAAAGCGAGCGGGACCGGACGATGTAGAACGGCCGGCAGGACGTCCCGGACGGTGACGGCCGTGGCCGAAAGCAGCACCACATCCGCCGATGTCTGCATCGTCGCGACCAGAGCCACGAGCACCAGAGCGGAGAGAGGCGGCGGGACGAAGGCGAGGATCGCGCGAGGCAGAGTTTCCACTCCGGCGGGTGGGATCGTTTGCCGGGCGGCCAGCGCAATCGCCGCGACGGAAAGCCCGAAGACGACCTTGGAGAGGGAGGCCAGCAGAGCCGAGCGCCGCGCCGTGGCCTCGTCGCGGCACGAGAGGAGCTTGGAATACACGTCGCTTCCCACGAGGTGCGGCAGGCCCACGAGGAGGAGGAGCGCCGCGACGTCTCCGGCGCGGAAGGTCGGCGAGGTCGGAAAGCTCCAGACTTCGCGGGGAAGCTCCGAGAACCGGCCGCGTGCCAACGCGAAACCGAGCGCGACGCCGGGGATGCCGACGACCATCAGGCCGTACTGGAGGAGGTCGGTGCGCGCCACGGCGAACTGCCCCCCCAGCGAGGTGTACAGGACGAAGACCGCCGTCGAGCCCACGATCGCGAGGATCGGAGACATCCCGAAGACTGCCGTCAGGACCGCCTGGGTCGCCTCGACGAGCAGGGCGAACCAGACGATCTCCGAAACGAGCACCAGGAGCGCGGCCGAAAAACGCGCCCCGCCGCCGTAGTACCGTCCGATGATTTCCGGCAGCGTCACCGCCTTCTCCCGCCGGATCCGCCGCGCCAGAAAGAGCCCCAACGCCAGAAGGCCGATCGCTCCCGACAGATCGAGCCAGAGGCCCGAGATGCCGTGTGCCGCGACGAGAGCCGCGAGCGCGATCGTGGTCGATCCGCCGGTCGTCAAGGAGGAGAGGCCGAGGAATCCCCAGAACGTGTTCAGGCTCCGATCCGCGACGAAATAGGACTCCTCGTCGCGCCCCGCGCGTCGGCGCCACGCAAAACCGATAGCCAGCACGCCTGCCAGGTAGAGGACGAGGAAGATGAGGGTCAGCGTTGTCATCGTGAAAGAGTCGGTGTTCGGTGTTCGGTGTTCGGTGCTCGGGGGGCACCGGGGCTCGACCGCGAACCGCGAACCGCGAACCGCACACCGGCTCCAATCAGAGCCGGTCCGCGGCTTTGAGGGCGACGGCTTCGAAGAGCAGCGTCGCGAGGGCGAGGGCGCGCTCGTCGATGTCGAAGTCCGGCGAATGCTGCGGCCGGTGGCCGCCGGCCGGCGCCGAGCCGACGAAGAAGAAACAGCCGGGCACGCGCGACAGGAAGACCGACATGTCCTCGCCGCCGAGGGTGCGCGTCTCCGTGTCTACGTTCTCTTCGCCGAAGAGCTCCCGCGCGGTCGCGATGACGAAGTCCGCCATCGCCCGGTCGTTGACCGTGGCGCGGTTGACCCTGCGGTAGTCGAGCCGCGCCTGCACCCCGGCCGCCTCGGCGGTCCCGCGCACGACGCGAGCGACTTTCTCCGGCAAGGCCCGCCCCGTTTCGTCCGTGAAGGAGCGCGCGGTGCCGGTCATCCGCACGGAAGACGGGATGATGTTGAACGCGGTGCCGCCGTGGATGCTGCCGACCGTGACGACGGCCGAGTCGAGAGGCGAGATCTCCCGCGAGACGACGGACTGGAGAGCTTCGATGATGCGGGCTGCCGCGACGATGGGATCGGCCGTCTCGTGCGGGGAGGCGCCGTGCCCGCCGCGACCTTCGACCTCGATCGCGAACTCGTCGACCGCGGCGAGCAGCGCCCCGCGATTGATCCCGACCTTTCCGACGGGAAGCTGGTTCCAGAGGTGGAGACCGAAGGCGGCGGTCACATTTTCGAGCACACCGTCCGCGGCGCAGGCCTCGGCGCCGCCGGCTCCCTCTTCCGCCGGCTGGAAGAGGAAGCGGAAACGCCCCGCCGACCGGGCGAGCGACAGGCGGTTGGCCAGCGCGAGTCCGACGGCGACGTGGCCGTCGTGCCCGCAGGCGTGCATCTTGCCGGGCGCCTCGGACGCGTACGGGGCCCCAGTCGCCTCGGTCAGCGGCAGGGCGTCCATGTCGGCGCGGAGGAGGATACGCGGCGCTTGCGCGCCGGGGCCCGCGGGAGGGTCCGCGGTGACGCCGGTCCTGCCGACTCCCGTCCGCGGCGACCAGCCGAGGCTGCCCAGCCGTCCGGCCACGATCCCCGCCGTGCGCGTCTCCTCGAAGCCCAGCTCGGGATGCCGGTGCAGATCGCGTCGCGTCGCGACGAGGGACTCGAACTCTTTCTCGGGGAACGATTGGAGGAGCTTCTGGAGCACCCGCGGATTATAAGAGCGGCTCCGGACCGTCATTCCGAGGAGTCCCTCCGCTTCCTCTGCGAGGAACAATAGTATTGGGGTCGTGACGCCGCTCGTTTCGCCGGAGCTCGATGCGTACATCCTGGGACTGCTGCCCGCGCGGCTTCCCGTGATCGCCGAGATGGAGGCACAGGCTCGCCTGAGGGACATCCCGATCGTTGGCCCGGCGGTGGCTACGCTCCTATCACTCCTCGCGCGGTCGATCGGCGCCCGGAGCGTTTTCGAGCTCGGTTCCGCCATTGGGTATTCGACCGCGTTCTTCGCGGAGGCCGTCGGACCGGAGGGCCGTGTCTTCTACACCGACGGCTCGGAGAAGAACGCCCGGGAGGCGCGGGGGTACCTCGAGGATCTCGGACTCGCGGGCAGAGTGGAGATTCGCGTCGGCGAGGCGGTCTCGATCCTGAAGGCCTCCGCCGGAGACTTCGACGTGATCTTCGTGGACATCGACAAAGACGGGTATCCGGATGCCCTCGAGGCCGCGGCGCCCCGCGTGCGCCCGGGAGGGTACCTGCTTGCCGACAACGCGCTCTGGTCGGGGCGCGTCGTGGATCCCGGCTCGCGCGACGCGGCGACCGAGGGGATCCGTGAGTTCAACCGGCGTCTCTTCGCCCGGCGCGACTTCGAGAGTGTCCTCGTTCCTCTTCGGGACGGTGTCGCCGTCGCGCGCAAGCGGGAGTGACCGCGTGACCGGCCGGGATTCCATCGTCGAGCGCTTCCGGAGCTTCGCGAGCGAACCGGAGCCGGACCTCTTCGAGGGAGCTCTCCTCGTGGCCGAGCTCGTGGAGCCGGCCGAGGACCTGGCCCGCGCCAGCGAGCTCGTGGAGGCGCTCGCGGCGCGGGTGCGACGGGCGCTGGAGACCGGGGGGCCGGCGCACGAGGCCCTTCGGCGGGTCCTCTTCGCGGAAGAGGGGTTTCGCGGAGACGCCGAGACCTACGACGATCCGGCGAACTCCTCGGTCGCCCACGTGCTCGCAAGCCGCCGTGGAATGCCGATCACCCTTTCGATCGTCGTGCTCGAAACCGCCCGGCGCGCCGGCCTGAGGCTCTCAGGCGTCGGGCTGCCCGGCCATTTCGTGGTCGGAGGGCCGGATCTCCCGGCGGATCGGTTCCTGGACCCGTTCGACGGCGGACAGCTGTACGACGCCGGGGACATCGAACGGCGCGTCGGCGCGATCTTCGGAACGCCCCTGGAGTTGCCGGCGGAGACGTTTCTCCCTGACTCCACGCGATCGATCCTCCTGCGCATGCTTTCCAACCTGCGGCGGTCCTGGGAGAAGAGGGGACGCTTCGAGGAGGCCCTGGCGGCCCTCGATTGCTCGGAGGCTCTCGACCCGGAAGACGCTTCGGTCTCGCGCGAGCGCGGGCTCCTGCTGCTCCGGCTGGGCCGAGCCGAGGAGGCGATCCCGCTGCTCGAGGCCTACGTCGCGAGGTCTCGGGGCGAAGACAGCGAAGCCATCGGGAAGCTCGTCTCGGTCCTGCGCGATCGGGCGGGAGGCTCCACGTCCCCCTCCGACGAGAAGAAGATCTTCACGCTGGGTGAGGCCCGGGATGCCCTTCCCCGCGTCCGCGAGATCACGGAGGAAGCCGTCGCACGCTACGAGTCGGCGGGCGGAGAGGCCGAAGAACAGCAGCAGGAGATCGTCGGCGAGTGGGTCCGGCAGATCACGGCCCTGGGCGTCGAGGTCAAGGGACTCTGGCTCGTGGACTTCGACTCGGGCGCCGGCTACTACTGCTGGAAGTATCCGGAGCTCTCACTCGAGTATTTCCACGGATACGAGGAAGGCTTTGCTGGGAGATTGCCTCTGCAGTAGTGAGTCGGCTCATGCGGGCCACGACTGGCCGGGCGCCAGCTCCACCACCTCAGTCGCTAGGCCGCGCTTTCGGATTTCTTCGCGGAGCTGCGCCGGCGTTCCGGGCAGGATCGGGAACGTGCCCCAGTGGATCGGGAGGACGCGCGGGACGCCGAGCAGCTCGCAGGCCTTGGCCGCTTCCCGCGGGCCCATCGTGTAGAAGTCACCGATCGGGAGCAGCGCGAGGTCCGGCTCGTACAGCTCCCCGATCAGGGCCATGTCGGAGAAGACGCTGGTGTCGCCGGCGTGGTAGAGACGGAAGCCGTCCTCGAACGTGAGGACGTAGCCGCAAGGATCCGCCGGAAAGTTCGATTCCCTGCCGGCTCCGGAGGTTCCCGCCGAATGGACGGCTTGCACCATCCGGAACTCGACTCCGGCGATCTTCTGGCTGCCTCCCTTGTTCATCCCGGAGACCTTCTCGACGCCATTTGACGCGCAGTGGAGAGCGAGCTCGAAGATCGCGACGACCGTGGCGCCGCTTCGCCCGGCGAGCGCGATGCCGTCGTCGCCGAAGTGATCGAAATGCCCGTGCGTCGCCGCGATGACGTCGAGCCGTCCGAAGTTGAAGCCCTTTGGAAACTTCGGATTGTTCGCGATCCAGGGATCGATGGCGATACGCGCTCCCCCCGGCGATTCGATCAGGAACGCCGCATGGCCGAGCCAGGTCACCTTTCCGCCGAACGTCCTGTCAGTCATGCTGAGACTCTCGCAGCCCGTGCGGTTGACGACGAGACTCGGAGGCACGGCGACGCGGGGATTGCGACGGAGGCATTTCTCCGTGTCCCCGCGTCACCGCGTCCCCGTGTCCGTCTGTAAGAGTGAAGGCCAGTTCACCAGAGGAACCAGGGTCCTCACGAAGCCCTCAAGCCCCCCGCGGTCCACGTCGTCGAATCGGGAGGGCTCCGGCGAATCGAGGTCCAGGACGCCGCGCAGCAGGCCGCTCTCCAGGATCGGGACCACGATCTCCGAGCGCGATGCGGCGTCGCACGCGATGTGCCCGGGAAAGGCCTTGACTTCGGGCACGACCAGCGTCTGCCTCCGCGCCGCCGCCGTGCCGCAGACCCCTTTTCCCAGGGGAATGCGCACGCACGCCGGCTTTCCCTGGAAGGGGCCGAGAACGAGCTCTCCGCCGCGCAGGAGGTAGAAGCCGCACCAGTTGATCCGCTCGAGCGCCTGCGCCAGATGGGCCGCCGCGTTGGCGAGATTGGCGAGCGCATCCGTCTCGCCGGCCAGCAACGACTCGAGGGACTCAGCCAGGTTCCGGTACAGAGCATCTTTCGGAAGCGAGCGGTCGATCGCGGCCTTTTCCACGAAGACATTCTATTCACTCTCGACCCTCGACTCGGACCCAAGGACCTTGGACTTCGGACTCCGGACGTTGGGCGAGCCCGGATAATTCATGGACACCCGGCCGAAACACGTGAGGGTGACTGCGCGGAGGCTTTCATCGAGGAAAGAACGAATGCGGGCCGGGGTATTCCTTGTTCCCGCGATCCGCGGGACGGCCGGAGTCGTTCATGAGTTATTCGGGCTAGCATGCACAGCGATGTGCGTCCCGCGCCCCCGCGATCTGGTTGCTTTCTGGCTGCTCTCTGTCCTCTGGGGCGACCCCCGCGCCAACCCTTATCCGGAGGGCAGCTCCGGGCCGTGACGGCGCTGACCGGACGGCGTCTGGCCGTCTATGTCTTCCTGTGCGCGGTCTGGGGCTCGACCTGGCTCGCGATCAAGATCGGGCTGCGCGACCTTCCGCCGCTTCGCTTCGCCGGCTTCCGCATGGCGCTCGCCTGCCTGCTCATTGCGCCGCCGGCCTTCGCCCGAAGATGGAAACCGACCCGGCGCGAGGTCCTCTTCGTGTCCGTTGCAGGGGTCCTGCAGATCGGCCTGGCCTACGCCTTCCTCTTCCTGGCCTCGCAGTGGATCGCTTCCGGCCTGGCCGCGATCCTCTTTGCGAGCTTCCCGATCTGTGTCGGACTCTTCGCGCACTTTCTGCTGCCGGACGAGCCGCTGACGCCCCGGGCTCTCGCCGCCGGGGCGCTCGGCCTCTGCGGCGTGGCGGTCATCGAAGGGCCGGCGATCGTCGGCGCCTTCTCTTCGCCGACGGGCCGCGTCGTGGCGGGCGGTTCGCTGGTCGTCGCCGCCGCGGTCGTCTCCGGCTACGCCAACGTCCTGAACAAGAAATCCCTGGGCGACGTGCCTCCTGCCGCGAACGTCTGGGGACAGACGCTCGTGGGCTCGGCGGTTCTCCTTCTGGCGGCCGCGGTCCTCGAGCGGGGCGCTCCCGCCCGGTGGACGCCGACCGCGATCGCCTCGCTGGCCTATCTGGCGCTCTTCGGGACCGCCATCACCTTCGTCGGGCTCTTCTGGCTGATCCCGAAGGTTCCGGTCGCGGTCATCGGCACGATCCCGCTCGTGGACACGTTGATCGCCGTCCTCCTCGGGGGGATCATCCTCCACGAGAGGCTCTCGACCCGCGTCCTCGCGGGCGGGGCCCTGATCCTCGCCGGAGTCGTCC
>JBKPBH010000196.1:0-5128 GCA_046726795.1 Acidobacteriota bacterium
TCCGGGTTCCGTTCGGCGAGCGCGCGCTGACGGGCGTGGTCCTCGGGCCGGAGACGGAGGAGGCCCCCGGTCTCCGGGAGATTGCGGAGATCCTGGACGAGGAGCCCGTCTGCCCACCGGAGCTCCTGGCCACGGCGGAGCGCGTGGCCCGGCGGTTCTTCGCCTCGACGGGCGAAGTCTTGAAGAGCGCGCTCCCGGCGCGGCTCCCGGCGGCGGGCGCCGTGCGCTATCGCATCACAGAGCGCGGCGCGCTCGCGCGAGCGGAGGGAGCCGAGGGGGAGATTCTCGACCGGCTTCGGGGAGGCGAGGTGGTGCGCGCCGGCGACCTGCGCATGGCCGGGCGGCAGGAGGCGCTTCGGTCGCTCGAGGATCGAGGGTTCCTGCGCGTTCTCGCCGCCGCGCCGGAGCGGAAACGGAGAGGTGAGAAGGCCTATGCGCCCGGGGCCGAGGGGGAACGCGATCGCGCCCTGAAGGGGAGCCGCCGGGGCAAGGAGGTGCTCGCCTATCTCGAGGCGATCGGCCGTCCCGCCACGGCGGCCGAGATCCGACTGCAGACCGGGGCCGGCGCGGCCGTGTTGCGCAACCTGGTCACCCGGGGTGCCCTGCGCTGCTTCGAGCAGGGACGCCGGCCCGAGCAGCCGCGGGCCTCGCCGGCGCGCCCGGCCGTCCAGTTGACCGCGGAACAGGAAGGCGCCCTCTCCGGAATTCGCGAGGCGATCGGTCGGCGCCAGTACTACGCGGCGCTGCTGCAGGGCGTGACGGGCAGCGGCAAGACCGAGATTTATCTTCGCGCGATCTCGGCGGCGATCGCGGCGGGCCGAAGCGCCGTCTGGCTCGTGCCGGAGATCGCGCTGACGCCCGTTTTTTCTCGCGAGCTCGTCCGCCAGTTCGGGCACACCGCCGCCGTGCTGCACTCGGCCCAGTCCCAGCGCGAGCGCGCCGAGGCCTGGGACCGCGTTCGCGCGGGAAAGGCGCGCGTGGTGATCGGCCCGCGCTCGGCGGCGTTCGCTCCCGTGGCCGATCCCGGCCTCTTCGTCGTGGACGAGGAGCAGGACGGCTCCTACAAGCAGAAGGAGTCCCCCCGCTACGACGCCCGCGACGTGGCCGCGATCCGCGCCCGGGCCGCCGGGGCCGCGCTCCTCTTCGGCTCCGCGACTCCATCGATGGAGGCATACCAGGCCGCCCGCGATGGGCGCCTCGAGTTGCTCCGCCTGACCTGCCGGGTGGACGGGCGCCCGCTTCCGGACGTGACCCTGGTGGACTTGAAGCGCGAGGACGCGCGGCCCGAGGAGAAGGGGGTTCCGCTCTTTTCGCGCGCCCTCGTCGCAAGGCTGCGCGAGGTCTTCTCTCGGGGGGAGCAGGCGATCCTGCTCCAGCCGCGGCGGGGCTTCGCGCCGTTCCTGCTCTGCCGCGACTGCGGCTACGATTTCCGCTGCAGCCGCTGCAGCGTCTCCCGGACGGTCCACGAGAGGGGCCGGGTCCTCCTGTGTCATTACTGCGGCGAGCGCGTGCCGCGGCCGTTGCGGTGCCCCGACTGCGGCGGCACCGTGCTCGAGGCGATCGGCGCGGGCACCGAACGGGTGGCCGAGCGATTCGCCGGACTGTTTCCGGGAGTCTCGTTCGTCGTGCTCGACCGCGACTCGGCGCGGCGGCGGGGGGCGGGCGCGGTTCTCGAAGAAGTGATCTCCGGGCGCGCGTCGTGTCTGATCGGGACCCAGATGGTCGCCAAGGGGCACGATTTTCCAGGAGTCACCGCGGTCGGCGTTCTCTCCGCCGATACCCTCCTGAATTTCCCCGATTTTCGGGCCGCGGAGAAGACCTTTCAGCTCGTGGCGCAGGTCGCCGGACGGGCGGGGCGAGGCGACGTCCCGGGAACGGTCCACGTCCAGACCTTCCACCCTCAACATCCCGCCATCCGCCGCGCCGCGACCCACGACGTGGACGGGTTTGCGGGGGAGGAGCTCGCGTTCCGGAGGTCGTTCTTCTATCCGCCCTTCGCCGAGCTGGCCTCCGTGCTCGTGTCTTCTCCCGATCGCGATCGGGCCCAGGGGGCCGCGTCGAGGATCGGGGAGGCGTTCCGGAGCCCCGGCAGGAGCCTTCGCCTCTCCGGGCCCGCGCCGGCGCCTCTCGAGCGCCTCCAGGGGAAATGGCGCTGGCAGATCCTGCTGCGCGCCTCGAGCCGCCGGACCATCCTCGAGGCGCTCGAGGCCGGCATCCCCGAGCGAGCGCCGGCCGGAGTCCAGGTCGCAGTCGACGTCGATCCGCAGGACCTGATGTAAGAAAAGTCCCAAGCGCCGGGCCGGTACAATCAGCCCCGTGGATGAGGACGTCAATTTCGAAGAGCCCATTCTGAAGCTCAAGCGGCGCATCGAGGAGCTCTCGGCGCTGCCCGACGACGCCGCGCATCGCCGCGAGATCGAAAGGCTCCGCGAGAAGCTCGAGAAGGTGTCCCGGGAGATCTACGCAAGCCTGACCCCCTGGCAGAAGACCCTCGTGGCGCGGCATCCCGCACGGCCTTACACGCTCGACTACATCCAGAGCCTCATGACCGATTTCGTCGAGCTGCACGGGGACCGCCGTTTTGCCGACGACCCGGCGATCGTGGCGGGCCTCGCGATGTTCCGCGGACGGGCAGTCGCTGTCCTCGGCCACCAGAAGGGGCGCGACACGAAGGAGAAGATCCGCCGCAATTTCGGCATGCCGAGGCCCGAGGGATATCGCAAGGCTCTCCGGGTGATGCAGCTCGCCGACATGTTTCGCCGCCCGATCCTGACGTTCGTGGACACGACCGGCGCCTACCCGGGCATCGACGCCGAGGAGAGAGGACAGGCGGAAGCGATCGCCGTGAACCTGAAGGAGATGTCCTCCTTTCACGTGCCGATCGTCGTGACGGTGACAGGAGAAGGAGGCTCGGGTGGCGCCCTCGCGCTGAGCATCGGAGACCGCTTGCTCATGATGGAGCACGCCGTCTATTCGGTCATCTCGCCGGAGGGCTGCGCCGCGATCCTCTGGAAGGATGCCTCGCGCAAGAAGGAAGCCGCCGAGGCTTTGAAGATCACGGCCGCGGACCTGAAGCAGCTCGGCGTCGTGGACGAGATCGTCCCCGAGCCGCCGGGCGGGGCGCACGCCGACCCGGAGGGGGCCACCGCGGCGGTGGGGGAAGCCGTCGAGCGCCATCTGCGCGAGCTGCTCGACCTGACGCCTGAGGAGAGACGCGAGCGCCGGTATCGCAAGTTCCGGGCGCTCGGCGCGATCGAGACGGCCGCGACTCCGTGAACGGCCGCCGGCGGCTGGAAGCCTTCATCCTGGCCTTCGGGGCAGTCTTCCTGGCCGTCCTCGTCTACTCCTTCCGCCCCGGTCGCCGTCCCTCCTCCCGGGGCGCCGCGGAAGCGCCCCAGCCTCCGGCGGCCAGCGAGGCGGGCCTGCCCATGACGGTGTCCAAAGGCTTCGACTACACCGAAACGGTCGGCGGCAAGCCCCTCTTTCGTATTCAGTCCGAGCGCACCGTCGGGTTCGGCCCCGCCGCGGGGCTCGTCCCCAACGCCTACGCGCTCGAGCAGGTCTCTTTGACTCTCTATCCCGAACAGGGGATGCCGGTCACGGTCCGCGCCGATAAGGCTCAGTACGACCGGCGGACCAACGAGGCCGTCCTCTCGGGCAACGTTCGTTGGACCGACGAGAAAGGGGCTCTCGGCGAGACACCGAAGGTCGAATTCCATTCCTCGGGGCAGGGAGGGCCCGTGCTCGTGGCCCCGTCGGCGATTCACTTCTCGCGAGGGACCTTCAGCGTCGAGGCACGTTCGGGCCGTTACGACGTCGGCAAACGCGAGTTGTCGCTGGCTGGCCCCGTGCACGGCTCCGGGACCGGAGAAGACAGCGGCGGCCTCTCCGAGCTCGCGGCCGACGGGGCTCTCTATCGGCGCGACGAGGGCATCATCGAACTCATCGGCTCGGTCTCGGGCTCCTCGCGTTCGGGCGACCGCGTGGACTGCGACAGGATGGTCCTGAAGACGGAGGAGCAGGGGAGCCGTTTCGATTGGGCGAGGGCCGAGGGGAACGTCCGCGGAGTTCTGGTCTCGGCCGGCCCCGCGGGGTCCGGGCAGGGGACTCCCGCGAAACGGCAGTACGCAGGCAACCAGGCGGGACTCCTCTTCGCTTCCGACGGGACGGTCCGGGCGCTGACCCTGACCGGCGCGCCCGCCCGCGTCGTCGAGGACGAGCGCAAGGTGGAGGCGCAGACGATCGATGTCGCTTTCCAGGCCGGCCGAGCGTCCTCGGCGAGGGCGCGTGGCAGCGTCCGAATCGAGTCCCTGGAAGACCGCGCCGAGTCCGAGAGCGCGGACGTCACGTTTTCTTCCTCGGGGGAGGTCTCCTCGCTCGAACTCGCCGGCAACGTGCGGACTTCGGGGAGCGGGAGGTCGGCGCGCGCAGAGAGAGCCGTCGAGGTTCCCGCGCGCGGCCTGTGGGTCCTGACGGGGGGCGAAGGCGTCTCGGCGACGGCCGAGAGCGAAGGCTCGCGGGTCTCTGCCGCGCGGATCGAGATGGATCGGACGCACCGGACCCTGGACGCCCGGGGCAATGCGCGCGCCGTGTTCGTGCCCGGCAAGTCGAAAGAAAACATCCCGACCCTCGTCGGGGACTCGTCCCGGCCCATCTTCGGGAAGGCCGCGCGGATGGTCTTCGACGACGCGGCGCGCGTCGCGACGCTCTCGGGAGGCGCGACCCTCTGGCAGGAAGCCTCCTCGCTCTTCGGCGACGACATCACGTTGAACGACGTCGAGCGCACCGTGGTCGCCGTCGGTCACACGCGCACGGTCGTGTCGCCCGAGACGGAGACCGGAGACGCGCAGCGGCAGAGAGAACGCGCTCCGACGGTCGTTACGGCGCGGCGCGTCATCTACCGCGACGCAGACGGGAGCGCGCTCTTCGAAGGGGGAGTGGTCGTGACGCGTGGCTCCCGGCGGGCGAGCGCGCAGAAGGCCACGGCGACTCTGGGCGCCGAGCGCCGAATCGAGCGCGTGGAGATGACGGGAGACGTGTCGCTGGCCGACGCCGCGGCCGGACGCACCGGGAAGGCGGATCGCGCGGTGGACTGGCCGCAGCAGGACAGGACCGTGCTCCAGGGCGC
>JBKPBH010000197.1:0-7411 GCA_046726795.1 Acidobacteriota bacterium
AAGCAACGGCCGAAGAGGGCTGGGCGCGAAAGGGCCCGCCTTCCTTGAGGTGCGCCAGCAGATCGACGATTTCCGAGGTGTGAGCGCGGTCGTGGGCTGCCATCATGCGTGGGATGTCTTCCAGCGCGATTGTCCCGACACCTTCCTGATTGCCTCGCCGTTTCCAGTCGGAGTTGTGGATCGTGCGGAGCTTCCGGACGTTGCGGTCGCGGGCGACCGCGAAAGCGGCCAGGCCCTCGGCCAAGTCGCGCTCCTGGTAGACCCGCTCGCGGGCGAGCCGGTCGCCCTCGAAGTCGGCCAGCGTCGGCTCCTCCTCCGAGAGGATCCGGCGGATGCGCATGCCGTACGCCTCGCGCTCGAGGTCGGCCAGGTGCCAGACGTGCTCGACCAGCGAAAAGCCGCCGCCCGCAGGCTGCCGGCGGACCAGCGATGCCCCGATCTCCTCGGCCGCGCGGGTAATGAGCACCGGCGTGGACTCCAGGGTCAAAAGCAGCGATTCCAGCTCACGTCGATTCATGGTCATGCTCCTGATCTCCTCTACGCGTTAGACGCCAGAAGGTTTCCGGAAGTTAGCAAAGAGAGTGTTTTGCAGAGCATTCGGTGTCAGGTTGTCCCACTCGCGTCCTCCAAAACTGACACCCGAAGACAGGTGTCAGGTGCCAGGTGTCAGGTATCAGGGGCGAAAGCTTGCGGACCCAACCTGAAACCTGGCACCTGAAACCCGACACCTGCATTTCCCCTAACACCTTTTTCCCTGACACCTTCGCCCGCGCTAGACTCGAGCCATGGGCATCGACGCGATTCGCGCCCTCTTCTCGCCGCGATCCCAAAAGGCCGATGAGCGCCCCCGGCCCGACCAAGTCACTGTCGCAGCCTGCGCGCTATTGCTGGAGATCGCGCACGCGGACGACGTCTTCCAGCCCGAGGAGCGCGACCGTATCGCCCGCCACATCCGGGACGAAATGCACGTCTCCGAGGACGAACTGCACGAGGTCTTCCGCCTGGCCGAGGAGGAGCGCCGGGAGAGCGTGGACCTCTTCCACTTCACGCAGCTCCTCCGCGATAACCTCTCCCGCGACGAGCGCCTGAGACTCGTCGAGGCGATCTGGGGCGTCGTCTATTCCGACGGCTCACTCTCCGAGGTCGAGGGCCACCTCGCCCGCCGCATCGCCGAGCTCCTCGGCTTCCAGCACCCCGAAGTCCAGGCCGCCAAGGAAAAAGTCGCGGCGGCCAGATAGGTCCGGACTCTTTCACGAGAGGTAGAATGCCCTTCCTCGAGAGGGACAATTCATGGGGTCGATCGCTCTCCGGGCTTTCGTTCTCGCAGTGGTTTGCGCGCTTTCCGGGCTCGCGTTGCGCGCCCAGACGGCGGGGCATATCCGCGGCACGGTCGTGGACGACGACGGCAAGGCGCTCGAGGGCGTCCAGGTCGAGGCGAGCGCGTCCTCGGCCAGCCGGGCCACGAAGACCGGCAAGGACGGCCAGTTCCGCTTCTTCATGATCCCGCCCGGCAGCTACAAGGTGCGTTTCTCCCTCGAGAAGTACAGCGAGGTGGAAAAGAACGCGACCGTGAGACTGGACGGGACAGCCACTGTAAATGCAAAACTCTTCAGGCTGACGGCGTCCGCGATAGTCTCCCGCTTCTTAGAATAGTGCATATATGTCAGATTTGACATATCGCGAGTTCGGCCGCTCCTCGGTGGCGCTCCTCGCGCCGTAGGGGAGGGGCTCGCCCCCTCCCGCGACAACGAACAACCGACGACGCCGAGAGGCGGGCGGGCCAAAGGGCCGCCCCTACGGCACCTGGGTTGACCGCAGGCCCCCGTCCGTCCTCCTCGGCGCCAAGAGAGCCGTGCCGGGGACGCCGGCGTCCGTCAGGAGATAGACGGCGAAGGAAGCAAGCCAGTGCTCGCCCTCGTAGTTGCCTGAGGAGACCCGCGCGAGGCCCGAGTTCGCATGCGCGTCCGCCGCTTTCTCGAGGCTCTTCCTTCTCGCATCCGCCGCCGGCAGCGCCCGCGCGATCGCGCGGAGGGTCCAGGCGCGGGTTAAGTTCAATCCGTCAAGGTGCACCAGCCTCGGATCGGTCGGGTCAGTGACGACGGCGGGGGAGAGCTTGAATAGCTTCCCGGCGGCGAGGGTCGGAAGGAAGAGGCGCAGCCACTTCGCGAAGTCCGCAGGCGGCATCACTCGGCGCATCAGGTCCGCTTCCTCCAGGCAGGGCGAAAAGAAGTCCTCGCCGGACGGCTCGTAGGCGAGCGGACAGGCGCGGTCGTTCTCGTAGTACTCCCGGGCACGCTTCACGACGAGCTTCTCGAGATCTGCGTCACCGGCAATTCGCGCGTAGTCGAGCGCCTCGCCCAGGGCGAACGCCGTGTTGGGATGGACTCCCGTCCGGATCGGGCTCGCGAGCTTCGGGAGGAAGTCCTTCAACCGGGCCACGAGCGATTTCGCGAGCGACTCGAGGTTGCCGCGCCACGCCTTCGCGTCCGTGTCGTCCCATGTCGCGAGCTCCGTCGCGAGCTTGAGCGTCCAGGCCCAGCCGTATGTCCTCTCGAACGAGCGGTTGCTCTTGATGTCGAGATATTTCGCCTCCGTCGCCATCGCCGCCGGAGTGAAATGCGCGTCCAGGCGCAAGCGGATCTCCTTCTGCGAGGGCAAGTCGGGCAGAGTCTTCAGAAGCCGCACGAGCATCCAGTGGCCGTGGACCGAGGAATGCCAGTCGTAGCAGCCGAAGAACGCTGGATGGAACTCCCTCGGCGGCTTCGCGTCAGCGGCCGAGTCCAGGACGTGCTCTGGCTTGTTTGGATACTCGCGGTCGATGCACCCCAGCGCGAGCTTCGCGAACCGCTCCGCCGTGGCCGTGTCGAGCTCCGCCGCTCGCGCGGGCGCCCCCGACGCAAGGATCAGAAGCGCCAGAACTGTGCTTTTCATCGCGTCTTCGTCGCCGGGGTCGCCGGCGTCCCCGGTCGGAGCCGCGGCTCCGCGCGCTTGTCCGGCGGAATCCTCTCCCACATTGCCGGCGTCGAAGCCGCGCAGGAGGCAAAGGCCGCCACCGCGGCCACGTTCCTGTCCAATCCCTCCGGATCGATCTTGTCGAACGTGTCGTTGGCCGTGTGGTGCCAGTCGAAGTAGCGCGAGGAGTCCTGCCGGACGGCAAAGAGCGGCACTCCGGCGGCGCGCAAAAACGAGATGTCCGCGCCGCCGCCGCTCGATCCCTCGAGCCGCCCGGCTCCGACGGGCTCCAGGATTTTCGCGATCTCTCGGATCGTCGGCTCGGCGGAGGGACCAGCGTTCCACGTGAAGGCCACTGGGCCGTCCGTCCCGCTATCCGACTCGAGCGCGGCGGCGTGCTTCGTGAGCTCCGCCTCGTGCGCCCTGAAGTACGCCCTGCCACCGGCCCCGCCGTTTTCCTCGTTGGCGTACAGACAGACGCGGATCGTCCGCGCCGGATGCCTGGGCAGGAGGCCGACCAGCCGCGCCGCCTCGATCACGATGCCGCAGCCCGCGCCGTCGTCGATCGCGCCCGTGCCGAGATCCCAGGAGTCCCGGTGCGCCGCGAGCAGCACGATCTCGTCCGGCTTGCTGCTGCCCCGGATTTCGCCGATCACGTTGGCCGACTCGGCTTCCGGCCGGTCGCGGCAGGTCAGCGTGAAGTGCACGCGCACAGGCTTTCCGCCGGCGAGGAGGCGGTCCAGCATCTCGGCGTCGGGAATCGCTAACGCCGCGGCTGGAATCTTTGGGACATCGGCCAGGTAATCCACAGCGCCCGTGTGGGGCAGGCGGTTGTGGTCGGTCCCGATGGACCGGATGAGCACTCCCACCGCGCCGAGCCTCGCCGCGCGCGAAGGTCCCTTCGTGCGCACGTCCACGGCGTACCCGTAGCCCCGCGTTTCGGAGCCTCTCTCCATCTTCTTGTTGAAGAAGACGATCTTTCCCCTGGCGGCACCCTCGTCCCTGGCCTCCATCGCCTCGATCGATCCCGCCTCGATCACCTCGGCCTCGAGCCCTCCCTCGGGCGTCGGGGGGCTCCCGCCGAGCGCCGCCAGCACGAGCGTCTGCCTGTAAGGTGACACGACCTCTCCCGTCTCGACTCCACGCTGCCACGCCGGCACCATGACCTTCTCGGCATGGACGTTGGAAAACCCCAGCTCTTTTAACTTCGCCAGCGCCCAAGCGACCGAGGCCGCGTCCCCCGGCGACCCCGAGAGCCGCGGCCCCACCTCGTCCGTCAAGCCGCGCACCCAGTCGGCCGCCCTAGTTCCGGCGAAAGCCTTTTCCCGCAGCTCCACGGCCACCCGCCGAACCTCCGGCGGAATCGCCGGCGCGTCGGCCGCGTAGAAGACCCCCGCCAACGAAGAAATGGTCAGAGCAAGGACGAGAACAGCTCGTTTCACCAGGACCTCCGTTTCCAGGCCGGCAAATCCTAGCAGCGCCTTCACCGAACCCGGACAATGGGTGCCGTAGGGGCGGGCCTTGTGCCCGCCCGCCCCAATGGACCACACAACGACGTCGAGAACGCAGTCCGCTCACATGACGACTGAATCCTCCCGATTTCTTTCTTCCTTCGGAACGTTGGATGCGCGAGGGACGCGACTACAACGAAATAGAATTGGGCCATGGCCACCACCAAGCCGGACCTGGACATCGTGCAAGAGCTGGTGACGGAGTTTGGCGAGAACGCCGAATACGTCGTGGAGCTTCTGGGGCGCTACCGGATGAACCCGGCGAGCGTGGACGAGGAGTGGCGCGCCTTCTTCCGCGACCGGCTCGGCGAGTCCGAGCCCACGCCTCCGGCGCGGCCGGAAGCCGGCAGGCGCGAGGCGGTAGGCGAGCCTCTCGCGCGGCCGGAAGGCGAGCCGCTGTCGCGGGAGGCGGTAGGCGTTGAGCAGCCCGCTGCCCCTCGTGCGCCTCGCGAAGGAGAAACCCAGGAGCCCCTCCGCGGCGCGGCTCTCCGCATCGCCGAGAACATGGAGGAGAGCCTCGGCGTCCCGACGGCCACGTCCCAGCGGCAGATCCCCGTCAAGCTGCTCGAAGAGAACCGCCGGCTCATCAACGAGGACCGCGCCTCCCATGACGAGAGCAAGGTCTCCTTCACGCACCTGATCGCCTGGGCGATCCTCCAGGCCCTCAAAGACTTTCCGCGCTTGAACGACGCCTACGACGACTCGGGCGAGGCGCCCATGCGCCTGCGCCGCGACAAGGTCAACTTCGGTCTTGCCGTGGACGTCGAGAAGAAGGACGGCTCGCGCGCCCTGATCGTTCCCAACGTCAAAGACGCCGGCGCGATGACGCTCGCGAAGTTCGTGGCCGCCTCCAACGACGTCGTCTTCCGTGCGCGCTCAGGCAAGCTCCAGGTCTCCGACTTCGAGGGGACGACCGTCTCGCTGACCAACCCGGGCACCCTCGGCACGACCGCCTCCGTCCCGCGCCTGATGCCTGGCCAGGGCTTGATCGCCGCGACCGGCGCGATGGAGTACCCCGGCGAGTTCCGCGCGATGGCGCCGGAGGCTCTCTCCCAGCTCGCCATCAGCAAGGTCGTCACGTTCACCTCGACCTACGACCACCGCATCATCCAGGGCGCTGAGTCGGGCGCTTTCCTCGGCCGCATCGAGGAGCTGCTCCTCGGCCAGCGCGACTTCTACGAGAAGGCCTTCGCGGATCTGGGCATCTTCCACAAGCCCTTCCATTGGGCGGTGGACGTCAACCCGGCCTTCGCCGGCGACGGGCGAAGCGGCGAGATCGCCAAGCAGGCGCGAGTCCTCGAGCTCATCAACGCTTACCGCGTACGCGGGCATTTGATCGCCGACATAGACCCGCTCCGCATGATGGCGCTCCAGACGCACCCGGAGCTCGATCTGGAGACCTACGGCCTGACGATCTGGGACCTCGACCGGACCTTCTGGACGGGCGGCCTCGCGGGCGGCGACCACATGCCGCTGCGCGACATCATCGGCGTGATGCGCCGCGTCTATTGCGGACGGGTGGGGACGGAGTACCGCCACATCTCCAGCCCCACCGAGAAATACTGGATCCGCAAGCACATCGCGGAGGCGGCCCAGGCCAAGCCGCTGCCGGCGGATTTGCGCAAGCGCTTTTTGGAAAAGCTCGTCGCCGCCGAGTCCTTCGAGAAGTTCCTGGGCACCCGGTTCCTCGGCCAACGCCGCTACTCGATCGAAGGCTGCGAGACGACCATCGCGCTCTTAGACCAGCTCGTCGAAGGCGCGGCGGCACGCGACATCGGGGAGATCACCATGGGCGTGACCCATCGCGGGAGGCTCAACATCCTCGCCAACGTCGTCGGCAACTCGACCGAGCGCCTCTTCTCCGCCTTCGAAGGGACGGTCCATCCCGATTTCCCCGCCGACGAGGGGGACGTCAAATACCACCAGGGCGCGCAGGCCACGCGCAAGACCGACAGCGGCTGCGAGATTGTGATCACCGTCCCGTCCAACCCGTCGCACCTCGAGGCCGTGGACCCCGTCGTCGAGGGGAGAGCGCGGGCCAAGCAGGACCAGCTTGGGCTGCCGAGGGCGGAAGCCACGGCGCGCGTCCTCCCCGTCATCCTGCACGGCGACGCCGCGTTCGCAGGGCAGGGGATGGTCGCTGAGGTCTTCAACCTCTCCCAGCTCCACGGCTACCGCACCGGCGGCACGATTCACATCGTCATCAACAACCAGATCGGCTTCACAACCGACCCCGCCGCCGGCCGCTCTTCTCTTTATTCAACCGACGTCGCCAAGATCGTCCAGGTCCCGATCTTCCACGTCAACGGCGACGACCCCGAGGCGGCGTACCGCGTCCTCCAGATCGCGCTCGACTACCGGCAGGAGTTCCACAAGGACGTCGTCATTGATCTCATCGGCTTTCGCCGCCACGGTCACAACGAAGGGGACGAGCCGACCTACACCCAGCCCCTCATGTACAAGCGGATCCAGGAGCACCCGGGAGTCCGCGCCCTCTACGCGAAGCGCCTCGTCAAAGATGGAGTCCTGACCGACGCCGATGTCCAGCAGCTCGAGGAGCGACAGCACGCCTCCTACGAGGAAGCCCTCACGGCCGCCAAGACGAAAGGGGAGAAGGCCGGCCCGCCGGCCGCCCAGCATCCCGGCGAATCCGGCCGAATCGAGGAAGTCCCAACCGGAGTCCCTCGCGAGACTCTCATGCGAATCGGCCACGTGCTGACCACAGTCCCGGCGGGCTTCAACCTGAACCCCAAGATGGTCCAGCAACTAGCCCGCCGCGCCAAGATGACCGAAGGCGCCCAGCCCCTCGATTGGGCAACGGCGGAAGCCCTCGCCTTCGGATCACTCCTCCTCGAAGGCAAGCCCATCCGCATGTCCGGCCAGGACACCGCTCGCGGGACATTCTCCCAGCGCCACCTGGTCTTCCACGACGCGCAGACGGGAAAGAC
>JBKPBH010000198.1:0-10838 GCA_046726795.1 Acidobacteriota bacterium
CGGTAGAGATGCCGGTAGCCGTCGCACTCGGTCCGGAGCTCTTTCATCAGGGTGATGAAGCGGCCCTCTTCCCGGAGGGACTCCAGCAGAGGGTCCAATTCGAAGAAGCTGTAACAGGGGAAACCATTGTGCGCGGCTTCCGCCAGAGCGTCGAGGGCTGATTCCTTGTTTCCGAGAACCGCATGGACACAGGCGATGTCGTACTGGGCGTGATGGTAGTGCCCGAAAGAGCGCCGGTTGCGGATAGTCAGCCCGACCTGCTGCCGGGCCGCCGCGGCGTCGCCCCGGCATGCGGCGAGCAGGCCGCGCAGGGAGTAGTACGCCGGGTCGCCCGGGAAGCGTCGGGCTCCTCGATCCACGTACTTCGCAGCTCCGTCCAGATCACCCAGGCGGATCTGACACAGCGCGACCTGATAGTTGCACCAGCTCGAGGGCTCACGCTCGGCGGACAGCGAGATCTCCAACCCCTCGCGGTAGCGGCCCTGCTGATATCGGCAGAACCCGAGATGGATCTTCGCCAGCGTGTCGTCCGGGTTGATCGCCAGCGCCTGCTCCGCATGAGCGACCGATTCCTCGAGCATGGAGACGTGGAAGAGCACGACGCTCAACCTCTCGTGCGCTTCGGTCAGGTTCGGCCTCCCCGCGATCGCGGCCAGGTTTTCGCGGATCGCGGCGGCATGGTCGAATCCCCGCCGCGGCGTCCAGGCGAGCAGGCCCTTCAGGTATCTCCCCTCCGGAAGCCGGGGCTCGATGGCGAGAGCCTTCTCGCTCATCGCCTCGGCTCGCTCCAGCCAGTCCCCTTCCGGGTCGAAGGTGAAGCCGATGCGCGTATAAGCGCTGGCGAGCCCCACCAGGGCCAGAGCGAAGCGGGGATCTTCCTCGAGGGCCTTCTCGAAGGCCTCGATCGCCGCATTGGCGTCCTCGATCGTCTCCGAGAAGAGGTGCGTCCGGCCCTTCAAGTACAGCTCGTAGGCCTTCCCCGAGGGTCGAGCGGCGCGCGCCAGACGCCGCTCGTCGGCCGGCGAGAGTTCGACCTCGAGCGCTTCGGCGATCCTTCGCGAGACTTCGTCCTGCATCCGGAAGATGTCGTCGAGAGTCGTGTCAATTTTCGACCCCCAGAGCGACCGGCCGTCGGAGGACGAGACGAGCTGCACCGTCACCCTGAGGCGCGAGCCCGAGCGCTGGAAGCTCCCGTCCACGACGGCGTCCACGCCCAGCTCCCGGCCTGCCTCCTCCGGGGCGACCGGGCGATCCCGGTAGCGCAGGATGGCGGCCGTGGGCCGCACGAGCAGGGACTTGACCAGGGCGAGCTCCGTGATCGTCGAGTCGGCGAGCCCCAGACCCAGGTGCGCGTTCTCGGGATTCCCGGCCAGGTCCTTGAAGAAGAGCACGGCCACCGAGCGCCGCCGCTCGCCGGTTCCGCCGCCGGCCCGCGGCCTGGCGGCGAGCGGCGCAGAGATTCCGGCCACGGCTTCGAGTGCGAACGCGAGATCTCGCGCGAGCTGGAACCTCTGCTCCGGGTCCTTTTCCAGGCAGCGCCGGGCGATACGCTCGAGAGCCGGAGAGTCGCGGCGGGCCTCCTCAGGCATCTCCGGAGGCTCGTCGCGCAGGATCGCGGTCAGCGTCTCCGCGGGGCTGTCGCGCCGGAAGGGGCGCTCGCCCGAGAGCATCTCGTAGAGGACGGCGCCGAAGGAGAATATGTCAGATCGGACATCGGCGGACTGTCCGCGCGCCTGCTCGGGCGACATGTAACCGACCGTTCCCAGAATGACTCCGGGCTCCGTGAGGTCAAGATTCCCCACAACCGTTGAAAGCGAGCTGCAGTCGTTTCCTGCCATGGGATGCTCGGATGCGGCCGCTTGCTCTCTTTCGGTCGCGTCGAGCGACCGCCTCTTTGCCAGCCCGAAGTCGAGGATCTTGAGGTAACCGTCTGTTGTGACGAACAGGTTCTCGGGCTTGAGGTCCCGATGGACGACGCCTCGCGCGTGCGCGGCGGCCAGCCCCTCCGCGATTTGTATCGCATAGTCCGACGCTCGCCGTGCGGGTAGAGGTCCGGCAGTGAGCCTTTCGCGAAGGGTCTTCCCCTCGAGAAGCTCCGTGACCGCGAAAAAGATCCCGCCCTCCTGCCCGAAATCGAAGATCGAGAGGATGTTGGGATGGGAGACGGCCGCGACGGCCATCGCCTCGCGCTCGAAGCGAGCCATGGCCTCGGCGTCGCTCGCGAGGCGATCCGGAAGGACCTTGACGGCGATCTCACGGCCGAGCTTGCGGTCGCGCGCCTTGTAAACCTCCCCCATTCCCCCCGCGCCGAGCGGAGAAAGGATCTCGTAGGACCCCAGATGAGTCCCGGCGGAAAGAGCCATGGAAGGCGGAGGATTCTAGCTCCGCCGCCGGGCGCTTGCTAAGACTCGGGCGGGCTCTCGTCGGTTGGCGGGTCGGCGGGCTTTTCCTTTTCCCCTTTCAGGGCCTCCTTAAAGCCCCGGATGGATTCGCCCAGGCCTTTGCCGAGCTCGGGAAGCTTCTTCGGCCCGAAGACGAGCAGCGCGATCCCGAGGATCAGCAACAGATGCATCGGTTGAAGAAGCCCCTCGAACATGAGTCCTCCCCTCATTTGGACGACGTGGACGGGCAACAAGCTTACAAGGGGATAATCCCGGCGCTCATGGAATCCCTGCGGGTGGGCGTGCCGACGTTACTTCTGATCCTGGTCTACCTGGCGGGAATCAACGTGCTGGGGGCCTGGATCGGGCGAGGGCAGAAGGACGCGCGCGACTATTTCCTCGGAAGCCACGCGATGCCCTGGTGGGCCGTCATGGGCTCGATCGTCGCGACGGAGACCTCGGCTCTGACGTTCCTCTCAATCCCGGGCGATGCCTACCGGACCGGATACGCCTTCCTGCAGCTCGTCTTCGGCTACATCCTGGGGCGGATCGCCGTCTCCTTTCTCCTCCTGCCGAGCTATTTCAAGGGTGAACTGGTGACGGTGTACGCACTGCTCGAGGGGCGGTTCGGTCCGGCCGCGCGGCGCTTCACCTCCCTGCTCTTCATGGTCACGCGCGTCATGGCCGCCGCCGTGCGCCTGGCGGTGCCCGCGATTCCGATCGCGCTCATCCTCGGAATTCCGATCTGGGCCGCGGTCCTGATTCTGGCCGGCGCGACGGCGCTCTACACGTTCCTCGGCGGGATCAAGGCGGTCATCTGGATCGACCTGATCCAGGTCTTCGTCTACCTCTCCGGAGCCCTTCTCGCGCTCGGGTTTCTCTTCTCGCACCTGCCCGGAGGCCTCTCGGGCGCGCTGGCGGCCAACGCCGCGGCGGGACAGCCAGCGCGACTCTTCCATCTCGAATTCGACCTGGCACGCCCCTACACACTCTGGGCCGGCGTGCTGGGAGGGGCGTTCCTCACGATGGCGAGCCACGGCGCGGACCAGTTGATCGTGCAGAGGCTGCTCGCCTGCCGCGGCTTGAAGGACGCGCAGAAGGCGCTGATCGGGAGCGGGTTCGTGATCCTGTTCCAGATGAGCCTCTTCCTCTCCATCGGCGTGATGCTCTTCGCCTTCTTCGGCGGCCGGCCGATCGACGCCTCCGCGGCCGGGGCCTTCCGAGCGCCCGACGAGGTCTTTCCGACGTTCATCGTGAGGTCTCTCCCGGGCTTCGTCTCGGCCTACCTCGTCGCCGGGATCTTCTCTGCGGCCATGTGCTCGGAATCCTCGGCGTTGAACTCGCTCGCCGCGGCGCTCGCGCACGACGTCGTCGGTCCGATCGTCGGGAAGCAACGCCTGGAAGGAAAGAGCGGGCTCGCTCTGGGCCGCGGGCTGACCCTCTTCTGGACGGTGCTCCTTGCGCTTCTGGCCATCGGGTTCTCGCGGTTGTCGCAATCGCAGCCGGCCGTTCAGGTCGGCCTGGGGCTGCTCTCCGTGACCGCGGGAGGATTGCTGGGCGCGTTCCTTCTCGCGATCTACGCGAGGCGCGCCCGGCAGGCGGATGTCCTCTGGGGCGTCGCCTGCTCGACGGTCCTCATGCTGGCGCTCTTCCTGGGATCCAGGTCCTGGATCCCGCTCCCCCTAGGACAGAAGATCGCGTGGCCCTGGTATTCCCTCCTCGGGTCCGCGATCGCCGTGACGGTCGGCCTCCTGCTTTCGATGCGGCACTCATGAAGGACACCGTCGAAGCCATCGTCATGGCGGCGCCGGGGAGGCCGCTCGAACGGAGGCGGTTCCCTGCGCCGGGACCGAAGCCGGGCGGCGCCGTGCTCGAGACGATCGCGAGCGAGGTCTGCGGGACCGACGTGCACCTCTGGCATGGCCGCCTCTCCGGCGTGCCCTACCCGATCATCCCGGGGCACGTCAATTGCGGCCGCCTCGCCGAGACCAGCGGGCCTCTCCTGGATGTCGAAGGCCGCTCGATCGCGCCGGGGACGCTCGTGACCTTCTTCGATGTCTTCGGCACGTGCGGCAACTGCTGGCACTGCCTGGTCGCCAAGGCAGCGACGCGATGCCCTCACCGGCGGGTCTACGGCATCACGACGTCGGCCGAGGAGGGAGTGCTCGGCGGCTGGGCCGAGCGGATCGAGATTCTGCCGGGCGTGAAGGTCCTTCCGCTGCCCGACGGAATCGACGCGCTCGATTTCATGGGCGGCGGCTGCGGCCTCCCGACGGGCTTCCATGCCGTCGAGCGCGCGGGCATCGCCATGGGGGACACCGTGGTGGTTCAGGGGAGCGGCCCGGTCGGCTTGAACGCCGCAATCTTCGCGCAGCTCGCCGGAGCGTTGCGCGTCTTCGTCGTCGGCGCGCCGAAGGCGAGGCTCGAAGCCGCGAGGAAGCTCGGAGCGGTGGACACGCTCGACATCACTCAGACCTCCGACCCCCGAGAGCGCGCGGCCTGGGTCCGCGACCGCACGGCGGGCCGCGGCGCCGACGTCGTCATCGAGGCCTCGGGCAACCCGGACGCTGTTCCGGAAGGACTGGAGATGCTACGTGACGCGGGCCGCTACGTCGTGGTCGGTCAGTACACAGACGCGGGCGACGTATCATTGAACCCGCACCGCCAGATCAACCGCAAGCACGCCACGATCCTCGGCTGCTGGGGCTTCGAGTTCACCCACCTCTACAGGGCCCTGCAGCTGATGGCCCGACACAACGGCCGCTTCCGGTGGCGCGACCTCGTCACGCGTGAATACCGCCTCGACGAAGCGGCCGTGGCCCTTCGCGACATGGAGTCGCTGGCCGTCGTCAAAGCCGTGATCCGGCCTTAGCACATTGGCGAGCTGGCGCTCGCCTCCCGCGGCTGGGGGAAAGCGATTAGGTGGACGGACTCCTAAGAAAGTCTCAAGGCCGGTGGCACGGGTACTGTAATACTGAGAAAATGTGTCGGAATCGAGAGCGGTGATCCCGTATCCAGGGCTCTTTTCTCCGGAGGTCCCCATGTCCACTCCCTCGCCAGTCTCGAGAACGATCGCTCTTGCATTGGGAGCGCTGGCGGCGCTCGCTCTGACGTTTTCCTGCCACGAGTCTTCCTCGTCGCCGACTTCCCCTTCGGGCACCGCCACGGTCACGGGGACCGTCATCCTCGGCGCCGGCGCCTCCGGAGCGGCGGCGCAGGGGATGGAGATCGGCCTGTCGGGCGTGACGGTGCATGTCGTCCAGGGCGGTCCGTCCGCCGTCACGGACTCATCGGGTAACTTCACACTGAACGGAGTCCCGGCGGGCAAGGTGGACATGGAGTTCTCACGCGCGGACGTCAACGCCCGCGCTCCCGTCGTGCTCGTCTCCGGGACCAACGCGATCACCGCCGCGGTCCACGGCTCGACGGCCGTCATCACACCCCGCGGACATGCCGGCGAGGAGATCGAAGGCCTCGTCCAGTCGAACAACACGGCCGGCGGCTCTCTCGTCGTCCTCGATCAGCGCCTGGGCGCGGTCACGGTCAAGACCGACGCCTCGACACTGATCCGCAGGGGAAACACCGTCATCCCGCTGTCGCAGATCCAGACCGGTATGCGAGTGCACGTCAAGGCCATGCTCCAAGGCGACGGCACGTATCTGGCGACCGAGATCCTGCTCCAGGACGAGAACATCGGCGGCGAACGCGAGGTCGAAGGAACCGTCGCCTCTGTCGATTCTGGCGCGAAGAGCTTCGTCGTCACGACCGTTTCGGGACCGATCACGGTCAAGACCGACTCCTCGACTACCTTCAAGAAGAAGGGATCCTCGGCGACCTTCTCCGACGTCGTCACGGGGGCCATGGTCGAAGCGGAAGGCACGCTCCAGTCCGACGGCTCGATCCTGGCTCGCAAGGTCACGATCGAGTGACCGGCCGTTCCGCCTGGCACGCGGATTAAACCGCTCTTCCCGCGTCGGGAGGCGCAGCATGCGTTCGACGCCGTCTCGGATTGGGATTTGGGCCTCCGGCGTGCTGGCCGGGATAGCCGTCGCGATCTCGGCGACCGCCGCGCCGGCTCCTGCGAGCGGCGCCATCGAGATCGAAGGCCAGGTCTCGGCCATCGACAGGACCGCCGCGTCACTGACCGTCATGGACAAGCAGCTGGGAGCCGTCACTGTCAAGGTTTCGAGCCCGACGGTGCTTCGGCGGGGAGATGTCATGGTGCCGTTCTCGGAGATCCAGGGCGGCATGCTTCTCCGCATCAAGGCGTCTCCCCAGGCGGACAAGACCTATCTCGCCTCGGAGATCGCGGTCCAGGAGGAGAGCGCCGGCGGCAACCGCGAGGCCAGCGGAGCCGTCGCCTCGGTGAATTCCGACCAGAAGAGCTTCGTCTTGCAGACCTCCGACGCAAGGAGCGTGATGGTGACGACCGACTCGACGACGAGCTTCGGAAAGGGGAACGGTTCCGCGAGCTTCTCCGACGTCGCGGCGGGGTCGAAGGTGCATGTCGAGGGACTCCTCCAGCCGGACAACTCCATCCTGGCGCGCAAGGTCACGATCGAGTGAACGAAGGGCCGAATCAGCCCAGGAGCAGCTTCCCTCCCGCGACGACCAGAACGGCGGCGAGAAGCCTCCTCAGGACGAGGCTCGGGAGTCGGCGGCTCCCCAGACCGGCGCCCAGGATCCCGCCCACGGCCGCGGCGAGAATCCAGAGGGGAATGCCCGCGGGCAGCGCGGCGAGACCCGCAGGCTTCCCCAGGAGCCCCGCGAAGGAATTGACCCAGATGAACGCGGCCGAGACGGCGGCGGTGGGCTTGGGCTCCGCCCAGTGGGCGAGGAGCAGGAGCGGGGAGAGGAAGATCCCTCCCCCGACGCCTGTCAGTCCCGAGAGCACCCCGATCGCGGCGCCCCAGAGGAGAGCGGCGGAAAGCGGAGGTGTATGGAGCTTTCCCTCGCTGCCCCGGAAGACTCGCCAGAGGCGGTAGGCCGCGAAGAGAAGGACGAAGCCGAGGACGCGCCGGTACAGGACGTCGGGCAGCGTGATCGAGCCCCCCAGGAAGGCGAACGGAATCGACGTAACCGCGAAGGGCCAGAAGAGACGCCAGCGGAAGTGACCCGCGCGGGCGAAGCGGAACGTTCCGATCGCGGCCACGATCAGGTTCAGGACGAGCGCCGCCGGGCGCATCACGCCGGGCGCCAGTCCCGCGAGCGACATCACGGCCAGATACGCCGAGGCCCCGCCGTGGCCGACCGACGAATAGAGAACCGCGGCTATGAAGATGGCCGCGGGAAGGAGGACGTCTGCCGCCCGCAAATCAGTTCGCGGCGGCCTGGCGAGGCTCGGCCTTCAGGTACTTCTCGAACCAACGGACAATCGAGACCGCCGAGCGGATCCGGTTGGGGGCCTTCCGGAACCCGTGCCCTTCGTCGGGGAAGAGGACGTATTCGACCGGAATCCCTCGTTTCTTCAGGCTCTCGACCACCTGTTCGGCCTCCACGACCGGCACGTTGGTGTCGTTGGCGCCGTGAAGCACGATCGTGGGCGCGGTCACGCGGTCGACCTTATGGATCGGGGAGAGGTCGCGCAGCATTTCGGCTTCCGTGTCGGGGTCTCCATACTCGATCTTCGAGATCGCCGCCATCCACGGCTCCGTGTGCTTGAAAAACGTCTCGAAGTTGACGACGCCGAATAGGTCCGCGCCGGCGGCGAAGAGCTTCGGGAACTCGGCGAGCCCTGCCATCACCATGTACCCGCCGTAGGATCCGCCCATGATGCCGATACGCCTCGCGTCCGCGACGCCGGTCTTCACGACCGCTTCGACACAGGACTCGATGTCTCTGACCCCGTTCTTACGGAGCGGCCCGTTGTCGAGGTTCACGAACTTCTTGCCGAACCCGGAGGAGCCGCGCACGTTCGGGGCGAAGACAGCGATGCCCCGCGACAGGAGCGCCTGGTAGGTGCTGTTGAAGGAGGGCCGTTCCTGACCCTCCGGTCCGCCGTGGAAGGAGAGGACCGTCGGAAAGGGGGCCGTGCCCGACGGGCGGTAGAGCCACCCGGAGAGCGACAGACCGTCGTGGGCGCGGAAGGTCACGAGCTCGGGCCGGGCGAGTCTCGCGAGGTCCACCCCGGCATGGGGACTGTGCGTGACCTGCCGGAAGGTCTCGAGCGCCACGTCCAGCACCCAGATGTCCGCCGGAGCCGCCGCCCCCGAGACGGCCATCGCGAGCAAGCGCCCATCGCGCGAGAACTCGAGGCCGCCCGCGATATCGCCGGGAAGCTTCGGTCTCGCTACCGTCTTCCTGGAGGCGAGATCGAAGATCGCGAGCTCGCTCCGGCCGGCCGCGTTCCAGAGAAGCGCGGCCCTGGTCCCCGAGTCGTTTAACTCGAAGCCGGAGAGCTCGGCGTCGTCCCGGGAGGCCAGGACTTCGATCGACCCGGGCCCGGACGCTCCTGCGAGCGAGACGCGAGCGAAGGCGCGCAGGTCCCGCCCCGAGTTCTCCGCGAGATACACCGCCCGCCCGTCGGGCGAAAAGGCGCCGGAAAAACTGCCGGGCCCCTCGTGGGGGGTGAGCAGCGTTTCCTTCCCGGTCGCCAGGTCCACCAGGTAGAGATTGTCGTCGCCCCGGGACACGAGGCGGCCCAGGAGCCCGTGCCGCTTGTCGCGCGTCAGGTCGGAGAAGCCGCCCACGCCGCGGTTCTGCACGACCAGCCGCGCCCGCCGCGACTCGAAATCGTAGAGGTAGGCGTCGATCGCGGCGCCGTCCCGGACGTTGGATCCGAGAGCCAGGGCCCGGCCGTCGCGCGTCCAGGGCCCGAGCCGGTTGGTTTCCTTGCCCCCGGCGGTGATGCGGGACAGACCCGCGCCGTCGGGCGAGACGAGGTAGACCTGCTCGTTCATGCCGCCGCCCGGCGCGAGCGTGAACGCCAGACGCGAGCCATCCGGCGACCAGGAGACCGATCCGACCGGATCGTCGAGCGCGGTGACCTGGTCGGGCCATCCTCCGGCGCTCCCGACCGTGAACACCTGCGGCACCCCGGTCAGGTTCGAGACGAAGGCGATCCGCCGGCCGTCGGGAGAAAAGGAGGGCGAAAAACAAGAGCCGATCTTCGCCATGGCGGCGACACCGGTTTCCAGGTCATCGGCGCCCGCGGCCGCGGGGGCGATCCCGGCCGCCACCAGCGCGAGGGGGAGCAGGGAGAGGCCCTTCTTTCCGACGGTCATTTCTTGCCTCCCGGAGAGGAGACCGTCGCGAACGGCAGGCGGTTCTTCTCGATCTTGACCAGCACCGTGTATTGCGGGTCCACCATCTCGACGATCGGAGCACGCGCCGCCTGCGAGACGAACTCGTACGCGTCCATCTCGGCGAGTCCGGTCTTCTCCCTCACCCAGGAAACCATGTCCTTGAAGGCGATGCGCGCGGCGTCCTCGAGGGGGCGCGAGGCGCCCACCGACATCATCCACTCGGCGTTCTCGATGCGCGGCCAGGGCGTCGCGCGCTTCTTGATCAGGTCCACCGTCAACTCGACGTTCATGGCGCCTTCGACCGCCGTTCCGATGATCTCTCCTTCTCCCATCGCGAAGTGGCCGTCGCCGAAGGAGAGGAGCGCTCCCGGCACGCGCACTCCGAGATAGACCGTGTTGCCGGCGCGCACTTCCGGGCAGTCCATGTTGCCGCCGAAGTCGTCCGGCACGATCGTCGAACGGACCTCTCCGGCCGAAGGCGCGACACCCAGACACCCCAGGAACGGCGCGAGCGGAACCTCCCAGGAAAGCTTCCCGTCCTGCGAGCGGGTCCGCGCCACGCCCTTGCCCTTGTCCACCTGGTAGAACCAGACCGTCTCGGGAAGGTCCCCGTGCAACAGGGCGGTCCTGTCCGTGCCGTTCAAGGCGCCAAACCCCGGGAAAGAAGACGAGATTCCGTAGTCTCGCGCCGGCTCGAGCTTCTCGATCCGGATCGCCAGAGTGTCTCCCGGCTCCGCGCCCTCGACGTAGAACGGGCCGGTCTGCGGGTTGTCGTGGCCGGGAAGCTGCACCTTCGAAGGGAGCTGGCCGGGCTTCGTGACCGCACCGTCGTAGCAGTCTTCCGTCCAGGACACGATTCGCGTACCCGGCTGGATCCGGCGCGCGGGCGCCGCGCCCCCGAAGGTGTACTTCAACTCCTCGTGTGAGGGGCGATAGATGAGGACCGGCCGCTCGGCAGCGGCCGCTGACGCCGCGAGAAAAAAAACGAACGCCCACTGGATCATGGAGGACCTCCCCGGCGAGCGCATCATCAAATCACGAAGTTCGGAAGCGAGTAGGATCGGGGACCAGTCTCATGAGCCATCCCAACAACCTGTCCGGAGGCTTCCTCGCGATCATCGTCTTCAAGTACTTCAAGGGGCTGGTCTTCTTTCTCGTGGGCGTCGCCGTCCTGAGACTCTGGCGGGCGAGCCCGTTCCCCTCCGCCCAGGAC
>JBKPBH010000199.1:0-5306 GCA_046726795.1 Acidobacteriota bacterium
GCTCTGGCCTACGCCGCGGCCGTCATCGTGATGCTGTCCGGATTCAACCCGGCGGATCTCGCGCGCAAGGCGGGAGTCGGGCGGATCGAAGAGACGGCCCTGGCTTCGGCGCAGGTGGCGGGCCGGTCGCTCGCAGACCGATTCGGCGCATTCGAAGAGGACGCGATCCGGAGGCTCGCGGCGTGGAAGGGACGCGCGGCGGGCTACGGCCGCGCCGCGATCTCGACCGCCATCCAGCTCGTCATGAGAACGGAACCGCAGCCCCCTCCGCATCGCGGCAGGAGCGGCGAGGACAAGGGACTGCTCAGGACAAACGAAATCGAACGGCAGACGTGGCGCGCGTGAGAGCGGCCGAAGGAGGAGCGTGAACCATGGATCAGAACATCCCGCCAACCCCGCCACCCGCGGCTCCGCCGCCGCCTCCGCCCGCGCCCCCCGTGACTCCGACGGCGCCGGTCTACATCGAACGGAAGTCTCCCGGACTGGCCGGATTCCTATCGATCTTTCCGGGTCTCGGCCACCTCTATCTCGGTTTGTACCAGCGCGCCTTCGCCTTCGCCGGGGCCTTCTGCATTCTCATCTTCTTCAATTCGCACGGCCGCATCGCGCACCTCTCGGGACCGGTAACGGCCTTCGTCTGGTTCTTCGCGATCATCGATGCGGTGCGCCAGGCCAAGGCCATCAACCGGGGAGCCCTCGCAGAAGGCGGCTTCGCTCGGGAGCAGCAGTTGCGCAAGTCCTCGGAAGGGACCGGCGCCCGGACCTGGGGCGTGATCCTCGTGGGCCTGGGGGTCCTCTGGATCCTCGACCGTACTCTCATCATCGACTGGTCCTTCATGGAGGAGTGGGGCGGGCCCGCGGCGCTCATCCTGCTGGGGCTGGTCCTCGTCATCTCCCACGTGCGCCGAAAGCGTCACGAGCACGAGTCGGGCATTGGCATGCCGCCGCGCAGCTCCTGAACCGGTGCTCGGGGCCCGGAAGCCCAACCGAGAACTGAAAACCGAACACCAAGAACCGGCTCTCCCTTCGTCAGCGCCGCTTGAAATACTTCTCGAGGTCCTCTTCCGACATCGACAACACGACCGGTCTGCCGTGCGGGCATGTGAATCGATCGACGGCCCGGGCCCAGTCGGCGAGCAGGTGCCGGATCTCTTCCGGCGCCAGGTGATATCGGATCGTGACCGCCGAACGGCACGCGAGGCTCGCCGTCAGCCGGTCGCGCCGCACTTCGCCTTCCGACGCCCCCGGCTCGGCCAGCGCGGCGAGGACGCCGCGGAGGGTCTCGGCGGGCTCGCGCTCCGTGGCCTCGGCCGGGAGCGCCGCGATCGCGTAGGAACGGCCCGACATCGGCTCGATCTCGAATCCGGCGGCGGAGAGATCTTCGAAGGCCGCCGCGAGAGTCTCGACCTCCTCCGGCGTGGCCTCGAAGAGGGCGCGCATCAAGAGCTTCTGCGAGAGGACCCGGCCCGAGGCGATCCTGTCCCGCATCCTCTCGTAGAGGATCCTCTCGTGCGCGGCGTGCTGGTCGATCACGAGGAGACCCTCCGGACCCGAGGCCAGGATGTAGGACTCGCGGTGCTGCCCGATCGCCACAACATCGGGAGGTTTTCTCTCGGCGACAACGGCAGGAGGCGCGGCCGACGGTGCGGCGACCCGACTTACGGCCGGCGTCAACCGTCCAGGCGATCCGGGCAAGGTCTCTCCGTACGGAGCCTGAGCCTCCGAGACCGAAGGCTCGGAAGGAACCGGTTTGAGTCGCCGCTCCTCCTTGCCCGCGAGCAGGGCCGAGAAGAGCGCGTGATAGACGAGCCGGTAGGCCGTTCCCGCGTCCGCGAATCGAACCTGAGTCTTCGCCGGCGAGACGTTGACGTCCACGACCCCCCGTTCCGAGGCGAGGAAGAGGAATGCCGCCGGGTGGCGGTTCGTCCGGATCGCCTCGCGGGAGGCCTGGCCGACCGCGCGGCTCAGGGAACGATCCTCGATGGGGCGTCCGTTGACGAAGAGGTACTGGAACCGGCGCGTGGGGAAGGTCACCGAGCCGCGAGTGGCGAAGCCGGAGAGACGCAGAGCGCCGGAGCGAGCCTGGAACTCTTCGAGCTCGCCCAGCGTCTCCCGCCCGAAAACCTGCAGGATACGGGCTGCGCGGTCGACCGCCGAGGGAGCGTCGAGGATCTCACGGCCGCCCGACCGGAGAACGAAGGCCACGGAGGGGTTTGCGAGGGCGGCCCGAGTCAGCGCCGCCGCGGCGGTCCGCGCCTCCGATTCCGGCTTGCCCAAGAACTTGCGGCGGGCCGGCGTGTGCGCGAAGAGACCCTCGACGAGCACGTCGGTCCCCCGGGGGCGGCCCGCCGGCTCCTCGGAGGCTCCCCCGCCGTACTCGATCCGAAGCCGCGCGGCTTCGGGCGAAGAACCGTCGGATGTGGTCAGCGTGAGCCTGGAGACCGCGGCGATCGAAGGCAGAGCCTCGCCGCGAAACCCGTAGCTCGAGATCCCGGCAAGGTCTTCGTCGGAAGAAATCTTGGAGGTCGCGTGGCGCTCGATGGCGAGGCGAGCGTCCTCCGCCGACATGCCGCAGCCGTCGTCCCGCACCAGGATCCGCTCGACTCCCCCCGACTCCAGATCCACCTCGATGCGGGTCGCCCCGGCGTCCAGGGCGTTTTCGACGAGCTCCTTGACGACCGAGGCCGGCCGCTCGACGACCTCGCCCGCGGCGATCCGTTCGATGACTTCGCTCGAGAGTTTGTGGATTCTCGCCATGAGCAGTCCTTAGTCCCTCGTCCTGAGTCCTTAGTCTAAGACCGGACGCCCGAGGACGACGGACCAGGGACCGCGGAATGAGGACTATTTCGAATGAACGACTCGCCCCCCGACGACCGTCGTGACGACTTCGATCTTGCCGATTTCCTCCGGCTGGACCGAGAAAGGATCGGCGGAGAGGATCGCGAAATCCGCGAGCTTCCCGGCGGCGAGAGTTCCCTTCTCCTTCTCTTCGAAGGCGGCGAAGGCGGCATCCCGGGTGTAGGCGCGGATCGCTTCCTCGACGGTGATCCTCTCTTGCGGGAACCAGCCGCCGGGGTTCTTGCCGTCGATCGTGCGCCGGGTCACCGCCGCGTCCATGCCAGCGATGGGTGAGAGCGGCGCCACATCCCAGTCCGATCCGAAGGCGAGCCTGGCCCCGGCATCCAGCAGAGACCGGAACGCGTAGGTCGTCCGACACCGCTCGCGGCCAATTCTCGTTTCCGCCCAGCGGCCGTCGTCGATCGCGTGGTAGGGCTGCATCGAGGCGATCACGCCGAGCTTCGCGAAACGCGGGATGTCGGAGGCGCGGAGGTGCTGGGCGTGCTCGATGCGGAACCTCCGGTCCCTCGCGCCGTTGGCCTTCGAGACCCTCTCGAACAGATCCAAGATCTCCGCGTTGGCCCGGTCACCGATCGCGTGGATCTCGACTTGGAGCCCCGCCCGGTCCGCCGCGACGACCCGCTCCTCCAACTTCGAGAACGGGATCGCTTCGGCCGCGTAGACGCCCGAGGTCTTCGGATCGTCGGTGTAGGGCGTGAAGAAGAGAGCCGTCCCCGAGCCGAGAGATCCGTCGGCGTAGCCCTTCACTCCACCGACGCGCAGCCATTCATCGTTGCCCGCGGCGGCGCGGCGGTCTCGCGCCTTCTCCCACTGCGAGAGGGACGGCCGGTAGTGGACGCGCAGCGTCAGCTCGCCGCCGTCGCGCAGTTTTCCCCAGGCCGCGAGATCCAGGGGGTTGCCCGGCAGGTCCTGGACGGATGTGACGCCCCTTTCCGCGGCGTGCTTCATCGCGGCGCGCAGCGCCTCGGTCAACTCCGCGACTGTGCGCGGCGGCCGGACGGCCCAGACGGCGTCCATCGCGGCGTCCTTCAGAACCCCGGTCGGCTCGCCCGAAGCATCGCGGACGATGACTCCACCCGGCGGATCCGGAGTCCCGCGCGTGATTCGCGCGAGCTTCAAGGCCAGGCTGTTGCAGACCATCATGTGGCCGTCCTGGCGCGACAGGCAGGCCGGCCGGTCGCCGGTCGCGGGGTCGAGGAGCGCGAGTGTCGGAAGCCGCGGCACACGCCACTGCTGATGGTCCCAGGCGCCGTCGGTGATCCATTGCCCGGCGGGGCGCCCTCGGGCGAACTCCGCCAGCCGCCGCGTGAAGTCCGCCTCGTCCCGGGTGCGGCGCAGGTCCACGGCCAGCAGGTTCAGGCCTCCCATCGTCATGTGGGTGTGGGAGTCGATGAACCCCGGCACGACCCGCCGCCCGCGCCCGTCGAGGACCTTCGTCCCCGGGCCGCGCAAGGCCTCGACTTCGGCGTCGCTTCCGACAGCCACGATGCGGCCGCCGCGCACGGCGATCGCGCTCGCTTCCCGCGGCGCCGCCTCCCCCGTCCAGATCTTCGCCGAGACGAGGACGAGGTCGGCAGGAGCGGTCGCGGGAGCGGCCACGGCAAGCACGACGAGGAGCGCGGCCGCGCTCATGCCGTCGAGGAGAGGCTCCCTTCTTTTCCGGCCAGAGCGGATCGGGCCGCCGCCAGGCGCGCGATCGGAACGCGGAACGGCGAGCAGGAGACGTAGTCGAGGCCCATGGCGTGACAGAACTCGACCGAGCGCGGATCGCCTCCGTGCTCCCCGCAGATCCCGACCTTCAACTTCGGGTTCGCCTGCCGCCCGCGCTGGGTCGCCATCGCGATCAACTCCCCCACTCCGGCCTGGTCGAGGCTGGCGAAAGGGTCCTCGGGCAGGATCCCCTTCTCGATGTAGGCCGGGAGGAACGTCGCCGCGTCGTCGCGCGAATAGCCGAAGGTCATCTGCGTCAGGTCGTTGGTGCCGAAGGAGAAGAAATCCGCGCTCTCGCCGATCTCCTTCGCGCGGAGAGCGGCTCGCGGGACCTCGATCATCGTGCCGACCCTGTAGGAGATCCGCTGGTGGGTCTCTTCGATCACCTTGCGCGCGGTCTCGTCCACGAGGAGCTTCAACGTGTCGAATTCGGCCTTGGTTCCGACCAGCGGGATCATGACTTCCGGCTGGGGCGACAGCCCGCTCCGGACCGCCTCCGCCGCGGCCTCGAAGATGGCGCGCACCTGGGTCTCGTAGATCTCGGGATGGGTGATGCCGAGCCGGCAGCCGCGATGCCCGAGCATCGGGTTGAACTCGTGGAGCTCCTCGACGCGCTGGAGCAGGCGCTCGGCGGCGGCGAGCTTCGCCGGCTTGCGGAGCTTCGGTTTGCGCTTCTTGGCCCGCTCCCACTCGGCTCGCATCAGCGCGACCTCGACCATCAGGTCCTCGCGCTTGGG
>JBKPBH010000200.1:0-34597 GCA_046726795.1 Acidobacteriota bacterium
ATCCAGGGTCCCGCCGGCCAGATCGATCCGAGCCGGCGCCGACGCTTCGATGATCTGGTCGAACTGCACTGGGTCCGATTGTATTCGGAAGATGTTCTAAGCAAGGACCTGGTCCCGCGAGAGATTTTTTCGCCAGACAAGGAAGCCCGACCGAAGGCGTGCACGGGCCCAGGGCTCCTTTGAAATCTCTCGGCCGCCTGTTCGCGAAGCGAACGCCGCGGCCGATGACGCAGTATGGCGGAAAGAGATCCGCGGGAACTAGTAGCCGACGCGGCTCGCGCGCAAGAAGCCCGAGCGCGGGAAGCCGACGCCCTCGACGGTCACCGTCTGTCCGAGTCCGAGCGAGGCCTGCACGGCGGAGGGATCTCGGGCCATCAGTCGCCAGACTTCTCCGTTGTCGGCGCAGAAGCCGGGCTCGTGCTGCGACTCGGGCAGCGGGCAGAGGCCCGCCTCGTGTCGCGTCTCGCACTGGAGGCAGACGAGCGTTCCCGTCAGGAGAACCCGCTGCGAATCCGGGTGCGACGCGGGAACGAGAGAGCCCGGAGCCGCAGAAGAGAGCGTGATCGCGGGAGCCGCCGCCGACCGCACCGCCGGCCCGTCCGCGACGACCGGAAGGACGGCGACGAGCACGGCCGCCGCCAGAACGAATGCGGGAAAACGAGGCCGCACCTGCGGCGGCTCGCCCCGCCGGAGGCGGACGATCAGGCCCGGGGGCGCGGGCGCCCGGTACAGATGCGAACGCAGGAGGGAGGCGAGGCCCCTGGCAGAACGGGCCCGGGCTTCGCACGGGGTGCACTCCGCCAGGTGTCGGGAAAGCGCTTCGGCCTCGCACCGGGAGATGTCGCGGTCCAGATGCGCATACAGCAGGAAGCGGGCCTGAGCACAGTTCATCGTTGCCGGAGGACAGAACCCCTCCTCCGACTCCGAAATTCCGCTCTCTTTCCCTGAAACCCGGACCTGGAACCCGCCTCTAGGCGGCGGGGCTCTTCGGCCTCGTCCGCATCTTGGTCGGCTCGGCGCCCCGGATGTAGCCATGCTGCCGGGCGTACTTCAGGAGGGCCTTCTCCAGGAGCTTGCGCCCCCGGTAGAGACGGGACATGACCGTCCCGACGGGGCAGTCGAGGATGTCCGCGATCTGCTTGTAGGAGAAGTCCTCGAGATCGGCCAGGATGACCACCATCCGGTAGTCGTACGGCAGCGATTCGAGGGCCTTCCGGACATCGTCGTCCAGGACGCCCGTAAAGTACTCGGCCTCGGGATCGGAGGGCTGGTCGTTGTTGTCGCGGCGCACGATCCGCTCGAAGGAGTCCTCGATCTCGGCGAAATCGACGCTGCGGGGCTCGAGCTTCTTCTTACGATAGTTGTTGATGAAGGTGTTCTTCAGGATCTTGAAGAGCCACGCCTTCAGGTTCGTGCCTTCCTCGAACTTGTCGTAGTACTTATAGGCCTTGAAGTAGGTCTCCTGAACCAGGTCCTCGGCGTCCTCGGCGCTCCGAGTCATCCGATAGGCCGTGTTGTAGAGCGAGTCCAGGTAGGGCATGACCTGGGAGTCGAAGTCCCAGGAGGTCACGCCCGAAGGCTCTGTTTTGGTCTGCACGCTCGCCTTTTCCATGATCTCCTGTTGTTTCAAGATCCTTGCCCGGCCGAGCTGTTCACGAATCCGTCATCCTTGGGCCGGTCCAACCTCCGCCGTTTCTACGGATTAAGACCCCTCTGCGTCTGTTCGGTTCCTCAAGAAAACTACGTGCGAAACCCTCCCCGGGTTTCGAAAAAAGGTCATTCTGTCCTCAAACGAGGACGCGAAATTCTTCGCGGACCCCCGTTCTAGAGGTTCTTTATCTGAAAAGCGATGAGCAGCGCGTAAAGGACGAGCGACTCGATGAGAGCCAGTCCGATGATCGTCATCGTCCGGATCGCCCCCGCCGCGCCCGGATTGCGGGAGATCCCGTCTGCTGCGGCCGAGGTGGCCCGCCCCTGTCCGACGGCTCCGGCGGCCGCCGCGATCCCGAGCAGGAAGGCCGCCCCGATCGCGCCCCACCTGACCCCTCCCGACGGCGCCGCGGCTCCCCCGGTCGTCTCCTGCGCCAGCGCCGGCAGCGCCAAGCAGACAAGCGCCAGGGTGAGAACAAAGACCTTCTTCTTAACCATCCATCCTCTCCTTACTGTCAATTTGTGATTTGTGATTTGTGATTTGAGATCAGGCCGCCAAGGTCGTGATCTCGACTCAATCACGAATCACCAATCGCCAACCATCCATCTCAACTCTCAATGTTCCTCGTGGGCCGTTCCCAGGCTGATGTAAACCGACGTGAGCGTGACGAAGATGAACGCCTGAAGCAGCGCCGTGAAGAGGCCCAGCGCCATGAGCGGCCACGGCACGACGATCGGAGCCAGGCTGGCGAAGACCCCGGTCGCCGTGTGCTCTCCGTAGATGTTCATGAACAACCGGAGCGACAGCGACAGGATCCGAGCGAAGTTGCCGATCACCTCGATGACGAAGAAGAGCGGCGCGAGCCAGAGGACCGGCCCCATGAAGTGCTTGAGGTAGCCCAGCACCCCGTTCTCCCGGATCCCCTGCGCGTTGAAATAGACGAAGGAGATGAGAGCCAGCGCGACCGTCGTCGAAAGGACGCCGGTCGGAGGCTGGAGGAAGAAGAAGAGCCCGAACAGGTTCGCGACGAAGATGAACACCCCCAGTGCCCCGATCATCGGGAGGTACTTCTTCTGAGCACCGTGCCCGATGATGTCCTCGACGAGACTCCGGATCCCTTCCACGATCATCTCCAGAAAGTTCTGGACGCCGCCGGGCTTTTCCCGCCGGTAACGCCGCGCCGCGAGTGGGAAGAAGACCGCGAAGAGCAGCAGGAGCAGAAGCGTCATGATCGCCGCATCGGGGATCCAGGCCTGCTTGCCGTCGGGGAACCAGAACGCCGCCGCGCCGGGCGACATCTTTTCGATGGGGGGTTCCCCGAGCAGCCGGATCAGCAGCCGATTGACCGGCTCGTAGAGGATTGATTGGTGCTCCAAGCCGTCACCCCTCCTCTGCCCCGTGAAAGACCTCCGCGCCGATCGCCAGGACGACCGCCGAGAGCCCCACGGCGCCCGCGATCGGATCGAATGCCTTCCAGTGGAGAACGAACGCGAGAAGCCCAACCGCCGCGGCCGAGACGGCGAGGAGAGGCACCACGGCCCGGATCTTCCACTTCTCCCGCGGCGTCACGAGACGGCCGGTCAGCTTCTCGAAAACGAGAAAACTGAAGATAACGACGGCTGCGCAGATTGTCAAGGAGACCCCGCGCCTCCACCCGAAGAAGAACCCCCCGAGGGAGAGGACCGCGCCGATCCAAACCGCGCGCACTCGGATCCGCCGAACGACGTTCTCCTCGGACACCAATTCCTAGTAGGTTCCCGGCACGCAATGGCGCAGCACCTCGAGGACTCTTTCGGGCGCGATTCCCACAACGAGCGTCCCGGCGCCGCAGACGGCAACGGCCGCCGTCAGCGCGAAGGAGCTCTCGATCCGAGCGCCCTCCGCCTCGGAGAAGAACATCGCCGCCGCGATGCGGAAGTAATAGAAGAGCGAGACGGCCGAGGCCAGGACCGCGAGCACGGCGAGCCAGGCGTACCCCGCCTTCATCGCGGCCGTGAAGAGGTAGTACTTGCCGATGAACCCGGCCGTCGGAGGGATGCCGGCGAGCGACAGGAGGAAGACGAGCATGACAAGGGCCGCCGGCATGTTGCGTTTCGCCAGGCCGTTGAAGTCGGTCACGGTCTCGGCCGCGTAGCCGCGGGTCTCCAGCAGGATCACCAGCGCGAACGCGCCGAAGTTCATGAAGGTGTAGGCGAGCAGATACACCAGGACCCCCCAGAGGCCGAACGGAGTCTTGAATCCTAGGACGCCCAGGAGCGCGTATCCCGCGTGCGCGATCGAGGAGTAGGCGAGCATCCGCTTGACGTTGGTCTGCAGGAGCGCGGCGAGGTTGCCCCAGATCATCGTCGCCGCGGCGACGAGCGCCACGATCAGCCCCCAGTCGGCCTGGAACTTCGGGAACCCCACGTAGAAGATCCGGGCCAGGATCGCGTACGCGGCGAGCTTCGGCCCGACGGCGAAGAAGGCGGTGACCGGCGTCGGAGAGCCTTCGTACACGTCGGGAGTCCACACGTGGAACGGGACCGCGGCGATCTTGAAGAGCAGCCCGGCGAGGACGAGCAGGATGCCGAGCACGACGAGGTTCGTCCGCTGGGTGCCGGCGTACATCGCCGCCAGGTCCGTCAGCCCCATCTTGCCGCCGACGCCGTACACGAGCGACAGGCCGTAGAGCAGCACGGCCGAGGAGAACGCCCCGAGCACGAAGTACTTGAGGGCGGCCTCCGTGGATTTGACCTGCCCCTTGAAGTAGCCCGCCAGGATGTAGGAAGAGAGCGCCATGAGCTCGAGCGCGACGTAGATCGAGATCAGGTTCGAGCCCGAGACCATGAAGAGCATTCCGACGCCTGCGAAGAGGAGAAGCGAGAAATATTCCGCGGCGGGATAGGGCGCCGCGCCGACGAACCCGATCGAGGCCAGGATCGTCAGGCCGATCGTGAGCAGGATCGTGAATTTGAAGAAGATCGCGAAGTTGTCCACGACGAACATCCCGGCCAGGATCGGACCGGCCTGGCGAGCCGGATGGGCGGACACGATCGCCAGCAGGACGCAGGTCACGCCGACCGAGAGGATCGCGAGGAAGCCGACGAACTCGTCCTGACCCTTCTTGAAGACGGCGGCCAGGGCGAGCAGCAGGAGGCCGGCCGAGGTCAGGAACAGCTCGGGTGAGAGGAGGAACCAGTCGGTCCCGCGGACGTTCACCGGCTGGCTCCCCCGCTTCCGCCGCCGGGCTCCTCTGCCTTCCGGGCCAGGGCCGGAGGAGGCGTCGTCTTGCCGCCGACGGCGCGCACGATGTTCTCCGAGGGCGCGCGGAGGACGTCGAAGAGGGGCTTGGGATAGAGGCCGATCCAGAGCGCTGCCAGAACGAGCGGCGCGAGCGTCAACTGCTCGCGCACCGAGAGGTCCGGAAGCTTCGCGTTGGCGGGGTTCGAGAGCTCGCCGAAGAAGATGCGCTGGTAGAGCCAGAGCAGGTAGGCCGCCCCGAGCACGATCCCGAGGCACGCGAAGAACGCCCACCAGAACGACTTCGCGAAGGCGCCCTGGAGAATCGTGAACTCTCCGACGAAGCCGTTCAAGAGGGGCAGGCCCATCGAAGACAGAGCCATCACCATGAAGTACGTGGCATAGACCGGCATCTGCCGGGCGAGGCCTCCGTACTCCGCGATCATGCGCGTGTGGCGGCGCTCGTAGAGGATGCCGACTAAGAGGAAGAGCGCCCCCGTCGAGATTCCGTGGTTCACCATCTGGAGGATCCCTCCCTGCACCCCCGCCATGTTGGCCGCGAAGACGCCCAGCATCACGAAGCCCAGGTGCGACACGGAGGAATAGGCGATCAGCTTCTTCATGTCCTTCTGCACGAGGGTGACCATCGCGCCGTAGACGATCCCGATGATCGCGAGCGCGACCATCAGGCCGATCACCCAGTCGGTCCGGATCGCCTCGGGGAACATCGGCAGCGAGAAGCGGACGAACCCGTAGGTCCCCATCTTCAGCAGCACCGCCGCCAGGATCACCGAGCCCGCCGTGGGCGCCTCGGTGTGAGCATCGGGCAGCCAGGTGTGGAAGGGGAACATCGGGACCTTGATCGCGAAGCCGAAGAAGAAGGCGAAGAAGAGCCAGATCTGCAGATCCGCCGGCATCCCCGCGGCGACCGCCGTCAGCTTCTCGATCGAGAACGTGGGGGGGTTACCGAGCCCCTTGTAACCGAGGAAGCCGGTCGTGTTGTAGAAGTAGAGCGCGATGATGCCGAGCAGCATCACCACCGAGCCCGCCAGCGTGTAGAGGAAGAACTTGATCGCGGCGTAAAGACGCCGCTCCCCTCCCCAGACGCCGATCAGGAAGTACATCGGCACGAGCATGACTTCCCAGAAGACGTAGAAGAGGAAGAAGTCGAGGCTGCAGAACGTCCCGGTCATGAAGGTCTGGAGGAGCAGCAGGAGGACGTAATACTCCTTCTGCCTTTCGGTGATCGCCGTGTCGGAGCAATAGACCGCGATGACGCCGATGAACGTCGTCAGCAGGATCAGGACGAGGGAGATCCCGTCGATCCCGAAGTGGTAGTCCACGCCGAGAGAGGGGATCCAGGAGACCCGCTCCTGGAACTGGTACCCGGCCCTCCCGCGGTCGAAACCGAACCAGAGCGGCAGGGAGAGCGCGAAATCAAGACCCGCCACGAACGTCGCGAAGTACTTGATCGCCAGCGGCCTGTCCTTGGAGAAAAAAAACACGACCAGGAGCGCGCCCACGAGCGGCACGTAAGTGACGATCGACAGGATGGGGATCTGTTGAAGAAAACTCATTCGCTCCTCTCGCTGTCAACGCTCAGCTTGCCGCCTACCGGAATACGAGATACACCGCGACGATCGCGAAGAGCCCGGCTCCCATGACGAGCGCGTAGTTCTGCACGCGCCCGGTCTGTGCCGCTTTGAAGAGCCGGTAACCGGCCTGCAGCGTGTCGGCCAGGCCGTTGACGAGACCGTCCACGACGTACTGGTCGAAGAGGGAGGATATCCAGGAGGAGGCCTTCGTCACGGCGGCAGCGCCGTTGGGGATCGAGTCCACGACGGTCGCGTCCACGTCCCAGAGGAGCCGTCCTCCCCCCTTGCCGACCCCCTCGACGAAGACCGCGCCGTAGAACTCGTCCACGTAATACTTGTTGGCGACGGCCCGGTAAACACCCGGCCAGCTTCCTGCCAACCGCGCCGGCGTCTCGCCGTCGCCTTTGGTGTACCAGAAGACCGCGAGCAGGATCCCCACCATAGCGACCGCGACCGAGGCGCCCATGAGGAGCAGCTCCAGCGAGACCGGCGCGTGGTGGGCTTCCCCGTGGGCGCCGGCGAGCGGCAAGAGGATCGGCGAGAGGAATTCGCCGATCTTGTCTCCGCCGCGGACGATCGGGATGCCGATGTACCCGCCGACGACCGACAGGAACGCGAGCACGATCAGCGGAATCGTCATCGAGCGTGGCGACTCGTGGATCTGTTTCTCCTGCTCGGGGGAACCGCGGTATACGCCCCAGAACGTCAGCGAGATCAGGCGGAACATGTAGAAGGCGGTTAGCCCCGCGGTGAAGATCGCGACGGTCCAGAGGACGCGCGGCAGCCAGACGGGCGCCGTGGGCATGCGCGCCTCGAAGACGGCAGCCAGGATCGCGTCCTTGGAGAAGAACCCCGCGAGCAGCGGCACCCCGGCGATCGCGAGCGTGGCGATGAGGAACGTCCGGTAGGTCGTCTTGATCTTCAGGGCCAGACCGCCCATCCGCCGGAGGTCCTGTTCCCCCGCGAGCGCGTGGATGACGGAGCCGGACCCCAGGAAGAGGCAGGCCTTGAAGAAGGCGTGCGTCAGGACGTGGAACAGGCCGGCCACGAAGGCGCCAACGCCGCAGGCGAGGAACATGTAGCCCAGCTGCGAAACCGTGGAGTAGGCGAGCACCTTCTTGATGTCGTTCTGGGCGAGACCGATCGTCGCCGCGAAGAGCGCCGTGAATCCACCCACGACCGCCACCACGACCATCGCGTCCGGCGAGAGGCGGAAGAGCACGTTGCAGCGCGCCACCATGTAGACGCCCGCCGTGACCATCGTCGCGGCGTGGATGAGCGCCGACACGGGCGTGGGTCCCGCCATCGCGTCGGGGAGCCAGACGTAGAGCGGAAACTGCGCGGACTTCCCGCACGCGCCGACGAAGAGGCAGAGGCAGACGAGAGTCAGGTAGGGCGTGACGTCGGCCGGGGCGGCCGCGGCAGCGGAAAAGACCCTACCGAAATCGAGGGACCCGAAGAGCGCGAATACTCCGAAGATGCCCAGGATGAAGCCGAAGTCCCCGATCCGGTTTACGACGAAGGCCTTCTTGCCGGCGTCCGCCGCGCTCTTCTTGTGGTAGTCGTAGCCGATCAGCAGATACGAGCAGAGCCCCACGCCTTCCCATCCGACGAAGAGCACCAGGAAATTGTTGGCCAGGACGAGCACGAGCATCGAGAACATGAAGAGGTTCAGATACGCGAAGTAGCGGCCATACCCCTCGTCGTGGCCCATGTAGCCGACGGAGTAGATGTGGATCAGGAGACCCACGAACGTCACGAAGGCGAGCATCAGCGCCGAAAGCGCGTCGAGCCGGAAGGCGGCGTCCACGAACCACTCGGCCGCTTTGCCGGGGACCTGCCCGGCGGCCTCGTTGAACCCGAGCGGGATCCATCGGTAGAGGGTGACGACGTGAACCGCGCCCCCCGCCAGGCGCGAGAGCCCCACGTCGAAGATCGCGCCGAACGCGAAGAGGCAGGAGAGCGCCACCGAGCCGACTCCCACGGCCGTGTGAAGGGTCTTGCGCCGGGGGTGGATCTCCTCGTGCATGTGCGCGTGCGGGTGGCCGCGGTCCTTTTGGGACTCCGCCGCGGGCTGGTCGCCGTCCGGATCGTGCCGCGTCGGCTCCCCCTTGGTCCGGTGCTCGAGCAGGTACACGATCCCGTTGACGAGGAAGCCGGCGAGCGGGACGAGCGGGATCGCCCAGATGAGGTTTCTCACGAGGCTGCGATCCTCTTCATCCTTGCATCGTGCTCGCCTCTTCGATGTTCAGCGTCTTGCGCTGGCGGAAGAGCGAGATCGTCAGGGCCAGGCCGATCGCGGCTTCTCCGGCGGCGATCGTGATGACGAAGACGGAGAAGACCTGACCGGTCAGGGACCACAGCCGCCGCGAAAAGGCGATGAGGTTCAGGTTGACCGCGTTCATCATCAATTCGACGGACATCAGCACGATCAGAAAGTTGCGGCGCGCAAGCACGCCGAAAAGCCCGATTCCGAAGAGCAGAAAGCTGACGATCAGGAAGTGATTGATCGTGATGTTCATGGAGCCAAGGTGTTAGGTGATAGGTGGTAGGTGGTAGGGACGAGAGCCCGGCCCCGGTCCCTACCACCTAACACCTTCCACCTACGACCTCCCATTCAGTCCACCTTCTCCACCGACCTCTTCCCCAGAACGACCGCGCCGACCATGGCGACGAGGAGGAAGACCGAGGCCACTTCGAAGGGGAGGAGGTAATCGCGGTAGAGAGACCAGGCGATCGCCTGCGTGTTGCCGACGACTCGGGTCCCGACCATCCGGAGGGCGTCCGGGTTCTGCGGAACGTCGGGAAACCTCTCCGTGCCCAGGATGTAGAGAAAGGGCACCAGAAAGACGAGCAGGAAGAGCAGTGCGATGTCCCACTGGTGCTGGAAGGTCTTCGCGCTCAGGACCGTGCGCTGGTGAACGAGCATGATGACGAAGAGAAAGAGCACCATGATGCCGCCGCCGTAGACCAGGATCTGCACGGCGCCGACAAACTCCGCCTGTTCCAAGATGAAAAGACAGGCAACGAGCAGGAAGGACGACAGGAGGAAGAGCGCGGAGTGCACGGGGTTCTTCGCCACGACGACCGCCACCGCCGTCGCGAGCACCAGGACCGCGAAGACGACGAAGGCCCAGCCCGCGCCGCCGGTCAGGAGAGCCCCGGGCGGGACGCTCTCGGTCACCTGCGCCGCCTCATCCCTGCTCGATCACCGTGAAGGGTTTGACGTTCTCGGCCGCGTGCCAGTCGGTCAGCTTCCGGATGTCCAGATACAGCGACTCGTTGCGGTCGTAGGCGGCCATCTCGTATGTCTTCGTGGTCAGCCAGATCGACTTGGGCACCGTCGGGCATGCCTCCTCGCAGAGCTGGCAAAACATGCAGCGCTTGAGGTCGACGTCGAAGCGGTCGAGCACCTTGACCGACTTCCCCCCTTCATTCTTCTCGTTGTGCCAGTCGATGTAGATGATGTTGATCGGGCACTCGATCGCGCAGAGCGTGCACTTGATGCAGCGCTCTTCGTCTAAGCGGAACATCCCGCGGAAGCGGTCCGAGGGGATCTTCTTCTGCTCGGGATACTGGATCGTCACCTTCTTCTTCCAGAAGTGCCGTCCGGTCACGGAGAGGCCGTCGAAGAGATCGAGCAGTGTCAGCTTGTCGAGCCATTTCTTGAAGGCCATCGGGTCACACTTTCAACGCGGCGCCCGTGCGCTGGTCGGCTCCGCGGCCAGCCGGTCGCGCCGCGTCAGAGCCTGCCGTAGCTTTGCCAGCAGGAACATCGCCGCGAAGAGCAGGCCGAAGATCCAGGAGAGCATCACCAGGCCGTTCGTGCGGCCGGGAGTCGCGAGAACCGCCACGGCCACGACCACGATGTTGACGAGGGCGGCCGGAATCATCCACTTCCAGCCGAGCGCCATCAGCTGATCGAATCGGTAGCGCGGGAACGTCGTGCGGAACCAGATGTAGCCGAAGAGGAAGCCGCCCGCCTTGATCAGGAACCAGGCAAACGGGGGGATCACCTTCAAGAACGCGAGCGCCTTCACGCTCGGAAAGGGGGCAAGCCACCCGCCGAAAAAGACCGTCACGGCGATGCAGGAGATGATGATCATCGCCGTGTACTCCCCGAGAAAAAAGAACGCGAACTTGACACCCGAGTACTCGGTGTTGAAGCCCGACACGAGCTCCGACTCCGCCTCCGGCAGATCGAAGGGATTGCGATTGGTCTCCGCGACGCCCGACACGAAGTAGAGGAAGAAGGCGAGCAGTCCCGGGAACACGAACCAGAGGTGGATCCTCTCCTGCCTCTGGACGATCTCCACGAGCGAGAGCGAGCGCGTCATCAGGAGCACCGCGACGAGCGAGAGCCCCATCGGAACCTCGTAGGACACGAGCTGCGCGGCCGAGCGCAGCCCGCCGAGGAGCGAGTACTTGTTGTTGGAGGCCCAGCCTCCCAGAATGATCCCGTAGACGCCGATCGACGTGATGGAAAGAAGGAACAGCAGACCGATATTGACGTCCGTCACGTAGAGGGGTGTCTCGACGGTCCGCGAGAGCTTGAGCGGCGGGCCGAACGGGATGACCGCCAGGGCCGTCAACGCCGGGATCACGGCGAGGACGGGCGCCAAGAAGTGAACCGCCCTCTCGGCCCTGGCCGGAGTCAGGTCCTCCTTGGTCACGAGCTTGAGCAAGTCGGCCAGCCCCTGCAGCGTCCCCTTCGGCCCCACGCGGTTGGGGCCGAGCCTCGCCTGCATGAAGCCCATGAACCGGCGCTCCGCAAGCACGATGACGAAGCCCACGATGGCGGGGACGAGCGCCACGAGGAGCACCACCTTGATGTAGGTCAGGACCGTGGGCGTGAGGATCTTCATAGCGTAGACCCCTTGGGCCGGGACGCGGGACGCGGGACGCGGGACGCGGACGGAAGCCCGCTTTCGGGATCGAGTCCCGGGTCCCGGGTCCCGAGTCCCGCCCGGTTCATCGGTCCACCTCGCCCAGCACGATGTCGATGGTGCCGATTAAGGCCACCAGGTCCGAGATCAGGTGACCCTTGGCCAGCCGCGGCAGCGCCTGCAGGTTGATGAAGGAGGGGGGGCGGCAGTGCATGCGGTAGGGACGGTTGGTGCCGTTGCTGACGCAGTAGAAGCCGAGCTCCCCCTTGGGTGACTCGATCGAGGCGTAGACCTCTTCGGCCGGCGGCTTGATGACCCGCGGCACCTTCCCCCGGATCTCCCCGGGCTGCAGTTTCTCGACGCACTGCCGGAGAATGCGCGCGCTCTGCCGCATCTCCTGCACGCGCACGATGTATCGGTCGTACGTGTCGCCGTTCACTCGAGTCGGGATCGCGAAGTCGAGCTCTTCGTAACATTCGTAGGGTTGCGCCCGCCGCAGGTCCCACTCGATGCCGGATCCGCGCAGGATGGGCCCCGTCAATCCCCTCTCGATGCACTCCTCCCCGGAGATCACCCCGATACCGACCGTCCGTTTCTTCCAGATCCGGTTGTCGGTCAGTAGCTGTTCGTAATCGTCGATGCGCGCCGGTAGGTCATCCACGAACTCCGCGACTCGCTCGACCCAGCCCGGCGTCAGGTCGAAGGGAAGGCCGCCGATCCGCATGCAGTTCAAGGTCAGGCGCGCGCCGCAGTACTCCTCGAAGAAGTCTAGGATCTGCTCCCGCTCCCGGAATGCGTACCAGAAGGGGGTGACGGCCCCGAGATCGATGCCGGAGGTGCCAAGCCACACCAGATGCGAGGCAAGGCGCTGCAGCTCGTCCAGCATCACGCGAATGAGCTGCGCGCGGCGCGGGATCTCCACCCCGAGGAGCTTCTCGATCGTCAGGCAGAAGGCGTGGTTGTTCGTGGCCGCCGCGACGTAGTCCATCCGGTCGGTGTGCGGGATCCCCATCGGGTAGGTTTCGGTCTCGAAGAGCTTCTCCGTCCCGCGGTGGAGGTAGCCGACGTCCGGCTTGGCCTCGAGGATCTTCTCGCCGTCCACCTTCAGCACCAGGCGCAGCACGCCGTGAGTCGAAGGATGTTGGGGCCCGAAGTTCAGCTCCATCTCCTGGACGTCGAACAGTGTCGGCACCTCCGGGTGCTCCAGACCCTTCCGAACCGCGTCCTCGGCTTTGCCTCGCTCTTCGAGCGTCAACGGCTTCTCTTCGGTCATGGCTTCCGCGGCGACTCCGCCTTCCGCCTTCCGCCTCCCGCCTGGCGCCTCGTCACGAGACCACCTTCCGATTCGGGTCGTCCGGACTCGGTCCCAGCCCCTCGGGCCACTCCTCGGGGTAGACGGCGGCGCCCGTATCGATCCCCTCGACCGGGAAATCCTTGCGAAGCGGATAACCGTGGAACCCCTCCCAAGTCAGGATGCGCCGCAGGTCGGGGTGGCCGGTAAAGCGGATGCCGAACATGTCGAAGGTTTCCCTCTCCGACCAGTCGGCGGCGAGGAAGACCGGAGCGATCGACGGGACCTCCCCCCCATCGGCGACGCCGCACTTGACCCGGATTCGGTCGTTCTTGGAGAAGGAGTAGAAGTGGTACACCACGTCGAAGCGCGGCTCGCGCTTCTTCCAGTCCACGGCGGTGACGTCCACGCAGTAGAGGAAGGCTTCTTTTTCCTTCAAGTGCCGCGCGACTTCGGCGATCTTCTCGCGCTTGACGACGACGGTGACCTGGCGCGCGAACTCCTTGGCCGAGACAACGGAATCAGGCACGCCGGAGCGCAACGACTCGACCCACGGATGGCCGGAGGCGTCGGCCGCCTCGAGCTTACGCGGAGTTTCTCTGGGCTTCTCCTGCCCGCCAGGGGCCGGGGTGGCGGGCGGCGGCGGCGGCTTCTCCTCCGACATTCTGGCCCTATGACGCTTTCCGGATGACCCTCATGCGGTCGATCTTCTTCTGAAGGGCCATGATGCCGTAGATCAGGGCCTCGGGGCGGGGCGGGCAGCCCGGCACGTAGACGTCCACCGGCACGATGCGGTCTACGCCCTGGGTGACGGCGTAGGTCCGGTAGGGCCCCCCGCAGGTCGCGCAAGAGCCCATCGCGATGACCCACTTGGGCTCTGGCATCTGATCGTAGAGGCGCTTGACGATCGGCGCCATCTTCTCGACGACCGTGCCGGCCACGATCATCAAATCCGACTGCCGGGGCGTGCCGCGGAAGACCTCCGCGCCAAAGCGAGCGAGGTCGAAGCGGGCGTCCATGACGGCCATCATCTCGATCGCGCAGCAGGCCAGGCCGAACTGCATCGGCCAGATGGAGGAGCGCCGCGCCCAGTTGATGACCGAGTCCACGGTCGTGGTCAGGACGTTGTCTTCGAAGCGGTTGTCGACTAATCCCATGTGTCTCCAGGTGTTACGTCAAGCCCAGTCCAGGGCCTTGCGCTTCCAGACGTAGAAGTAGCCGATCACCAGGATCACCAAGAAGATCAACATCTCGATCAGACCGAAGAGTCCCAGGCGGTTGAACATCACGGCCCAGGGGAAGAGGAAGATCGTCTCCACGTCGAAGACCACGAACAGGACGGCGATCAAGAAGTAACGGACCGAGAAACGGGTGTCGAAGGCCGTCGTCGGCGAGTCCACGCCGCACTCGTAGGGCTCGAGCTTGGCCGGGTTGGGGCGCCTCGTCTGAATCGCGCGGGCCAGGATGATCGTCGCCAGCGGCAGGGCCGCCGCGAGCACACCCATGACAAGAATCGGGAGGTAATTGGTCACCGCACGCATTTTATCGGAGGGGGGTGGAGAGTCAAACGGAGGTGATAGGTGGTAGGTGTTAGGTGATAGGGACGACTTGGCCCCGGACCCTACTCCCTACCACCTACCACCTAACACCTTTCCTGAACGAGGACCGACAGCTCGTCTCCCATTCCCTCCGGATCGACGAGACGGAAGGCGCGCCACTTCTCGGCGTCGGTCCGGGCGAGATCGAAAAGGCCGGACTCCGTCAGGTAGAGTCCCTGGCGAGAGAGGCACCGGGTCGTCAAGCCTTCGGACTCGCCGGCGCGGAGAAGCTCGTCCCAGTTGACGTGGGCCGTCAGGTCCGCTTCCCCGGGGCGGTCGAGCGGATCGCCGCCGCGCCGGCCCTCAGCGTGCACGGCGAGAGTGCCCTGACGTCGTGCCAGGGGATGGTAGAGGACGCTCGCGCGGTGTCCGTAGTCGAAAGCGACGAGGGAGCCGCGCGCGAGCGCGCGGGCGAGAGTCCCGTGGAGCGGGGCGGCTTCCAGCGAGACCTCCCCGATCTGGCCAGGCTCGAGCGTGATACCGAGGGCCGCCAGATGGCTCGCCAGCTCCTCGGGGGCCGGAACGGCTTTCCATCGAAAGCCGTTGCCGGACGCCTCGACTCGCAGTTCTTCGAGGCCCCCGGGGCTTCCGCGGACCCGTGCGACCGGAAGCGCGTCGTAGAGCTCGTTGGAGAAGATCCAGCCGTCGACCGATCCCGGCGAAAGCTCGTCCGCCGACGCGCACACCCGGGTCCCCGAGAGCGGGGGGCGTGAGCAAAGAGAATGGCGGCCCGACCGACTTCTCTCGATGGCGGTCAGACGCACGCGGGAGGCGAACGCGGCGCTTTCCCCTCGGAGAGCCGCCATGAAGTCCTCGAGGAACCTCCCGTCCCCCGCGCCGACCTCGACGAAGTCCACCGGTCCCTCGAAGCGCTCCGTGTCGCGCCGGAACCGCCTCGCGACCGCCGCGGCGAAAAGAGGCGAGATGCTCGGCGAGGTCGCAAAGTCTCCTCCCTCCCCGATCCTGGGCGCCCTCGCGTAGTAGCCCTCCTCGGGATCGTAGAGGGCCGCTTCCATGAAATCGCGAAAGGAAATCGGGCCTTCTCGGGCGATGCGCTGCCGAAGGCGCTCCGAAAGTGTCACCAGGTCTTCGATTATATTTTCCGCCCGATGAAGCCGGCGCTTCCCCCTCTTCTTCCGGGAGCGGGGGGGATCGGGGGGTCTCCCCCCGACAGAGGTGAGGGCGTTATCGCAAGCCGGAAATCCCGATTCCTTGCCATCTCTCTCGCGATCGGCCTGGCGCTCGTTCTTCGCTGCGCCTCCCACCGCGAGCCTCCCCTGCCGACCCTCGAGGATTACTCCGACCGCGTCACCGTCTTCACGGAGAAATACCTCGAGGACTGGAAGGCCGGGGCCGCGGACCCCGGCTTCTATGCGGACGGATTCGCCTGGAGCGGGACTCTGCCGGGGGACGAGCTGGCGACGGTTCCGGGTCGCCCTGCGCTAACGATCGCCGTATATCGGGCGCCGTCCGCGGGGGCTGCCCGCTCACCCCGGCCCGCTCCCGCAAGGAGAGGGAGCGGCGACCTCCGGCGGCGGCTCTCGGAGATCCGCGCGCGCTTCGCCTCCCTGGGGCGCGCCGAACAGGTCGTCTTCGACCTGCGTCGGCACGGGAACCGCCGCGAGATCGTCCTCGGACTGCTCCTGACGGGTCGCGCGGAGAGCGGACAGCTCCGAGAGGCGGGAGGGAGGCTTCACGCGGTGCTGCGGCCTTCGCGGCGTGGCGACCTCGGATGGGAGATGGAATCGGCGTCGCTCTTGGATTGGCTCGAGGCCTCGGCCTCCGCGCCTCTCTTCGAGGAGGTCGCCGAAAGAGCCGGTCTCTCCCGCCCCCACAGGGCCTTCCTGCCCAATGCGGCGCGCAACGTCCCGATCCCCGGAGAGCACATGCCTCCGGGAGTCGCCGTGCTCGACTTCGACCGCGACGGGCACGAGGACCTCTTCGTCGCGGGAGGCGACGGCAACCGCCTGTACAGGAACCGGGGCGACGGAACCTATGAGGACGTGGCGGCCAGGGCGGGCGTTCGAGGACAAGAGGGCGAGGCCGTCGGCGCGCTCGCCTTCGACTACGACAACGACGGCTGGACGGACCTCTATGTGACGTACCTCGACCGGCCGAATCTCCTCTACCACAACCGCGGCGACGGTACCTTCGAGGAGATCGGCCGAAAAGCGGGCGTGGCCTTGAACGACTACTGCACTTCCGCAGCGGCCCTCGACTTCGACCGCGACGGCCTGCCCGACCTCTACGTCCTGGTCTACGGCCCTCCGGACCGCGGCCCCAACATCCGGGCGAACAACGCCCCTCCCAACCACCTCTTCCACAACAACGGCGACGGCACCTTCACCGACGTCTCCCGGGCGTCGCGCGCGGACGACACGGGCTGGGGGCTCGCGGTCCAGTCCGCCGATTTCGACGGCGACGGCTGGCCCGACCTCTACATCGCCAACGACTTCGGCAACAACACGTACCTCCACAACAATGAGGACGGGACATTCTCGAACATCGCCCGAAGAGCCGGAGTTCTCGATCCCGGTTTCGGCATGGGCGTCGCCGTGGACGACTACGACGGGGACGGCCGGCTGGACCTCTATGTGTCGAACTACTCCTTCCCGTTCAACTGGTTCCTCTCGGATCCCCGCTATCCGATGCCGGAGTTCCCCTACAGCCTCGGCCGCCCTCTCGTCTGGCGGAGATTGAAGGCTCTCTCGCGCGGCTCCTCGCTCTTTCGCGCCGCCGGCGGCGGCCGCTTCGATCGGACTTCGGAGGAGGCCGGAGTCTGGGATACCTCCTGGTCCTGGGGCTGCGTCTTCATCGACGCGGACTTAGACGGCCGACCCGATCTCTTCGTCGTCAACGGCATGGTCACGGGAAGGAGTCCGAAGGAGCGCGAGATCGACTTCTGGAACCTGATGAGCGCCGAGTACAAGAAGTTCGAGAAGGGAATCCCGACCGGCGACTTCGGCGAGGACTCCCTCTGGGGCCACCCGCCCAAGCGCTTCTACAAGAACCTGGACGGCCGCCGGTTCGCCGAGCTCGCCGCGGTGACGGGTCTCGAGTCCGACGCCAACCAGCGCGGCCTCGTCGTGACGGACGCCAACGGCGACGGCGCCCCGGACCTCTTCGCCACGGGCTTCCTCCAGCGTCCCTCCCTCTGGTTGAACCGCAATCCGTCGAAGGCGAAGTCCCTCGTGGTCACACTCCAGGGCGATCCCGCCGCGCCCGGTTCCCACCGTTCGACGAGAGACGCCCTGGGCGCCGTCGTGACCGTCGAAGCGGAGGGAATCCGGCGCGCGCAGGTCGTCTCCGCCGGCTACTCCTTCCTCTCCTCCGGCTCCAAGTCCCTGTTCTTCGGCTTGGGAGACTCCCCTCGCGCCAATCGCGTGACGGTCCAGTGGCCCTCCGGGAGGAGAACCGAATTGCGTAACGTCTCGGCGGGAAGTCTCCGGCTGTCGGAACCGGTGGCTGCGGACAGATAAGATCCGGCCTCCCAGTGTCGGAGAACTCGAAGACTCGATCGGCTCTCGCTGCGGCTGCGGTGCTTCTGCTCTCCTTGGTCTCCTGCGGACCCAAGGTCGTCGTGGCTCGGCTGGCGACTCCGGTGGCTGAACCTCCCCGTCCCGCGGCGACAGCGACTCCTCGCCCCGAAAGGCCTGCCGCGGCCGTCTCGCCGACCCGAGCGCCGACGGCAACTCCCGTCCCCTCCTCGTCGCCGACTCCGCCGCCCACGGCCACGCGAACGCCGGTGCCTCCGGCTCCGCCTGCGACGCCCACGGCCATCCCAGCACCCACAGCCTCCCCGACACAGTCCGCTGCGCCGTCCACGCCCACCTCAACCTCTCGCCCGGCGACGCCGGTTCCCTCGCCGACGCCAACGGCTTCGCCGCGGCCGAGGCGCAGACCGACATCCTCTCCCCGTCCCTCTCCGACGCGCACACCTGCCGCCGAGTCGCCCTCCCCCGTGCCCACCGCGCCGGCCACTCCGACCAGGCCAGACGTGTCCCCGGAGGCCCCCACGCCGCCGCTGTCTGCGGCGGCCGCGCTCCCCGGGGAATGGGACTTTCGCGCCGATGCCGGAAAAGGGATCATCGCGGGGACCCTGCGGTTCAAGTCCACGGCCGGCGGCCTCGCCGGCGTCTACGTGGGCCTCCACGGGAACACGACGGAGCTCTCGAACCTCCACGCGACAGGCGCCGGCGTCTCCTTCGACCTCGTCACGCCGACCGCCGTCTGGCACCTGGACGGCCTGGTCTCGCGCGACTCGATTGACGGCACCTTCCAGACCGCCGACCGCACGATCCGCTGGACCGCGACTCGCAGGGTGAGACCTTAGTTGTTAGTCCCCGTCTCGAGCGACTCCATCGACGGCATCCCCCGGTCGAACCTGCGAGCCTGGGGCGGTATGTCAGATTCGACATAGCCGCCTGATCCCGCGGGCCTGCGGAAGAGAGGTCCGTCGGCGATTCGGGAAAGCGGTTGGCGCGCGAAGACGCCGTACTTCGCGGCACCGCGACCCTCGTTCGCGGCGGGCGAAGTCTCCCGAGCGAAGCGAGGGAGGAGGCGCCGCGCCGCGGGAGCGCAGCGCGGAGCGACGGTCTACCGGCGCAGGGAGAGGGTCTCGTAGGAGACGATGGGGTTGGAGAGGCCGAGCGACAGGCCTTCGAGCTCGGGCCGCGCGAAGCAGTAGACCTGGTCGTAGAAGAGTGGCAGAAGCAGCGCCTCGCGAGCGATCCGCTCCTCGATCTGTCGGTAGATCGCATGGCGGGCGCGCGGGTCCGTCTCGGTCCGCCCCCGCTCGATGAGGAGATCCAGATCCCGATCGCCGCCGTAGCGCCCGAGGAATCCCTCCTGGGAGTGGAGAACGCCGTAGACGAAGGTGTCGGCATCCGGATAATCGGCGCCCCACCGCCCCACGACGACGTCGGTCTCCGCGTCATGCCGCATCTCGATGTACTCGGCCATGCTTCGGTTGACCGGGCGCAGCGCGTAGCCCATCTCCCGGAACGCGGCAGTCAGTTCCCCCGCGAAGGCGGCGTATTCCGCGAAGAAGATCGGATGGATCAGGGCCGAGAGCTCGACGATTTCCCGCGAAACCGTTTGCTGGACCTCGGCGCTCGAGGCGGCGGCGGGCTTCTCCGGTTCGCGGCCCGAACCGGCCGAGTACCCCAGCAGGCCCGGCGGGATCAGGCCGTGCGCGGGGATGGCGAGCCGCCCCAGGTTACGGCGCACGCTCCCCTCGACGTCCACCGCGCGGGCCAGATTCCTGCGGGCCTCCACGTCGCGCATGGGGCCCCGATGCCGGTTGAAGACAACGAAGTACGTCTGGAGGCGTGGAGTCTCCCTGTAGCCCGAGGCGAAACGGGCGTCGTGGCGCAGCGCTTCCGCGTCGGCCGGGAGCAGGTCCGAGGCGAGCGAGAACCGGCCGGCCAGGAACTCCTTTCGGATCTCCTCGGGCGAAACCTCGAATTGGAAGACGATACCTTCGCTCCTGGGATACCCCTCGCGCCAGTAATGCGGGTTGCGCTCGAGCTCGAGCCGGCGCCCCGGCTCGAAGGCCACGGCCCGGAAGAGTCCCGTGCCGACGCACTTCTCCCGCCAGGAGTGTCCGACCCGAGCGGTCCCTTCCGGAAGGATCGCCATCGCTCCGTAGGAGATGAGCGCCGGGAAGAAGGAGATCGGCTTTTCCAGCTCGATGACGAACTCCGAAGGCGAGACGATGTGGAAGCCCTGCAGGTCCGTGGCTTCGCCGTTCAAGATCCGCTTGGCTCCGCGGATCGGCGACAGGAACCAGCGGGCATCGCTCTCCTTGCTCTGGAGAAGCCTCTCGTAAGAATGCCGGACGTCGCGGGCGGTCAGCCGCCGTCCATCGTGGAACCGGACCCCCGGACGCAAACGGAACCGGAACCGCATCCCGTCGTTCTCGGTCGAGACCTCCGAGGCGAGCCACGGCACGATCCGCGCGTCCTCGGTGGCACGAGTCAGCGTCTCGAACAGGCAAGGGAGGACCTCGGCCTGCTCGACCGTGGAGGTCAGGGCCGGGTCGAGGCTTCGCACGATTCCCGCGATCGGCACGTGGGGCGTGCCGCCTCCGGCCAGCCGGTCGGGAGCGGCGGCGGCTTCCGGCGCCTGGACCTTTCCGATCTCGGCGTAGTTGGCATAGGGCGCGGTCGAGCGAAGCTGCAGCCCGCGGACCCGGGGGTTCGCGATGCGGTAGTCCACGTCGTGGAAGAGGGGGACGAGCGCCGCGGAGTCGAGAACGAGGTTCTCGAACTGCCGGTACAGGGCCTCGCGCGCGCCCGGCCGGCCCTCGGTCCGGGCCTGTTCGAGGATGCGGTCGGCTTCCGGCGAGGAGAAGAAATTGCGCAGCCGCCCGTTTCCCGAGTGAAAGAGCGTGAAGGTAAAGTTGTCCGGGTCGTCGTAATCGGCGATCCAGCGGCCCACCCACACGTCCAGGTCGGGGCCGCCGTGCCAGGAATTCAGGTATTCGGGCATCGTCTTCGTCACGGCCGAGACTTCCACGCCGACCTCCGCCCAGATCTGGAAGAGGGCCTTGGTCAACGCGCCGTACTGGTCCTGAAGGATGGGGTGTACCGCGGCCTTCAGGCGCACGGGGAGCGGCAGCCCGCAGGAGCGGATCGCCTCGACCGCCTTTTCCCGCTCGGGATGGGGTTGGCGGCGGCCGGGGTCGTGGCCCAGGATCCCGGGCGGGAGCAGTCCCGTCGCGGGGAGGGCGAAGCGCCCCAAGGCGCCCCATACGAAATCCTGCGTCCTCACGACGTGGGCGAGCGCCTGCCGCAGGGCGGCATTGCCCGCCGCGGCGCTGCCGGCGTTGAAGAGGACGAAGTACGTGTTCTTCTTGGGCGTCTCGACGAGTCCCGACCGGAACCGGGGCTCGCGCAGGATCGTCTCGAGGTCGCGCGGGAGAAGATCGCGGGCGAGCTCGATCTGGCCGGACTTGAAGCCTGCGGCGATCTCCGAGGCCGAGAGCGACGCGCGAAACTCGATCGAGTCGAGCCGGGGGGGCGAGTCTTTCCAGTATCGCGGGTTGCGCTCGAGGATCACGCGGGCTGAGGTCTGCTGCGCGATCTGGAAAGGGCCGGTCCCGACCAGCCGCTCCGGTTTCCCCTCCTCGGCCGGGACGACCGCCGCCACAGAAGTCCTTCCGTCCGTCAGGAACGCCGGGAAAACGGGGAGCGCCTCGTGAAGACGGATATCGATCTGATCCCGCGAAGGCGCCCGGATCCCGGCGACTTCCGCGGTCTTTCCCTCGAGGTAGTCCGCGACCCCCTCGATGGACGTGAAGGCCGCCGGCGTCGCTTCCCGCGACAGCCGGATGGAGCGCTCGAGCGAAGCCTTGACGCTGTCCGAGGTCAGCGGCGTTCCATCGGAAAAGACCACCCCGCGGCGCAGCTCCAACCGAAACGTCCTGCCGGCGTCCTCGAATGCCCACCGATCGCAGAGGAGGGGCACGAGGTTGCCCTGCGGGTCCGTGGTCACGAGCGTCTCGAAGACATTGCCCAGGACCTCGTGCTCCTCGGTGGTCTGGTAGGCGCCCGGATCGGTCGTCGCGATCGGATTGGCCAGCGCCACGACGAGGTGCCCGCCCCGGGGGATCTCCTCCTCCTGCGCCTTCTCCCGGGGCGCGAGTCTCTCGATCTCGGCCTGGTAGGCCGCCGCCTTCGGATATTCCCCCCGCAGATTGGCGACCGTGGCGGCGAGCGAGAGCAGCTTCGTCAGCTCGTCGGGCGTCGCTCCGGCCCGCGCGGTTTCGATCCCGCGCTCGGCGAAGCGGCGGGTCTCCTCGACTCGGCGTGCCTGCCATGCGGTGTCCGCGGCAAAGAGGATCGCCGCGACGGCTCTCGGGGTCTGTTTCTCCCTCTCGAACACCTTGACAGCCGCTTCGGCCTCGCGCAGGGCTCCGTCGGTGTTGCCGGCCATCCGGTGGGCCCGGGCCAGGACGAGCCGCGCCTCCCCCTCGAGAGATCGGTCCCCCTCCCATTCCTCGTCTTCGAGAAACTCGAGGCAAATCTTCGCCGCCCGGATCGCGTCGTCGGGGCTGAAGGCGTCGAGCGACTTCTGCGCGAGCTTCAATCCATGCTCGACGGTCTTCTCCGGGACGTCGGCCTGCGAGAAGTGATGGACGAGGTCGGGATACACGCGTTCCAGCCGCCCCGCATAGCGCTTCTCCAGGAGCTCGGCGTATTTGCGGTGAAGCGACCGGCGCTTGCGGCGGGGGAGCGCGCCGTAGAGGACGTCCCGCACGATCCCGCTCGCGAACGCGAGGCGATCCCCCCGGGACTCGCGCTCCTCTTCCAGGATCCCTTCGCGGACGAGCTTCTCGGCCGAGTCGTCGAGGTTCTTCACGTCTTCCGCCAGGACCTCGAGATCGCGGAAGTCGAAGCTCTTTCCGAGGACGGAGGCGATCGACAGGAGCTCGCGCAGCTCCTCGGGAAGCCGCTCGATGCGCTTTTCGACCGCCTGCTGGATGGTCGCCGGCAGGGCGTCGGAGGAGATCCCCGTGCCCTTGGCGAAGTTCCAGGCGCCGGAGTCGTCTTTGGCGATCCCCGCCGAATCCATCAGCGAACGGACGAGCTCCTTGGTGAAGAAGGGGTTGCCTTCCGTCGCGTCGCGCAGGCGCTCGGCCAGGGCGTCGGAGACCTTTGATCCTCCGGCGACGGACTCGATGAAAGCCCGATGCTCCGAGGGAGAGAAGGGCCCCAGCGTGATCTGAACGAAACGCGGATCGTCCGCGAAGGAATCGAGCATGCGGATCAGCGGATGCCGCTTGTCGGTCTCGGTCTGCCGATAACTCCCGACGATGAGCGTCGGCGTGGGCCCGAGGCGGCGGACGATGTACTGGAGCGCCTCGATCGAGATCTCTGCGCCGTGGAGGTTCTCGAGGATGAGCACGAGGGGCTTCCCGCCGCCGATGCGCGTCAGCGAACGCGCGAGAAGCTCGAAGATCTGGATCCGATCCTCGGCCTTGTGCTCTTCGCCCGCCGCCGCGCGCCTGGAGCCGCCGCTCGCCGCTGACCGAAGCTCCGGGATCTCGGTTAAGAGCGGGAAGAGGGAGAGCAGATCCGGCGCGAGGTCGGAGAAATCGGGGCGCTCGCCGGCAGAGCTTCCCGAGTCCCGCGTCCGGAAGTAATCCTGGATGAGCTCACAGAAGCCCTGGTAGGAGAAGGCACGGTCCTGCTCGACGAAACGCCCGTAGAGCGCCCGGATCTTCCGCACCGAGGCGAGCTTCTTCAACTCTTCGAGCAGGCGCGACTTGCCGATCCCGGGCTCTCCCGCGACGACGGCGAACTGACAGTCGCCCGTAATCGCCGCGTTCAACCGGTGCTGGAGCTGTCCGAACTCCTTCTCCCGGCCTATGAACGCGGAGGCCGCTGGCCGCTGGACCATGCGGCTCGCGGTCAGGACCACCGAGCGGGAGAACTCGTCGCTCTGGAGGCTCGCCCGGTGGCGCCGCAGGGCTTCCGAAACCGACCCCGCCTTCTGCGGCCGCTTGGACGGGTCCTTCTGGAGGCACTGGAGGACGACGTCCTGCAGCTCTTCCCGGATCTCGGCTCCCAGGGCCCGCGGCGGCTGGGGAACCTCGTGCACGATCCGGTAGAGGATGGACTGCACCTCACCCGAAAAGGGCGGCTCCCCCGCCAGGCATTCGTAGAGGACGGTTCCGAGCGAGTAGATGTCCGAGCGCCCGTCGAAGGAGCGCGCGGTGACCTGCTCCGGGGAGAGGTAGGCGACGGTTCCCACGAGCGTTCCGGTCTTCGTCAAGCGGCTCTCGGTCGTCGCGTGGGCGAGGCCGAAGTCCATGACCCGGATCCGGACCCCGGTCTCGTGGCGGGAGACCATGATGTTTTCGGGCTTGATGTCCCGGTGAACGACGCCGCGGGCGTGGCTGTAGTCGAGAGCGTCAGCGGTCTGGATGGCGATGTCAAGGACCTCGCCCAGACGCAGCGAGCCTCCCCAGAGCAGGTGCCGGAGGTTTTCTCCCTCCACGACCGGCATGACGAAGAAGAGGGAACCGTTGTCCTGCCCGAGGTCGTAGATCGGGACGATACCCGGATGGTCCATCTGAGCGACGATCTGGGCTTCGCGCTGGAACCGCTCCGCGATTTCGGGAGTCAGGTCCGTCGAGGAGATGAGCTTGACGGCGACCTCGCGGTTCAACATCGGGTCGCGGGCCCGGTAGACGACGCCCATGCCGCCGCGTCCGAGCTCGGACACGATCTCGTACCTTTTCGCGAGTCTGGTGTTGATCATGGAAATCGGCGCGCGAATTCTATACTGGCCGGCGCGCCTTCTCCTGGGCGTCCACGACGGCGATCGCAGCCATGTTGACGATGTCGGCGACGTCCACGCCGCGCTGAAGAACGTGGACGGGCCGGGCCATGCCGAGAAGGATCGGGCCGATGGCCTCCGCCCCGGCCAGGCGCCAGACGAGCTTGTAGGCGGCGTTGGCCGCCTCGAGGTTGGCGAAGATCAGGATGTTGGGGTGCCGCACGGTCGCCCAGGGGTAGTTCGCCTCGAGCATCTCGGGCACGACCGCGAAGTCCGCCTGCATCTCTCCGTCCACCGGCAGGTTCGGGCGCGCGGCCTTGATGAGCTCCACGGCGCGTTTGCACTTGAGAGCGCTCGCGTGCGTGTTGGACCCGAAGTTGGAGAAGGATACGAGCGCCAGCCGCGGCTCGATGTCGAAGCGGCGGACGGCGTCGGCGGTCAGGAGCGCGATCTCGGCCAACTCCTCGGCCGTCGGGTCGATGTTGACCGTAGTGTCGGCGAAGAAGAATGTCCGGTTGTCTTTCAGCATCAGGATGTACAGGCCGGACACGCGCCGGACTCCGGGAGCGGTGCCGACGATCTGGAGCGCCGGGCGGATCGTGTCCGGGTAGGACTGCGTCAGGCCCGAAATCACCCCGTCGGCGTCCCCCGCATCGAGCATCAGCGGCGCGTAGACGTTGCGGATGCGCACGAGCCGGGCGGCGGACTCCGACGTGACGCCGCTCCTCCTGCGGAGCTCCTCGAGCCGCTTCGCGTAGCCGGGGAGCTTCGGCGACACCTCGCTGTGGACGAGATCGATCCGGTCCATGGGAAGCTGCAGGTTCCGCGCGAGGCTCTCGACCTCCTTTTCGCGGGCGAGCAGGATCGGGCGACAGATTCCCTCCTCGGCCAGGATCTTGGCGGCGCGAAGGATCTTGGGGTGCTCTCCTTCGGGAAACACGATGCGCTTGGGGTCCTGGCGCGCCTTTTCGATGACGACGCTCATGACCTCGCGCGATCGCGAAAGCATCGCCTCGAGCCGCCGCAGGTAGGCCGCCATATCCGCGATCGGTTGCCGCGCCACACCCGAGGTCATCGCCGCCTCGGCCACCGCCGGCGCCACCCAGAGGAGCACCCGGAAATCGAAGGGCTTGGGGATCAGGTACTCGCGGCCGAAGCGGAAGGACTGCCCGCCGTAGGCCTTGGAAACCGAGTCGGGCACATCCATCTTCGCGAGCGACGCCAGGGCCTTCGACGCCGCCATCTTCATCGCCTCGTTGATCTCGCGGGCCCGAACGTCCAGAGCTCCGCGGAAGATGAAGGGGAAGCCCAGGACGTTGTTGACCTGGTTGGGGTAGTCGCTCCGCCCCGTGGCCATGATGACGTCGGGGCGCGCGGCCTTCGCCTCCTCGGGCGTGATTTCGGGGTCGGGGTTGGCGAGGGCAAAGACGATCGGGTCGCGCCCCATCCCCTTCAGCATCCCGCCCGTGACAGTGCCCTTCGTCGAGAGCCCGACGAAGACATCCGCTCCCACGAGCGCGTCGGTCAGCGTCCGCTCCTTCGTGGCGACCGCGAACGGCGCCTTGTATCTGTTCACATCGGCCCGGCCGGTGTAGATGACTCCCGCCTTGTCCACGAGTCGCAGGTTCTCCTTCTTCACGCCGTAGGAGAGGTACAGCTTCGCGCAGGCGATCGCGGCCGCCCCCGCGCCGACGAAAACGACCTTGATCTCGCCGATGGACTTCCCGACGATCTCCAGGGCGTTCAAGAGCGCCGCGGCCGAGATGATCGCGGTGCCATGCTGGTCGTCGTGGAAGACCGGGATCTGGAGGCGCTTCTTGAGCTTCTCTTCGATCTCGAAGCATTCGGGGGACTTGATGTCCTCCAGGTTGATGCCCCCGAAGGTCGGAGAGATCGCCGCGACGGCCTCGATGAATCTCTCGGGGTCCTTTTCGTCCACCTCGATGTCGAAGACGTCGATGTCGGCGAAGCGTTTGAAGAGCACGCCCTTGCCTTCCATGACCGGCTTGCCGGCCAGGGGCCCGATGTCTCCGAGCCCGAGCACGGCCGTCCCGTTGGAGACGACGGCGACCAGGTTGCCCTTCGCCGTATAGTCGTAGACCTTGTCGGGGTGCTCGGCGATTTCCAGGCAGGGCTCGGCGACGCCGGGGGTGTAGGCGAGCGACAGATCTTCCTGCGTCCGGCAGGGCTTGGTGGGGACGACCTCGATCTTCCCCTTCCGGCCGCGGGAGTGGTATTCCAGGGCCTCTTCGCGCGTGATCTTCCTCACACGGGACCCCCGGGCGACGCCCGGACCCCCGCCCTCTCCGGCGGAGACAGGGAGGAGGACGCCAGCTCGTCGCGAAGGTCGCGGACCGCGGCGGCCGCCTCGCTTCGCGGCACCGCGCGCACCGACTTGTCGCGCCGGCGGACGATCTCGACCTTCCCCTCCTTCAAGGCCCGGCCGCCGACGTTGACGCGGATCGGAAAGCCCATCAGATCGGCGTCCTTGAACTTGACGCCCGGACGCTCGTCCCGATCGTCGTAGAAGACTTCGAGGCTGGAGCGCGCGAGCTCCTCGTAGAGAGAGTCCGCTGCCTCCTTCGTCGCCGCCTCTGCCGGGTTCAAGGAAACGACCTCGATCTCGAACGGGGCGAGCGCGAGCGGCCAGACGATGCCATCGCCGTCGTGATGCTGTTCGACGGCGGCGGCCATGGTCCTCCCGATCCCGATCCCGTAGGTGCCCATGACCGCCGGCCGGTTCTCCCCTTTCTCGTCGGTGAAGCCGGCGGCGAGCGCCTCGGAGTACTTCGTCCCGAGCTTGAAGATGTGGCCGACCTCGATGCCGCGGGCCAGATCCAGAGGCTTCCCGCAGCGAGGGCAGGGATCGCCGGCGCGAGCCCGGGCGAAGACCGCCCACTCGGACACGTTCGCGTCGCGGTCGAGGGCGAAACCGATCGCGTGAAAGTCCCGACGCCCGGCACCGGTGACGGCGTTGACGGCGCCTCGGACGGACTCGTCGGCGACCACGCGGAGCCCTCGCGGGAGACGGTGCGGGGCGACATAGCCGACGGGCGCTCCCGTGGCTCTCTCGACCTTCTCCTCGGAGGCCAGGGCCAGGTGCTCGACGCCCAGGGCGCGCTTCAAGGCCACCTCGTTGACGTCCAGGTCTCCCCGCAGGAGGGCGACGGCGAAGCCGGCCTCGGTCTCGTAGACCAGGGTCTTGATCATGCGCGAGGGGGAGATCCCCAGAAACTCCACCACCTCTTCGATCGACCCCTTGCCCGGAGTCGAGACGTCTTCGAGCCGAACCGCGGTCTCTTCTTCCCAAGGGCTCTGGCGGCGCCCGGTCTCGGCCTTCTCGACGTTGGCGCCGTAACCGCACGCGGGACACCGCACGACCGCGTCCTCGCCGGTGTCGGCGAGCACCATGAACTCTTCCGAGTCGCGGCCCCCGATCGCCCCCGAGTCGGCTTGGACCACCGTAAACTGCAGGCCGCAGCGCTCGAAGATGCGGCGGTAGGCGGCGTCCTGCGCGCGGTAGGAGCAGTCCAGGCCCGTCGCGTCGGCGTCGAAGGAGTAGCCGTCATACATCAGGAACTCGCGCCCGCGCATGAGGCCGAAGCGGGGGCGGATCTCGTCGCGGAACTTCGTCCGGATCTGGTAGAGCGTGACGGGGAGCTGGCGGTACGAGGCGATGCCGAACTTCACCAGGGTCGTTACGGCCTCTTCCGCAGTCGGAGCGAGGCAGTACTCCCCTCCCTTGCGGTCCTTTAAGTGAAACAGGATCTCCTCCGCGGCGTAGCGGCCCCACCGGCCGCTCTCTTCCCAGAGCTCCCGTGGCTGCAGAATGGGAACTTCGAGCTCCAGCGCCCCGGAGCGGTCCATCTCCTCACGCACGATCGCCTCGGTCTTCCTGTGCGCGCGCAGGCCCAGAGGAGTCAGGGCGTACATTCCGGCCGCGAGACGGCGGATCATCCCGGCGCGCGTCAGGAGGATGTGGGAGACCGCCTCCGCGTCCCCGGGAACCTCGCGGACAGTCTGGAGAAAATACTTCGACCAGCGCATGGATGCTTGCGAAGATACAACAGGCTGCCCGAGGGGTCTGATGCGTTCGGATGAGCGATCGTCGGCGGCTATGCCTTGCGTCCGCTCGGCGCGGGTTCCTTCTTCTTCGCGCCGAACTTCTCGACTAAGCGGATGTTGGAGCGGACCTGATGGAGCATCCGGTCCTCCAGGGCACCCCCGCGCGTCACGGTCTTGGCCTTGGTGAAGGCGGCCTTGGCCTCCTCGGGCCGGCCGGCCGCCAGGTACGCCATGCCGAGGTGATGGAAGGTCGTTGGCTGGGCGGCGCGCTCGCTCGAGCGGCGCAGGCAGTCGATCGCCCGGTCGAACTCCCGCCTCTTGTAGTGGACCCAGCCGAGCGTCGCGAGCGGATAGGGCTTCAGCTCGTCGGGCGCCTCCGAGAGCGCGCGGCCGGCGTAGTCGAGCGCCGAGTCCAGGTCCTCCTCCCCTTCCGCCAGCGTCGTCGCGAGCTCGTAATAGGCGATCGCCCGCGAGGTCTTCGACGGGTGCTTCTCGAGGAAGTCGCGCACAAAGCGAACCGCTTCCTTGGCTCGCCCCTCCGCCCGCAACGACTCGGCCAGGGTCGAGCAGGCCGCCGCCGCGACGACGTCCTCCGGCTCGCCCGCGAGGACCTGCCGGCAGGCGGCGATCGCTTCCTTCCAGAGGCCCAGGGAGGCGGAGAGGAGTGCGAAGGAGATCCGGATCGTCGAGTTGCCGGGCTCCTCGGCGAGCGCTTTGCGGTAGAGCTCGTGCGCCCGCCGGAGCGAACCGCGCGCCACATTCTCTTCGGCCTCGCGGTAGGCCTCGGCGCCCGGGCCGTCCACCCTGGGGAGGGCATAGCGCTGACGCCGCTCGAGCAGCCGCACCGCCTCCTGATACTCGAGGCGCTTCGGGTTTTTTTCGAGAGCCTGCTGGAAGCACTCGAGGGCGCGCCGCGCGCGGTTCTTCTCGAGATAGCAGAGGCCGAGCTGGAAGGCGGCTTCCTCCGAATCGGGCTGCAGCCGCCGCGCCTCCTCGAATTCCTGGATGGCACGGGCCACTTCCCCCTTCTCTCGGAGCACCGTCCCGAGCAGCACGTGGGCCGCCGGGACCGGCGCCGCCTCGAGAGCGCGCGTGAGCTCTTCCTCCGCTTCCTTCCAGCGCGAGGAGTTGGCGTAGAGGGCGCCCAGCGCAAAATGCGGAAGGAAGGCTTCGGATTTTCTCTCGAGCGCCTGCTTCAGGAGTCCCTCCGCGGCCTCCGTCTCGCCGCGTTCGGACGCAGCGATGCCCGAGTAGACGAGCGACTCGAAGTGATTGGGCTCGACGGTCAGGATTCGTTTGAAATAGCCCGCCGCACGCTCGAGATCGCCCGCCGAAAAGAAGGTCTCGGCCAGGTAGAAAGAGAGTTCGACGTTTTCCCTGTTAGCGCGCGAAAGGTCTTCGAGGAGCCGCACCCCGCGGTCGGAGTTCAGGGCCAGGATGGCAAACTCGGCAGCGCGCAGGCGCTGGAGGAAGGCCTCCCGGTCGTCGCCGGAGAACCGCGCCACGATGCGGTCGCGACGTTCGAGGAACCGGTCCTTCTTTTCGACCGCCTGCATCCTCTCGTCCATCTTGGTCTCCCAGAGGTCGAGGACCTCCTGCGAGCGCAGCGCCCCGCGTCGCTCGAGCGTCTCCTGGAGAGCCAGGATGCCGGTGTTGGCCACGAAGAGGTTCTTCTCGAGGTTCCCGAGCGATTCGAAGAGGGTCTTGACGGCGTCTCCCGTGCGCTTGACGACGTCCTCGAGGGTCGAGATGCGCTCGAGCAGGTGTTCGTCGAAGGGGATCTCTTCGGGAGTCTCGTCGCTCTCCTCCACGACGCCGACCCCCGAGAGCACGAGGAGCTTGGAGTGGCAGCGCGCACAGAACTCCTCGTCGTCCGGATTCCTCGCGCCGCAGGTCTGACAGTACATGGGTTAGCCGGCCCCGTGTTCGGGGTTCGGTGTTCGGGGTTCGGTCGAGCACCGACCGGATCCTTCCCGAACACCGAGAACCGAGCACCGAGAACCGGCTCTAAGTCTGGTACTCATAGAAGCCTCTTCCCGTCTTCTTGCCGAGCCAGCCGGCGTCCACCATCTGGACCAAGAGGGGGCTCGGGCGGTAGCGGGGATCGCCGAAGTCTCCCTGCAGGACTCTCAGGATGGCGAGGCAGGTGTCCAGGCCGATGAAGTCGGCCAGCGTCAGCGGCCCCATCGGGTGATTCATGCCCAGTTTCATGATCCCATCGATGGCTTCCCGGCTTCCCACTCCTTCGCGCAGGGCCTCGATGGCCTCGTTGATCATCGGCATCAGGACCCGGTTCGAGACGAAGCCCGGAGAATCATTGCAGGCAATGGGAGTCTTGCCCATCGCCTTTGCCAGGGACTCGATCGAGGCCGCCGTCTCAGCGGAGGTCACGAGGCCGCGGACGACCTCCACAAGGACCATGACCGGAACGGGATTCATGAAATGCATGCCGATGACGCGTTCGGGGCGTCCGGTCGCCCCCGCCAGCCGCGTGATCGAGATGGAGGACGTGTTCGACGCGAGGATCGTGCTCTCCGGGCAGATCGAATCGAGCTTTCGAAACAGGTCCTTCTTGACTGCTTCGTCTTCGACGACGGCTTCGACGACGACATCGGCCTTGGCCAGGCCCGAGAGGACCGTCGAAGTCGTGATCCGCTCGAGGGCCGCGGACTTCTCCTGCGACGTCCGCTTGCCCTTCGCGACTTCCCGATCGAGGTTCTTCTCGATCGCGGCGCGGGCCCTGGCGAGGTAGGGCCCCTCCAGATCCGCCAGCAGCACCGAGAAGCCCGACGCCGCCGCGACGTGGGCGATGCCGCTCCCCATCTGGCCGGCGCCGACCACACCGACCGTCCGGATATCCATGCCGCGACTCTATTCGCCGGAGAGTTGCGAATCAAATAAGCGGAGGCCCGGGCCGTAAAACGTTAAAGGTAAGACGTGAAACGGAGCCTCAGGCTCTCGGCGGATCCACGTTTGACGTTTGACGTTTTACGTTTTACGTCTTACGTCTCTAACACGACGCGGTAGCGTGGCGTCCCGAATCGGGAGAGGAAGGCAATGCCGACGGCGGCGACCGAGGCCGCGCTCCAGACGATCGGGCCGAGAAAAGGAACGAGCGAGACCGTCCCGAGGACGCCCAGGCCGGCAGCCAGCGCCGCCGGGCGTTTGGCCGGAGCCACGCTCTTGACGATCTTCTGTCCGAGGAGGAGGAAAAGCGCCCCCATCCCGAAGATCTTGGCCGAGACGGCCAGAACGCCCAGGAGGATCGCGATGGGCACCGAAACCGAGCCGGGCAGCAGCGCCAGAGCCGCAACGGTCGCGAGGAGCAGAGACAGGACGCCGAGAGCGCCCGCCAGGAGCGTGCGCGTCCAGTCTTCGTCGGCAGAGGCGGCCGCGCGGGAAAACGGCGTGGCGAAGCAGAAGAGAAGCGCCAGGCTCACGGCGAGCCAGCCGGAGAGCGCGATCAGTCGCAACGCCCGGGACAGCAGGGCCGGATTCGTTTCTTGCCAGGGCGCGCGGTGCATCTCGTCGAGGTAGATGCGCAGGAGCGTTCCGGGCGTCGACACGAGTCCGGACACCGGAATCGGCCGCCCGGCCGAAGCCGTTACGCGGCCGCCGAAGACGGACAGGTTCCCGTCGACGAAACCGTCGGGCGTGAACGTGACGCTTCCTCCCCAGACGACGACGTCGCCCGACACGCGGGAGGCGATGAGCACGTCGGAAAGCACGGCGACGATGCGACCCGTCGCGGGCTGCCGGATCTCGACGCCGTGGGCGAAGGCCGTCCGGGCCGGAGCGGCGGCCGTAGCCGCCAGGATGAAGAGTCCCGCCGCGATCACCGAGCGCGTCTCCGAACGAGAGCGCGCGAGAAACCCCAGAAGACGGGTGCGAGCAGGAGGAGGCAAGCGAGCCCCAGCGCCGACTCGCTGCGCAGAGTCTGCGACAGCGCTTCCAGTCCCACAGGGGAAGCGGCCACGATCTCCGCCAGCGACCGGACCGTCGCGCGCAGGAGGGCAGCGGCGGGAGCGAGCGCGGCCAGGGCGAGACCCGTCTGCTCACGCGCCGTGACGCCGGGAAGCAGGAGCAACAGAAGACCCGAGAAGAACAGCGCGGCGGAGAAGAGGCAAGCCCCTCTCCAGAGGGAGAAGTCAGCGAGCTCGCGCCGCGAGAAGGGACGGATCCGTGCCACTTTCCCGGCCAGGTCGGATCTCTCCGCAAGGTCCACACCCAGCGGCGCCGCCGGGAACTCTCCGAGCTCGTCGAGGGCCCGGGCGAGCCTCGCCGCTTCCGAGACCGCCGCGGCGCAGGAAGGGCAAAGGCGCACGTGGTCAGCCGCGTCGCCCGCGAAAAGGGGGACGGCTCCCGAGGCGAGGGCCTCGGCATCCAGCGGATCCAGCGGACGGGCGCAAGGGCTCACGACAGTTCTCCCGACAACCTGTTCTTCAATACGGCTCGGGCTCGAAAGAGTTTGTTCTTGACGGTCCCGAGCGGCATCCTCTTGACCTCCGCGATCTGCTCGTAGGAAAGGCCTCCAAAGTGCCGCAGCGTAATGAGTTCGCGGAACTCCAGGGGCAGAGCCGCGATCGCGGCGGCGATCGCGCTTCCCCGTTCGACGTTTCGAAGGTCCGAGTAAGGATCCGGGTCGGGGCTCCTGTACTCCACGGAGGACATCCGCCCGTCCGCGTCCTGGGCTTCGAGCGGAATCGTCTTCGGGCGCCGCTTGCGCAAGTGGTCTATGGCCGCGTTTCCGGCAATCCGAAAGAGCCAGGTCGAGAACTTGTAGGACGGGTTGTAGCGGTCCAGCGCCCCGAAGACTCTGAGGAAGATCTCCTGGGAGAGGTCGAGCGCGTCTTCGCGGCTTCCGACCATGCGGGCCACGTGACCGACGACCCTGGACTGGTACCGGCGGACGAGAACCTCGAAGAAGTCTTCCCGGCCCGAGAGGACTCGGCCGACGAGCTCCTCATCGGCCAGACCGCTCCGGTCCTCGGCGGTTTGCTCGTTCAATCCGTTACAATCCGGCACCCATTCTATTGGAGCCGGGCCGGCACCCGGCCGAGGGAGGATTGCGTGAGCCGAGTGGCCGAACCCCAGTTTCCGACGATCGGGACGCCGCCCCAGGGCGTGGACTCCGCCAGCCCCTTCGAAGAGATGATGTCCCGCTTCGACGTGGCCGCGCAGAAGCTGGGCCTCGACCCCGGTCTCTACAAGGTCCTGCGCGAACCGGTCCGGGAGACCAAGGTCTCGATCCCGATCGTCATGGACGACGGCCGCATCGAAGTTTTCATCGGCTACCGCGTCCTCCACAACATCGCTCGAGGCCCAGGCAAAGGGGGGATCCGCTACGACAAGAACGTGACGCTCGACGAGGTTCGCGCGCTCGCCGCCTGGATGACCTGGAAATGCGCAGTCGTCAACATTCCCTTCGGCGGCGCCAAGGGGGGCGTGATCTGCGATCCGGCCTCGCTCTCGCGCGGCGAGGTCGAACGGATCACCCGGCGGTACACGGCCGAGCTCATGGACCAGTTCGGGCCGGAAAAGGATGTGCCCGCTCCCGACATGGGTACCAACCCGCAGACGATGGCCTGGGTCATGGACACCTATTCGATGCATGCGCGCCACACGGTGACGTCGGTCGTGACCGGAAAGCCCCTGTCGCTCGGCGGCTCGCGCGGGAGGGTCGAGGCCACCGGCCGGGGACTGATGCTCATCTGCCGGGAGGCCGCGCCGCTCAAGGGGCTGACGCTCGCATCGAGCCGCATCGCCGTGCAGGGGTTCGGCAACGTCGGCTCGATCGCGGCCCGGATGTGCCAGGAGGCGGGCGCGCGGATTGTCGGCGTCTCGGACATCAATGGGGGAATCCTCAACGAGCAGGGCCTCGACATCCCGGCTCTTCTCAAGCACTACGAGAGGAGCCGCTCCTTCGAGGACTTCCCGGGAGCGTCGAAGATCACCAACGCACAGCCTGTCTCTTATACACATCTCCGAGCCCACGAGACTTGAAT
>JBKPBH010000201.1:0-9718 GCA_046726795.1 Acidobacteriota bacterium
CCTTGTCCAGGGCCGCGTACGTCGCCGGAACGTCTCCCGGCTGGTCCGGGCGCCGGTCCAGGACCGCTTTCTTGCCGGTTGCGGCCTCGATCGCCGCAACCAGATCCGCCAGCGTGACCGGATGCGCCCCTCCGAGGTTGATGATCTCGAACGCGAGCGGAGCCGACAGCGCCTCCTCGACGCCATCGGCGATGTCGTCGATGTACGTGTAGTCCCGACGTGAGCCGCCGTCGCCGAAGAACGGGACGGGCCGTCCCTCCTCGAGACACCGGATGAACCGCGCGATGGCCATCTCGGGGCGCTGCCTCGGGCCGTAGACCGTGAAGAAACGCAGGCAGACGGCGTCGAGCCCGTGGACGTGGTGAAACGCAAAGACGTGCAGCTCCGCGCCCCTCTTGGTGGCGGCGTACGGGGAGATCGGGCGCTCGATGGGATCGTCCTCCGAGAACGGAAGCTTCGCGTTGACGCCGTACACGGAAGAGGAGGAGGCGAAGAGGAACCGCGGCTTTCCGCGGGCGACGGCCGCCTCGAGCAGACGCAGCGTTCCGACGACGTTGACCTCTTCGTAAAGGACCGGATCGGCGAGCGACGGTCTCACGCCGGCCCGCGCGGCGAGATGGAGCACCGCGTCGAAGGACTCCTCCTCGAAGAGCCGGGCCAGAAGCGTCCGGTCCCGAATGTCCCCTTCGATCAGCCGGTAGCTCGGGTTGCCGGCGTGCGGCGCGACGTTTCTCCTCTTGCGGTCCGGATCGTAGGCGTCGTTGAAGTCGTCGAGCACGACGACGCGGTCGCCCCGCGCGAGACGTCGATCGGCCAGGTGCGAGCCGATGAAGCCCGCCCCCCCCGTGATGAGCAGCCTCACGGAGTCGGTGTCGGCCGTGGCGCCCCGCGGGGAGCCTTCGTCGGAACGGCGCGCGCCGGGGGAGCCTCCTTCTCGGAATAGGCGGCGGCGGGCTGGCCGCTCTCCGCCTCGTAACGCTTCCGGATGCCGGATCTCTGGCGGTTGCGGATCAGCCACCGCAGCAGTGCGGACTCGTCGATCCCGATGACGAGGTGGTTGGCGGCGTCGAAGATCGCGGGGTCATTGATGAGCTTGCCCACGGTTCCCTGGCCGGAGTCGAGCTTGTGGCCGATCGAGTCGAGGCTCTTGCTGAATCCGAGGAGGTTGCTCGTGAACTCCTTCCCGAACTTCTCGTCGCGCAGCAGGATCGCCAGGGCTCCATTGTCGTTCTCCAGCCTCTGGAGCGTCGTGGCGAGCGAGTTCGCCGAGGCCGTCAGGTGGTCGACGAGCGTGTAGACCTTTTTCTTCCCCTCGGGGTCGTTCAGCAAGGCCGGTAGCGCCCCCGTGTTGTTGCGCAACCCCTCGTCGATCCTCCCGAAGACGTTCTGGACGGAATGGATCGCGGTCCGCAGCGCGTCGCCGGTCTCCCGTCCGTACTTCTCGTCGATCAGGAGCTTGCCGGCCAGGCCCTGGCCGCTCTCGACCTTGCGAAGGATCGCGTTCAGAGAGGCGAGCGTGGAGTTCAAGTTATTGCCGAGTCGCGCGCTCTCCTCGCTGTCGCTCGTCAAGGCTCCGAGGAACCCCTTTCCCTGCTCGGTCCGGGTCAGGATGTTCTTCAACGACCGCGCGATCGCGGAGAGGTCCGCGACGAGATCGCCGCCGCCCTCGAGCAGCTTCTCGATCCCCGCGCCGGGAGCGGGTGGGATCGAGCCGCCGATCTCGACCTCGGGCTCCTCGGCGGTGCCCCCCTCGAGCTCGATGTATTTATCCCCCAGGAGGCCGATCGTCTTGATCGCCGCGCGCGTCCCCTTGCGCAGGCGCGGGGCGGCCCGGCGGTCCACGTCGTAGACGACGCGCACGGTCCGGTCGGCCGGGTCCGGGGAAAGGATGACCTCGAGCACGTTTCCAACGGTCACGCCGTTCAAGCGGACGGGGTTGCCGGCCACGAGGCCGGACGCCGAATCGAAACGGGTCTCGTAGGGGAACTTCTTGCGGAACAGGTTGGCCCGCTGTCCCACCATGAAGATGCCGATCATGACCGCGAAGAGAGCGATCAGGACCACGATCCCGACCCGGAAACGCTTGCCGACCTGGAACTCGCCGACCATTACCGCTCCCTCCGATCGCGCGGGAGGCGGGAGGCGGGAGACAGGAGACGGGACGCCGCGTGTTCAGCCATGAAGTCTCCTCAAAGGTCCTTGACGACCGGGACGAGACCGGTGCCGCAGGGGAATCCCATGGAGCGGAAATACTCCATCAGGACCGGGGGCCCTCCGCGGGAGGCCTCCCCGAAGGTGCCGATGAACTGGAAGCGGCCCTGGTGCAGGAAGGCTAGGCGGTCGGCGACCGTGCGCGCCATCACGACGTCGTGCGTCACGACGACGGAAGTCGCCCGGACGCGGTGGTTGATGTCCACGATGAGATGCCCGATCTTCTCGGAGGTCAGAGGGTCGAGCCCGGTCGTCGGCTCGTCGTAGAGGATCATCTCGGGCTCGAGCGCGATCGAGCGCGCCAGAGCCACCCGCTTGCGCATCCCGCCCGAGAGCTCCGAGGGCATTTTCCGCTGCGTGCCGGGGAGCCCGACCATCGCGAGCTTCTCGGCCACCGTCTCGGCGATCTCGCGGGGGGTCTTCGTCGTGTGCTCCTTCAGGGGGAAGGCCACGTTCTGCTCGACGCTCATGGAGTCGAAGAGCGCCCCGCCCTGGAAGAGCATGGCGAGGCGGCGTCGGATGGGCGAAAGCTCCTCCTCCGAAAGCGCCACGACCGACTGGCCGAAGACCGTCACGTTCCCCTCGTCCGGGCGTGTCAGGCCGTTGATGTGGCGCAGGGTGACGCTCTTGCCGGTGCCGGAGGGGCCGAGCACGCAGAGGATCTCGCCCCGGCGGATCTGAAGGTTGACGCCCGCCAGAATCTCCTTGCCGGAATAGCGTTTCCAGACATTGTCGAACTCGACGATCGTCTCGGCGCGCGGGGGCGGCGCCGGAGGAGTCTGCGTGGGAGGGCCGGGGACTGCGCTCATCGCGTCACAGCGCCAGGAAGAGCTTCGTCAGGAAGAAATCGGAGACCAGCACGCAGATCGAGGCCAGGACGACCGTTCGCGTCGTGGCCACGCCGACCGAGCTCGCGCCCCCTTCGACCTTCAATCCGTTCCAACAGCCGACGAGCGCGATCTCGAACCCGAAGAAGAACGTCTTGGAGAGCCCGCTCATGATGTCGGAGATGGCCAGCTGCTGCCAGATGCCGCCCAGGTAATCCTGCGCCGTCATCCCCAGCTCGACGACCGCGATGAGCAACCCGCCCAGAATGCCGAGCACGTCGGCCAGGGCGGTCAGGACCGGCATCATCAGGAGAGTCGCAAGCACCCTCGGCACGACCAGGCGCCGCACCGGAGAGATCGCCATCGCGCGCAGCGCGTCCACCTGCTCGGTCACGACCATCGAGCCGATCTCCGCCGTGATCCCGGAGCCCACGCGCCCGCCGACCATCAAAGCGGTCAACACCGGCCCGAGCTCGCGCACGAGCGAGAGGGAGACAACGCGCCCGACGAACATCTTTCCGCCAAACGCCGCCAGGGAATAGGCGGTCTGGAGGGCCAGCACCATGCCGGTGAAGAGCGCGGTGATCCCGGTGATCGAGACCGACTTGACGCCAAGCTCGTCCATCTGTCCCAGGACCTCGGAGGAGTAGAAGGGCCTGGTGAGACAGGCGTGAACGGTCTGTCCGGCCAGCTCGGCCAGGCCTCCCAGGTACTCCATGGCGGCCTGTCCCTTGCGGCCGAAGCGGTCCACGAACCGCAGCCACCGGATGTTCCGGTAGAAGATGGCGGTCGCCGACGGCTGCGGGCCGGTGAACTGGCCCTGTGGGGCGCTCATGGGAAGCGCCCGCGATTGTATGTTGAGTTGCGTTTCGTGTAAATGTCGGACGGGAGAAGACTTGAAGGCTCTGCGCGCGCTCCGTTCGGTGGTCGTCTGGACCGGCATCATCCTGGCGACCGTTCTCTTCGGACTGCCCGCCATCCTCGCCGCGTTCCTTCCGCCCCGCGGAGACTGGTTCCTCCGCTTCGCGCGCGGCTGGGCGCGCACGATCCTCTTCTTCTCCGGAGTGCCGGTGCGCGTCCTGCACGGGGAGCGGCTGCTCGGGGGCCGGGGCTTCGTTGTCGCCTCCAACCACGAGAGCTACGCCGACATCCTCATCCTGCTCTCGAGCCTCCCTCTGACGGTGCGGTTTCTCACCAAGAGGAGCATCTTCCGGGTCCCCATTCTCGGCTGGTCCATCCAGGCGGCGGGTTTCGTCCCGGTGGATCGGGGAGACCGCTCCCGCGGCGCCGCGACGGTGGAAGCGGCGTTGAAGCTGCTGAAGACGGGGCGTTCCCTCGTGATCTTTCCCGAGGAGACCCGGACGCGCACGGGGGATCTTCTTCCCTTCAAGCCGGGCGCGGCGCTGTTCGCCCTGCGTTCCGGGTTCCCGCTGCTGCCCGTCGGCATCTCGGGGACCCGCCGCGTGCTGCCGCGCGGCGCGCTCGCGACGACTCCCGGCCACGTCGCGCTGGCGATCGGCCATCCGATCTCCGTTGCGGGCCGGTCCGGCCGCGACCGCGACGAGGTCACGCGCCTTCTCAGGGACTCGATCTCCGCCTTGCGTGAGGAAGCGGCCGAAGCGCTCTGATGATACTTTCCCTTTGGAGGCGAGATGAGCGCCACTGCGGAGCTAACAGAGGAAAAGGTGCTCGAGACTCTCCGGACGGTCCGGTTCCCGGGCCTGACCCGGGACATCGTCTCGTTCGGGTTCGTCAAGGACCTGGCGATCGGCGGCGGAAACGTCTCGTTCCGGCTCGAGATCACGACGGATTCGCCGCGCGCGGCCGAGGAGATCCAGCGCGACGCGACGGAGAAGCTGAGGTCCCTCCCCGGCGTCCAGTCCGTCACCATCCGGCTGGAGACCCAGCAGCCGGGCCCCGCCCCTCCGCGGGGAGCCGTCGGCGTGCCTCCGCCGCAGGCGAACATCCTGCCCGAGGTCCGGTTCAAGGTCGCGGTGGCCTCGGGAAAGGGAGGCGTCGGCAAGTCCACGGTCGCGGCGAACCTGGCCCTGGCGCTCGAGCGCGTCGGGCGCCGGGTGGGGCTCATGGACTCGGACATCTACGGCCCCTCACAGCAGATGATGATGGGGATCGCCGAGAAGCCCTTCATCAACGAGTCGAACCAGATCGTCCCGATCGAGCGCTACGGTGTGAAGGTCATGTCGCTCGGGTTCCTGATGGACGTGGACCAGCCCGTCATCTGGCGCGGTCCGATGGTCATGAAGGCGGTCGAGCAGTTCCTGCAGGACGTGGCCTGGGGAAAGCTCGATTTTCTGGTCATCGATCTCCCCCCGGGGACGGGCGACGCGCAACTGACGCTGACGCAGAAGATCCATCTCTCTGGGGCGGTCATCGTCACGACTCCCCAGGACGTATCCTTGATCGACGCGCGCAAGGGGCTCGCGATGTTCCAGAAAGTCAACGTGCCGGTCCTGGGAATCGTCGAGAACATGTCCTACTACGTGTGTCCGCAGTGCGGCCACCGCGAGGAGATCTTCAAGCACGGGGGCGGCCGGCGGACCGCCGAGCAGCTCAAGGTCCCATTCCTGGGCGAGATCCCGCTCGACCCGAAGGTCGCCGTCGGCGGCGACGCCGGCCGGCCCATCGTGGCGGCGGAGCCGGAATCGGCCGTCACCGCGTCGTACCTTCGGATCGCGGAGGAGATCGTCCGACAGCTGGGAGCCTAGCTGAGCGCCGAGATCCGACTGACCCGGGGCGACATCACCTCTCTCGACGTGGACGCGATCGTCAACGCGGCCAACGAGCAACTTCAGCTGGGCGCCGGGGTGGCGGGAGCGATCCGGAATCGAGGCGGCCCGGCGATCCAGCGGGAGTGCGACCGGATCGGACACTGCCGCACCGGGGACGCGGTCGTGACCGGCGGCGGCGATCTGACCGCGCGCTGGGTGATTCATGCGGTGGGTCCCGTCTGGAGGGGCGGCGGGGAGGGGGAAGAGGAACTCCTGGCTTCCGCCGTGGCCGCGTCTCTCTCTCGCGCGGAAGAGATCGGCGCGAAGTCCGTCGCGCTTCCCGCGCTCTCGACGGGCGTCTACGGGTTTCCGATCGACCGCGCGGCGGAGATCTCGGTCGAGCAGGCCCGGCGATTCGCCGACAGCGCGAAGACCGTCGAAGGAATCGTGTTTTGCCTGTTCGACGAGAGGGCGTTCGGAGCGTTCCAGAGAGCGATGAGCGGAGAATAACTATATCGGTATTGATATAGCTGGCGCTGAGGGGCGATGAGGCCCCTTCGGTCGAGCTTCGCATAAGAGGCGCGGACGAGGCGCGACCGGGCGTCCGGACCGTATTCGCTATCATCCGCGCGGAATGCCTCTCGCCGTCGCCCTGATTTCTCTTCTCTCCTTCCTCTTCGCCGCTCCGGAAGGTCCTTCCCAGGGGGAGCTTTCGAGGCTCGAGGCGGAGAAGAATCTGGGTCTGGCGGCGCTCGAGGAAGGCGACGCGGGAGAGGCGCGCCGCCGCTTTCAGGCGGTGCGCCGGCTCGCTCCGCAAGACCCCCTCGGCTGGGCGGACGGGGCGGTCGCCGCGATGCGCGGCAAGGACCTTCCGGAGGCCAAGAAGCTCCTGGCCGAGGCGCTGAGACTGGCGGGGAACGACGGGCCCGTGCTGGCGCTCGAGGGGACCCGGCTGGAGCTCGAAGGCGATCGACCCGGCGCGCTCGAGGCCTTCGAAAAAGCGGCGGCCGCCGATGCGCGAGACCTCGCTTCCCGCTGGAACGCGGCCAGGCTCGCCGCGGCGGGCACGGCCGGCCGTGAACGGGCGATCCGCAACCTCGACGCCGCCCTCGAGCGGTCGCCGGCCAGCCTCTTCCTGCTCGCCCGCCTCTGCGAGCAACGGCGGGAGGAGGGCAACCGCGCCGCGGCGCTCTCGGCGTGCGACCACCTGGCGCGGGCCGTCGAAGCGCGCGAGGCGAAGCTCGAGAAGTCTCTCGCGGAGGCGCGGGCGGCGCTGGAGGCGGGCGACTCTCCGGCCGCGTCGCTCAAATACCGGATCGTCGAGAACCTCCTGCGCGCGACGCCGCGCTACCAGCAGGCTCGCCGCGACGTCGAGCCCGGCGTCGTGGGTCTGCCCCTGGAAGAATGGGCGCCGGCGCTCAAGACCCGCGTCCGGGCGCGCCCTCGTCCGATCCCGGTGCGCTTCGTCGAGAAACCGATCCCGGCCCTCTCGAGCCTCAGGGGGCTCGTGGCCGTGAGGGCCGCGGGGAGAGACGGACGCGACCTCGTCTTCGCCGGGGAGCAGGGTCTCATCGTGGCTGCGGCGCGCGAAGCATATCGGGCGGCCGCGCCGCTGCCTGGGTCGGCCTCGCGCACGGTCGAGGTCGCCGACGTGACGAATTCCGGAGAGCTCGACCTGGTGACGCCGGCTCTCCTCTGGACTGCGGGGAAGGAGGGCTACCGGAGAGCGCCGATCGCGGCGGGCGAGCGCGTCCTCCCAATCGACTACGACTCTGACGGGGACCTCGACCTCTACGTGTCCTCGAAGGGGGGAGATCGGCTGCTGCGCAACAACCTCGACGGGACATGGACCGACGTCACGGCGTCGGCACTTCCACCGGGAGTCGCCTCGCTCTGGGCCGCCTCGGCGGATTTCGACCGGGATGGGGATCCGGACTTGGTCCTCGTCGCCGCCGGGGGCGGTCTTCTCCTCCTGGACAACCGGCGCGGCGGACGTCTGGTCGAAAAGGCGGCCGGCCTGCCGCGAAGCGGCTCCTTGCTCGCCGTCGCCGCGGGGGACCTCAATGCCGACGGCCGGCCGGACCTCGTCTGGACAAGCGAGAGCCGCGCCTGGGTGGCCTTGAACCGCGGCGACGGGACCTTCCTCCCGCCCGTGGAGCTGCCCGCCGGAGGGACGCCGCTCCTCTTCGACTACGACAACGATGGCCATCTCGACCTGTTTCTGGCGGGGTCGAACGGGTCGGCGCTCTTCCGAAACGACGGCTCCGGCGCCTTCACGAGGGTCGAGTCCGCCTTCCCGGCCGCCCTCGATGCCGAGGCGCTGGACTTCGACCACGACGGCGATCTGGACCTCGTGCTCGTGACGGTGGCGGGGACAGCGGCGGTCTTCGAGAATCAGGGGGGCAACGCCAACGGCTGGCTGGACGTCGCCCTCGAGGGACTTCCGACGGGTTCCGCCAAGGTCAACCGCTTCGGCTACGGCTCGGAGGTCGAGATCAAGGCGGGGGAGCTCTACGCGCTGCGCACGGTGTCGCGGCCCGTCACGCACCTGGGGCTCGACGGCATGCGCAAGGCGGACGTCCTGCGGGTCGTCTGGACGAACGGCATTCCCCAGAACAGCGTGGCTCCGCCGGTCCGGACGCTGGTGCGGGAGGTCCAGCAATTGAAGGGCTCGTGTCCCTTCGTCTATTCCTTCGACGGCAACGGCTGGAACTTCCTCACGGACGCGCTGGGCCGAAGCCCCGCCGGCCTCCTCTACGACGGAGTGCACCAGGCTCCGGCCGACACGCGGGAATGGTTGGTCGTGCCCGGCGGGAAGCTGCGCCCTTCGCGCGGCCGGCTCCTCCTGGAGTTCACCGAGGAGCTCTGGGAGACGGCGTATTTCGACCTGGCGGAGCTTCGCGCGGTGGACCATCCGGACGGCGTCGAGATCGTGGCCAACGAGAAGATGGTCCCGCCGCCGTTCCCCGCGAAGACCCTTTTTACGGTGACGCGCCCCTTCACACCCCGGGCGGTGGACGGGGAGGGAAGAGACCGCACCGAAGAGATCGCGCGTGCCGACGGGACGTATCTGGGCGGCTTCGCGCCGACCCGATACCAGGGGATCGTCGCGCCCCACGAGCTCGTCCTGGACCTGAGCCAAGCCCGCCGCGGCGAGCGGGTCATGCTCTACCTGACGGGATGGATTCTCTACGGTGACACCTCGATCGCTGTATCCGTCTCGCAGGGGAACGGGGCCAGGCCCTTCGGCCCCGTCCTCGAGGTTCCCGACGGCCACGGCGGATGGAAGACGGCGATCTCCTCGATGGGCTATCCCGCCGGCAAGACCAAGACGATGCCGGTGGATCTCTCCGGGGTCCTCGACCGGAGCGATCCGAGAGTCCGCATCCGAACGAACCTCGAGATCTCATGGGACCGGATCTCGTACACCGTGGACGAGAGGCCCGCGCCTCTGCGCGTGACGGAGACGCCGCTCGTTTCCGCCGATCTCTTCTTCCGGGGCTTCTCCCGCATGACCCGGGAGACGGAAGGAGGGTCGCAGGTCTTCGTGCACGACGAGGCCGACACCTCGCCCCGATGGGCCGACATGGCCGGGTTCTACACTCGTTTCGGGCCAGTGCGCGACCTGCTGACCGCCGCCGACGACCGCTACGTCGTCATGAAGGGGGGAGACGCGGTTCGTCTCGAGTTCGACGCGGCCACGCTGCCTCCGGTCCCCCCGGGGTGGACGCGGGACTACGTGCTCGTGCTCGACGGATGGGACAAGGACGCCGACAAGAACACGGTCGCGGGCCAGACGGTCGAACCGCTGCCCTTCCACGGGATGGACGACGCGCGGTATGGCGAGGCCTCGCAGCGTTTTCCCGACGACGAGGCCCACCGGCGGTTCCGGGCCGAATCCCTGACGCGCCGCGGCGGGCCGGAAGAGTTCATCGACGCGCTGCGCGCTTC
>JBKPBH010000202.1:0-12208 GCA_046726795.1 Acidobacteriota bacterium
GGCCTCGAGGCGTCTGGTCAGCTCCGAGCGCTCGCCGGCCTTGATGGTCGAGCAGAAACCCACGTGATGAAGGAGGCCTTCCTTGTCGTAGAGGCCGAGGAGCAGGGACCCGACCGTCTTCGATCCGGTGCCGTAGCGAAAGCCGCCGACGACGCAGTCGGCCGTGCGCATCAGCTTGACCTTCTGCATTCCCTTCCGGTTGCCGGACTGGTAGGGCAGGTCGAGGCGCTTGGCGACGACGCCGTCGAGGGTCAGGCCGACTCCCGCCAGCCACTTCTTCGCGTCCGCGGAATCCGTCGTGGCCGGGGAGAGAACGAGGGCGCTTCCGGGGGGAAAGTGCCTTCCGGCGAAGGCCTCAAGCTTCTTCCTGCGGACGCCGAGCGTCTCCCCGAACAGGGAATTTCCCTTCTCGTCCGCGAGAAAGTCGAAGACGACGAGCATCGCCGGGAACTCCTGCGCGAGCTTCCTAACGCGGCTCTCGGCGGGATGGATCCGCTGCAGCAGGTCGTCGAAGGAGAGCTCCTTCCCGACGGGGATCACGATCTCGCCGTCCAGAACGAAGGAAGAGGGCTTCAACGCGCGAACGTTTTCGACGACCTCGGGGAAGTACCGCGCGAGGGGCTGGCCCGACTTCGACTGCAGCTCGACCTTCTCGCCGTCGCGGAAGACGAGGCAGCGAAACCCGTCCTACTTGGGCTCGTACTGCCAGCCCGCTCCCTCGGGGATCTTCTCGACGAGGAGCGCCTCCATCGGCGGATACGGCGGAGCGATCGGAAGAGTCAGGCGGTCCTTTCTTCTTGCATCAAGACATCAATTGGTTTATGCTGTGATGTCATGAGGACGACTCTGACAATCGACGACGACGTGGCTGCGGCCCTCGAGCGAGCTCGAAGGCAGAGAGACACAAGCCTGAAGGAAGTCGTCAACGAGGCGCTCCGCAGGGGATTGCCCGAACTGGCGCGGTCTTCCCGCGGTGGAAAAAAGTTCCGCACCAGACCGCTCTCGCTCGGCAAATGCCTCGTCCCGAGTCTGGACAACGTGGCCCGGGTCCTCGCGGCCGCCGAGGGCGAGACCTTCAAATGATTCTGGTCGACGCGAACCTGTTGATCTATTCGCAGGTTTCCGGGCTTGATCAACATCTGGCGGCTCGAGCGTGGCTGGACGAGCGATTGAGCGACAGCAGCAATCGCGTCGGGCTCCCCTGGCCGTCGCTTCTCGCCTTCGTCCGAGTCGTCGCGAACCCTCGCGTCTTCGAGAGGAGCACGACAGTGACGGCCGCCTGGGCGCAGGCGGAGCGATGGCTCGAACTGGATTCCGTCTGGATCCCGATGCCGACCGGACGGCACGCCACGGTCCTCAAGCGACTCCTGGCTGAGACCAGCGAACAGAGTGATCTGGTGCCCGACGCCCATCTCGCGGCGCTCGCGATCGAACACGGGTTGACGCTTTGCAGCGCCGACCGCGGTTTCGCACGCTTTTCCGGGCTTCGCTGGGAGAATCCGCTCGACACTTAGAGAAGTCATAAGAATTTCTCGAGGCGGAAGCGGCTTCGGGAATCGAGGAGAGGCTTCCAGAGATCGCCGAGCTTCCGGATGCGGGCTGGGACGTTGTCCACGCGGAAGTCCTCGATCGAGATTCCTTTTTCGACCTCTTTCCAAGTGACCGGCGTGGAAACGGAGGCGCGGGGCTTCGGGCGCACCGAGTAGATGGAGGCGAGGGTGCGTCCCCAGGCGTTCTGGTTGTAATCCACGAGGACCCGTCCCTCGGGACGCTTGGCGATCTTGTACACGGCGGTGACGAGCTTGGAGTCGCGCGTCTCCATGGCCTGCGCGAACTTCTTGGCGAACGTCCACACCTGTTTTTGCGTGGGTCCCCGGACGATCGGGACGTAGACATGGATCCCCTTCGAGCCGGTCGTCTTGGCATAGCAGGGCATCTCCAGCGCTTCGAGGGACTCGCGCACGAGGAGCGCGGTCGCGCGCACCTTCTCGAAATCCGCGCCGGGGACCGGGTCGAGGTCGAAGTGCACGTAATCGGGGCGGTCCACGTCGTCGCAGCGCGCGTACCACTGGTTCAGATCGATGCAGCCCAGGTTGACGACCCAGAGAAGCGCGGGCAGGTCCTGGATCACCGGGAAGTCGATGACGTTTCCCGAGGAGTGCTCGATCGAGCAGATCTCGATCCAGTCGGGCCGCGGCGAGGGCGCCCGCTTCATGAAGAAGAAATCCCCGGACGCGCCGTGGGGGTAGCGCTTCATGACCATCGCGCGGTCGCGCAGGTGCGGCAGGAGAACATCCGAGACGTCCGCGTAGTACTGCAGCAGGTCGCGCTTGGTCAGGCCGAGTTCCGGCCAGAAAAGCTTCTTCAGGTTGGTCAGGCGGACGGAGCGTTTGCCGATGCGAAGCTCCACGTCCTCGGCGTCCCGCGGGAGATCGAGACGCCCCGGGCTCTTGCCCTGTCCCCGGGTAAGAGGGGGACGAGGCCGGCTGCGCTTGGCAGGGTGGTAGTCACGGGTGGCGGGAGGTCCCGGCTTCACGAAAGCCTCGGAAGTCTCGGCAGCTTCGGCGGCCGCGGCCCGTGCCGCACGGCCGTCAGGACCGGCGTGTAGTCGAGCTCTCGGCGCTCCCGGACCCGGCGCAGCATCAACCCTCCGCGGCTCATGTCGCCGCGGCCCACGAAATCCGCCGGGAAGACCAGACGCGGCCCGAAGACCTTCCCCAGGATGTCCACGTACTTCCCGCTCGCGATCGATCCCAGCAGCACGATCTGGCAATCCTTCGCCGCCGCCTCGGCGAGCGTTCGCGAGGCGCGCGCGAGAGGCCGGCGGTAGCGCGGCTCGGAGACTTCGATCGGGACCCGCGCGAACCGTTTCAAGTGCGCGAGCGTGACAGGCTCGTCCGCTGGCAGGAGCCCGGCGTTCGCCGTGATGACGAGGACCCCGGCGGCGCCCGCCGGAGGACGCGCGAACTCCAGCGCGTAAGCGAGCTTGCCGCGGAAATAGAGGCCGGAGAGGAAGCTGAAGACCTCGCCTAGAGGCGCTCCCTCCGGCGCCCGCAACCGCCTCGCCAGATCGAAGCTCGCCTTCGGGGAGAGCACCATTCGCGCGCGCCTTCCCGAGCAGCTCGCCGGCGACAGGAGGAAGATCCGATCTGCCACGCCCGAAATATAGCTCTCGGGCTATTCTTCGCGTGTCGAGCGCAAAGGCGAGCGACAAGGGAAAGGAGGCCTCATGAAGACTCTTGGCCGTCTCGGCGTGACTCTCCTCGCGTTTTTCATCGCGGGCGCATCGGGCGCGGGCGAGGGAGGCAACCCCGCCTGGGACAAGATGAAATCCCTCGTCGGAAACTGGGCCGGAGATTCCCCGGAAGGCAAGGTACAGATCTCCTACAAGCTCGTCTCCTCCGGGCACGCCCTTGTCGAATCCATTCGCGAGCCGGACGGGTCCGACATGGTATCGATCTACCATCTGGACGGAAGCCGCCTCGTGATGACCCATTACTGCTCGGCCGACAACCAGCCGCGCCTGAAGGCCGACGGGCTATCCGGCGAGGGAAAGAAGATCGCTTTCGCCTACCTCGACGCGACGAATCTGGCTTCCCCCGAAGCGATGCACATGGTCCGCCTGGTCGTGACCTTCGCCGATGCCGATCACCTGACCGAGGAATGGACCGCCCGCGAAAACGGAAAGGAGAACACGGCCGCGATCAGGCTGACGCGACAGAAGTAACCGGCTAGGACGCCGGCGCCGCTGCGCTCGTGATGGTCATTGGAGCTTTCGCGGCCGCTTCATGCTCTCTCAGGTACGCCGAGGCGTTCATCATGCGCTGCGTGCGCAGGAGGACGCGCGTCAAGTAGGGGATTTCGCGCGGGCGGACCTGGCGCATCCAGTCGGTCCAGGATTTCTCGCCGCCGAGGTTCAGGATCGAGCGGCGCCAGGTCTCCGCGTACAGCTCGAAGAAGCGCTTCGCGCCCAGGCGCGGCTCCCAGAGGACGTGGTGCATGTCGTACTTGAACCAGGGCTGCCCGGCGAGTCTCGGCGCGAGCTTCTGATGCAGCTCCGTTCCGGGCAGCGGGGTCAGGATCGTGTATCCGGCGCGCTGGAAGCCGTGGCGGGCGACGAAGTCCCAGAGCTCGCGGAAGTCTTCCTCCCGCCAGTCCGGATCCACGAGGAAGTTGCCGGTCACGCCGTACCGCATCGAGCGTGAAATCTTCGCTGCCTCGACCGAGGCCGCGACGTCATTGTCCTTGACGACGTGGGCCAGGCCGTCATCGGAGGCCGCTTCGAGACCGAAGAAGATGTCGAAATCCTTCGCCAGCGGCCGCCAGGCGTCGAGCAGCTCCGGGTTGCGGCAGACGATGTCGGTCCGCGTCTGCACCAGGAGCCAGCGCTTCTTGACTCCGCGCTTCTTCAAAGCCTCGGCCAGCTCCAGGCTTCTCGCGGGATGGTTCCAGAAGAGGTCGTCGGCGACGAAGACGGAGTCGCCGACCGACGCGAGGTCCTCGATCACCGCGCCGATCGACCGCTCCCGGAAAGAGCGCCCATAGAGCTGCCAGACCGAGCAGAAGTTGCAGCGAAAGGGACAGCCGCGCGCGGTCTCGACCAACCAGACCGGCTTGAAGAGGAGGCAGTGGTAGCGGCCGCGGTCGCGCTCGACGGTGTCGCGGGCAGGAAGCGGGACCCGATCGAGACCGGTGCGTTCGGAGAGCGGCGGCGTCGAGATCCACCCCTCCGGCGCGCGCCACTTGAGCGCCGGGACCGAAGAGATTGGACTTCCAGAGGCGAGCGCGTCGGCGAGCGCGGGGACGACTTCCTCGCCGTCGTCCACGCAGATCGCGTCGATGCCGTCCGCCTCCAACGGAGCCGGATAGGCCGCCGCGGCGTGTCCGCCGACTACGATGAAGGCCTCCGGCGCCTCGCGCCGGATCCGCCGTGCGACCTCCAGAACCTGGCCGTATTCCAACGCGTGCATGCAGGAGATGCCGACGAGGGCCGGGCGAGTCCTGCGGACCCAGGCGCGGACACTGTGTCCGAAGCGCAGGTCCACCACCGTCGGCTCGTGCCCCTGCCGGCGGAGCGCGGCCGCCACGTACTCGAGCCCCAGCGGTTCGACCCGGAAGAACGGGCCCAAGCCGAAACGCTCGTTGCCCGGATCGGGCCGGAAGAGCAGAACCCGCATTCGGCCGCAAATTGTAGACTTGTCCGGCCGATGCACGAAACGGAGACCGCTTCGGCCGGCGAGAGCCGGCCACTCGAGCCTCGGGCGCGCCAGAAATGGGTCAGCCATGGCCTGTCGAACCGCGTCGTCTACGGCGGGCTGCACTACGGAGCCCGCTGGCTGCCGCTGCCCGTGCTGAACGGGATCAACTTCTTCGGCAACAGCCTCGCGGTGACTTTCATGCGCCGGACCCAGGACGGCATCCGGGACAACTTCCGCCGAGCGCTCGATGTCTCGCGCGATGATGCCGTCCGCCTGACGCGCCAGCTCTTCTTCGAGTACGGCCGCGCCACGATCGACACCTGGCGTCTCCGCAGCGAGGCCTTCACGCCGAGGATCACGACGGTCCTCCAGGATGCCCGCGTCCTCGCCGCGAGCCGCCGCGGCGGTCGTGGCTTCCTGCTCGTGACCGGCCATGTCGGAAACTGGGAGATGGGAGCGGTTACCCTGAGAACGCACGGGCTGACGGCGGCTGTCGTCGGCCAGCCCGAGCTCGACCCCGGCGTTCAGGAGATGAGACTCAAGCTGCGCGCGCGCCTGGGCGTCGAATCGATCGACATCGGCTCTTCGATGGCGACGGCCTTCCGCGTCCGAGAGGCTGTCGAAAGAGGGCGCGCGGTGGCCCTCCTCGTGGACCGCGCCTATCCGGAGGACCGGGTCCTCGTTTCCTTTTTCGGCCGGCCGACGCCGTTCCTCCGCTCACCGGCTCTTCTCGCGCGCTTCTGCGGGTGCGACATCCTGCCCGGCTTCTTCCTGCGCGCCCGCGACGGATCGTATTTCAACGTCTGGGGCGACCCGCTGTCCGCCGATCTTTCTCTCTCGCCCGATGACGACGCGGTCCGCATCATGACGCGCGTGGCCTCGGATCTGGAGGTGGTGATCCGCGACCACCCGACCCAGTGGTTCAACTTCTATCGTTTCTGGAACGGCGAGGACGAGAGCGGCGAATAGCCGGGCCAACCGCGGTGAAAGGCGCCCTCTGCAGACCCGGGCTACTGCTTGTCGTAAACCGCCGTACTTCTGGCGTCCTTGCCCTTCGAATCGGTGCTGCTCGTGGTGACGGTGCGGCTCTTGCCGTCGGCCGAGACGACGACGCGGCCGGTCACGATCGTCTTGCTCCCCTTCTTGGCCGTAAACGTCAGCGTGTGATCGTCGATCTTCGTGTAGGACCGCGTGTCGGAGGTCGAGTCGCCAACGACGGGATAGTCTTTGCCGTCGTACTTGCCCGTCCACTCGTGATGAACCGCCTTGCCTTCGGCATCCGTGCCGTCCACCGTGATCTTCACCTGGTCGCCCGCGGCTTCGTAAACGACGGTGTTGTTCTTCACTCCTCCCGGAGCGAGCTTCGACTTGGCCTCGTTGAGTTTCCAGGTGCCGATGTTCGCGTCCGCAGCGAGGCCCGCCGCGACGCCGGCGAAAAGAGTCGCCAGAGAAATCAAGATCGTCCTTCTTTTCATATCCCCTCCTTCTAGGAGGCGGATGATAATCCAGACCGGCGCGGGCGAATCCCGATGCGGCCGTCTCGACACACCGCTTTCCCGTCAGGCTTCGCGGAGGTTCACGAGCTGCTCCGCGGAGCCCTCGGCCGACCCCACTTGCCGTAGACGTAGTTGCCGCAGCAGCGGGCGCAGATCGGGAGCGGCTCTTTCGCGAGCTTCTCGCGGAATTTCCAGGCCTTCTCCCCCGTCCAGATGTCCCGGAAAGACTGTTTGCGCACGTTGCCGATGAAGTAGTCCGGGAAATCGCCGCAGAAGCAGACTTGTCCGTCCGGCTCGACCTGCGCGAAGTACCAGGCGACCGGGCAGAGGTCGTGGCCGAAGGTCTGCGAGAAGTCGCGGAAGTATTCGGGAACTCTCTCCGCGGGCACGTCCGGGACGAAGGAGACCCAGGGCCGGCCGAGTGTCGAGTCGAGGAAGCGCCGGCGCTTCAATCCCTTGAGCAACCGCACGAGGTCCCCCATTTGCCGCCCCCGCGTCGCCGCCAGATCCGAGGCGTCGAACTCGAACCCCTTCCAGGAGGACGCCTCGATCCCGAAGGTCTCGCGCATGACGCTCTCGTATTCGGCGCCGACCGCTTTGGGGATGAACCACCGCAGGCCGACGTTGATCGTGTCGAGCGGCAGTTCCCGCAGCGCCGCCACCGCCGGCCCGATCGACTCCAGATTCAGGTCCGTGATCGGCAGGATGGCGATCTGCATCGGGAGGATACGGCCGAGCTTCTCGCGCCAGCTGGCCAGAGCGCGGATGCCCGCCACCGCCTTCTCGTACGCGCCTTTCTGGCCGCGGATGCGGTCGTGGACCTCGGGAGGCCCGTCGATGGAGACCGCGACTGAGTCGATGCCGGCTTCGACCAGCTCGCGAGCGTGCATCTCCAGGCGTCCGCCATTGGTGATGACCGTGCAGGTCAGGCCGCGTTTCTTGACCTCGCGGATCAGCGGGAGGATGTCGGGGTAGAGAAAGGGCTCCCCTCCGAAGAGGCTCACGATCGGCCGGGAGGGGGCGATCTCGTCCAGCAGCCGGATGTAATCCGAGAGGGCGAGCTGGCGTCTGGCGCCGATCAAGTCCTGGATCCTCTTCCTCTCTTTCTCGCCGTCGGTGGCCGAGGCGGAGAATCCGTCCGTCCGGAAGATCCCCGTGTCGCCCCACTGCCCGCACATCTTGCATCGCAGGTTGCAGAGGTTCGTGACGCGCAGCTGCACGAACGTCGGCATCGGAAGATTCGCCGGCCGCGGCGAGGACAGGTGCTCCATCACCTCCCGGCGGCCGCGCGTCATGCGTCCCAGGTGCCGCCGGGCGAATCCGGCCAGCCGGATTCCGCGCGCGAAACTCATTTCACCGTACGCCCCGAGTAAAAATCGATGATGCGCTCGATCGCGCGCCGGCACACGGCGCAGAAGGGGACGTCGTCGCGCGAAAACATGACGCAGTCGAGCTGCGGCCGGTAGTAGCCCTTCGCCTCGTACATCGCCCCCTCGAAGGCGCCGACCTTCCCGGCGTACTTCTCGGACCCCAGCAATCGCATGTCCTCTTTCTTCTGCTCGAGGAAGAGTGTGTCCATCTCCTCTTCGGGCCGCCCCTCGGCGCGGATCTGCCGCCTCTTCTTCTGGACCTCGCGCGAGTGGGCCTCGAACGCCTCCTTGTTCCACGGTGTCGGAATCGGTGTCCCGGGCGAGACGAGGTCGCGCCACTTGAGGGTTCCGGGGTCGTGAAGCGCGGTCACGTTGGGCTCCCACGGCTCGACGCGCTCAGGCGGCGCCGGCCCGTAGGCCACCTCGGAGGTGTAGTACTCGTCGCCCAGACCCGCGAAGTGATGGCCGAACTCATGGACGAACACGTGGGGAGACCAGAGGCTGTCCGCGGCGACGGTCGAGTACAGGTTGAAGATGCCGCCGCCGCCGTAGGTGCGGGAGTTCGTCAGGATCTCGATGAACTCGTAAGGCGCGAAGGAGGCCACGTCGCGCAGCGAGCGGTTCTCGAAGGTCAGGACGTAGCGTTCCGAGCCGAAGGCGTCGTAGGTCGCGCCCACGCGGGAGCGCCGGTGAACACCGGTCGAGGGTCGCGAGACCCCGGACTCCTCGGAGGGCGGACAGAGGCCCCAGACGTTGAAGTCGTTTCTCCGCTCCTTGAACGGCGAGACCGCGAACAGGATCTCGACCAGACGCCGCGCGTCCCTCTCGAACTTGCCGCGCTCGGCGGCGGTGTAACCGTCTCCGAGGATCAGGAAGTCCACCTTGTCGGGGGGCTCGCCGTGCTTCTCGATCGCCAGCAGCGGGCCGGGGGAGGCCGGCGCACTGTCGTCCACGAACATGTCCTTGGGATCGACTGCGGCGGTCCACACATCGCGGAAGGCGTTTTTCGCGTCGCGCTTCTTCACGGCGATTCGCACGGGCGCGTCGGGGCGCGGGAAGCGCAACGACTCGTGGAACGTACGCATCCGCTCCTTCGCTTGCGCGGTCGTCTCCCATTCTCCATAGATAGAGGCGAAGCCGCGGGAGAAGAGAACGCGGCCCGACGCCGCGTCGGAGACTTCGAAGAAATACTTGCCGAGGTTGGTGCCGTCCACGGCCCGCGCCGGCGAGCCGGGCCATTCCAGCGGCTCGACGACCACGCGGTCGAGACTGAAGCGTTCCTCGGACGCGTTGCCGGTGTGGTAGTAATCCACGCGCATCGTCCGCGGCGCGGCCAGAGCGAAGGCGGGCAGACCGGATGAGAGCATGAGGAACAGGAGTCTCCGGACCATCGTTTCCGCTTATCCTACGCCGGCTCGGACGTCGGAAGGAGTCTCTCCATGATCCACGAAAACATCCTCGGAACCATCGGGAACACCCCCATCGTCCAGATCCAGCGGCTGGCGCCGCCCGGAACGACGATGTACGTCAAGTGCGAGGCGTTCAATCCGCTCTCCTCGGTCAAGGACCGGCTGGCGATCGCGATCATCGAGGACGCGGAGCGGCGCGGAACGATCAAGCCGGGTCAGACCGTAGTCGAGGCGACCTCCGGGAACACCGGGATCGCGCTCGCGATGGTCTGCGCGGTCAAGGGATACCCGTTCGTCGCTGTCATGTCGGACAGCTTCTCGGTCGAGCGCCGGAAGCTGATGCGCATCCTCGGAGCGAAGGTCATCCTGACACCGGCCGCGGAGCGTGGAACCGGAATGGTCAAGAAGGCGGAGGAGCTGGCGAAGAAGAACGGCTGGTTCCTGGCTCGCCAGTTCGAAAACGAGGCGAATCCCGAGTACCACCGCAACACGACCGGGCCGGAGATCCTCCGGGACTTCGTCGGGAAGAGGCTCGACTGGTGGGTGACGGGCTACGGCACCGGCGGCACGCTGACGGGAGCCGGAGACATGATCCGAAGGGCACGCCCCGAGACGAAGATCGCCGTCGTCGAGCCGGAGGGCGCGGCGTTGCTCGCCGGCAAAGAGTGGAAGCCCCACAAGATCCAGGGATGGACTCCGGACTTCATTCCCGCCGTCCTGAACCGGCACGGGTTCGACGAGCTCGTGACGGTGACCGACACGGAGGCCCGCGACGCGGCGCGCGACCTCGCGGCGAAGGAAGGGATCTTCTGCGGCATCTCCTCGGGCGGCACCTTCGCGGGCGCCAGGAAGATCGCCGCGAAGGCCGGGAAGGGCTCCGCGGTCCTCGCGATGCTCCCCGACACCGGCGAGCGCTACCTCTCGACGATCCTCTTCGAAGGGATCCAGGAAGGCTCCGACGAGGAGCCGGCCGTGTCTCTTCCTTGAGCTTGCGGCCCCCGGATCAGAGAAGCTTCTTCGCCGGCACCCCCGCGCCGCAGAGGTAGACGGGGAACTCCTTGATCCCGTCCAGCCCGATCAGCTTCTCGATGTAGGAATCCTGGATCGCCGCCGTCTGAAACGGTCCCAGGCCCAGGGAAGTGGCCAGCAGGCAGAAGGTCTGTGCGAGGTGCCCGGCGTCGAGCCAGACGACGCGATAGGCGTTCTCGGTCGGGTATTTCCACAGCGTGCGTCCGAAGACGGCGGTCATGATGCAAAGGAACGCGGCCCTGGCGACGTATTTCTGGCCGGAAGCCGCCGCGACCGCCTCCCTTCGAAGATCTCCGGATCGAAGCCGCCTCAGCTCGTCGGCACGAACGTCGTAGTGATAGAGCCCCGGCGTGAGATCCGCGACATTCCACGCCAGGACGTAGCATTCGATGGGATGGCGCGCGCCGGCCGAGGGGCTCGTCTTGGTCGTCAGCCGGCCGAGGACTCCCGTCTCGAGATAGCCCGTCTTTCCCCAGGTTCCCCGCACGATCTCCGAGAAGGCTTCGAAGGGAGCCGCGGAGCGCGCGAACTCGCGAACGGTCCGGCGGGCCTCGAGAATACGGCGGAGAGTGGCGGCGTGGGAGGAAAGCCGTGCGCGTGACAGTCTTCGCGAGGACGCCGCCCGGCGGTATCGCTTGAACCTCGGCGGTTGCCGCTCCTCCGAGAGGCGTCGCCGGAAGAACGCATTGATGGCGGTCTGGCTCTGGACGTATCGCAAGTCTCTCGCTGCGAGGTGGTGGTTGACCGACGCGAGGTTCTGTTTCCAGGCGTCGATGTGCGAAGTCCTGCGTGCCGCTTGAGCAGCGGACAGCAGGAAGCCAAGGCCTCGAAGGCGCCGGATCGCGGCTTCTACGGATCTGCCTTCATAACCCTCGAGGCCCCTGGCCACTTCCTTCTCCGGCGATGGCTCGCCGAAGCGGTCCAGGAGCTCGACGAGGGCCGGGGTTCCAAGGACTCCCCTGCCGCTTTCGAGGTTCTTGACGGAGAGCCGGGTCCCTTTCCACGAAACCAGGAGGTTGGGACTTCGGACGAGCACTACTTCGCGCGTTTGGAGGTGATTCTCTTAACCGTCATCGCGCAAGCGTACAGGGGTGCTGTCTTAGGCGTGGTTCGAGTAGAGACCTCGACCTCCATGAGAAACGTCTTTCGCTTGATAGCGCCCTTGCCGCCAGACTTCTTGCGTGTTCGCTTTGCCACTTCACCCTCCTTCGAAAATGTGCCTATTCTAGTCCAGCAAGGAGATAGAGAGACGAGGCGAATCGCGCGACGGAGAAGGCCTGGAGGGCCCCACGTTCCGCCAGTGCGGCGGTAAAGACAGTGGAATTGACCTCCGATCCGGGAAGGGGGAGCTGGTCCTCGGAAAGGAGAACCGGGCCCGAAGCGCTGAGCTCCAGAATCCGCCCCTTGTCGGTCACCGCGAGAATCCTGTCTCCCCGATCGTTCCAGCGCGCGCAGCGAAACTGCTCTCCGGCCGGAAGCTCGTAAACGAGCCGCCCCCGCCCGGCCTCGATGGGATAGGCGAACAGCGAGCGATGGTTTTCGCCGACGCAGACGAACGAGTCCGCTGCCTGATTCGCAATCGGCGAGTCACACGCCGCCGCCAACCGGCGGCTGCCGGTTCCATCGGTTTCCATGCGCCAGACCTCTTTCGAATCGCCTACGACCTGAACGAACAGAATCGTTCGCGTTCCCGCGAAGGAAGGAGC
>JBKPBH010000203.1:0-21892 GCA_046726795.1 Acidobacteriota bacterium
CTACAAGGCCGGGCGGCTGCGTGAGATCGCGCTCTATTGCCGGAGAGACGTCGAGGCCACGGCCCGGCTCTTCGTGAAGCTCGAGAAGACGCTCCTCCCGGCCTTCAAGAACGCCCGGATCTGAGCGGGCCGCCGAGCTCCTTTTCTCTTGCCCCGCAGTCTGCTAGGATCGGCCAAGACCTCTGATCGGCGGCAAGATTGACTGCTACGAGAAACCTCATCGCTCGAAAGCTGTCCGAACAGCGCATCTCACCGAGAGTGTCGGTCGGAGCTCCCGCCTCGCTCCGATGGGGCGAGGACCAGTTGATCGGTTTCGTGGAGTCCATCAATCTGGCCGGGATGTACGTGGCCGCCGCCAGAGTCCCGGGGCAAGGCGAGTACGTGGATTTCGTCTTCTCGCTGCCTCGCGACCGGCGCAGCTTCCGGGTCCGCGCGAGTGTCGTCCACACCCTCCCTCACAACCGCCGGCCGGGCTTTGGCGCCCGCTTCGAGCGGCCGCCTCTGGGGTTCCTCGAAGCGATCAGGGGGCTGAACAGTCACCCTTAGCCGAAGTTCGGTGCCCGGTGGTCGGTGGTCGGTAGTCGGTAGTCGGTTTGGGCCCATCCCGAAAACCGGGCACCGAGAACCGAGCACTTATTTGCCGTTGGCCTGGACGAGACGGAGACGGTCGAAGAGGAACTCGAGGGTCGAATCCACCTCGTTGATGTTTCCCGCGGCCGCCGAAGAGAACGTGCTCGGCGCGACCCCGGTCAGCTCCCACTTGGCGAGGAGCGTGTCCTGGTTGTCGCGGGCCTCGATCGTGACCGTCTTGGCCGAGGGAGCCTGCGTGTCGGTCGCGCTGTTCAACCAGTCCTGGAGCCGGTTCAAGCCCTTCTGGGTCACCGTCAGGGAGAGAACCCGCTGGTCCGGCGAATAGGACAGGTCCAGCCGTCTCGAGTCGGTCCGGCTGACCGGCAGCCGGGCGAAGGCGATCCGGTAGCCGACGACTCCGTCGATCTCGACGCCGTCCACGAAGAACTTGAAGTTGCGCTCCCGCGGATCGGGACCGGCGGCGGCGAGCCAGGAGCCGACCAGGCATCCGAGGAGGGCCGCGAAAACGATCCGTTTGATCATGATCCTTCCCCCGAACGAGGGCTCGAGCCTAGCACTTTCCGCGGGAGAGGCGGCCTTGATTTCGACGAGTTGCGGGAGTAGAAGGAGGCTTGGAGTCACTCTTTCAGATGGTTGTCCGCGGCCGCCGTCCACGGTCTGAACGTGAGCGGAGCCGCATCAAAGAGGAGGAGGCATGAGAAGGAAGATCGTCCCGTTTCTCGCTCTGGCCGTCGTCGCGGCCGTCCTGATCGCGGCGGAGCCGGCGGACCGTTCCCGCACGTATAGCGTTACGGCCGACACGATCGAGGGTTGTTCCTGTCCTCTGTTCTGCACGTGCTACTTCGGCCCGTCGGCGAACGAGCACATGTGCATGTTCAACAACGTGTACAAGTTCCGCAAGGGAAGCCACTACGGAGATGTGGACCTCTCCGATCAGCTGCTGTGGATGTCCGGCGACCTCGGCGGCGAATGGCACAAGAAGCCCGGCCCCGGCATGCCGACCGACTGGGCGGTCGTGACCTTCGACAAGAAGTCCAGCCCCGAGCAGCGCAAGGCGCTCACCGAGATCGCCAAGACCGTATTCAACGTGAAGTGGAAGAAGTTCGAGACCCGCGAGGACACAATCGAATGGCACGACGACGCCAAGATGTCGCACGCCAAGATGGGCAGCGGCATGGCCGAGATCACGCTGGACAAGACGACGGGGCCCGACAAGGCCTCACCGACAGTCGTCAAGAACCTGCAGTACTGGTTCTCCAACTCCAACGACGGGTTCGTCCTGGCCTATTCGAAGCACCATTTCGACGGAGAGAACAGGTTCTCGCAAGACCACAAGAACGGCTTCAACATCACGTGGACGGCCAAGGGCGACATCAAGTCGACCAAGGTCGCCAGCCGATAGTCGTTTCTCCCGGCGAGAGCGCCCTGTGCGCCACAGATTCGACGGGCGGCCTGGCCGCCCGTCTTTTTTTACTCTCAACCTTCATCTCTCGCCTCTCAACTACAATCCCCCAAATGACTCCCGAAGACATCGACCCCGAGTTCCGTGCGCAGCCAAAGACCTATGCGCCCGCGACGGCGATCCAGGGCGTCCGAACGACCTCTCTTTCCCGATTCACCGACGACCGAGGCTTCTTCCTCGAAGTCTTCCGGAGCCGGGCCGGCCACGACGCCGGTCGAGCCCTTGCCGAATTCTTCCAGGGAGTCCAGCTGGCGCAGATGAACTACTCGATCGTGGATGCCGATGGCCACATCAAGGGCCTCCACTACCACTTGAAGCAGGAAGACATCTGGTTCTTCCCTCCCCCCTCGAAGGCGAAGGTCGTGCTCTACGACATCCGGAAGGACTCTCCGACGCGCGGGCAGACGCAGGTGGTCGTGGCCGGCGGAGGGCGGGACGTGCTCGTCCGGATTCCGGCGGGCGTCGCTCACGGCTACCGTCCGCTGTCCAATCCGTGCGCCCTCTTTTACATCGTGACGGAGATCTTCGACCCAGCGAGCCCGGACGAATACCGCATCGCGTGGGACCACCCCGCCGTCAAGGAGCTCTGGGACATTCCCAACGGGTGAGGCGGACGGGGTCCCCGCGTCCCCGCGTCCGACCTATAATTCACGCTTCCTTATGAGCACTGTTCCTGTCTTGCCGTTCGACCCGGCTTCCATTCCCCGCGTGGACCAGGTCGGGGTCGAGGAGAGGGCCGTCTCCCTGGGAAAGCGCTCGATCAAGAAGGAGGCGAAGAAGACCGGAATCCGTCTCGCCATCTCCATGATCGACCTGACGACCCTCGAGGGGAAGGACTCCGAGGGGAAGGTCCGGCAGCTCTGCCAGAAAGCGATGCGGCCGCTCCCGGGGGACCCGTCGGTGCCTCATGTCGCGGCCGTCTGCGTCTATCCCAACCTCGTCCCGGTGGCGAAGGACGCCCTGGCCGGCAGTGGCGTCAAGGTCGCCGCGGTCGCGACCGGCTTCCCCGCGGGGCTCGTGCCGCTGCCGGTCAAGATCGAGGATGCGCGCCGCGCCGTGGCCATGGGCGCCGATGAGATCGACATGGTCATCGATCGAGGGGCTTTTCTCGCGGGCGACTACGCGAAGGTCTCTTCCGAGATCCTGGCGGTCAAGGACGCCTGCGGCGAGGCTCACCTGAAGGTCATCCTGGAGACCGGAGAGCTCGAGACATACGACAACGTGCGCAGGGCGTCTCACCTCGCGATGGCCGCGGGAGCGGACTTCATCAAGACCTCGACCGGCAAGATCACGCCGGCGGCCACGCCGGCTGTCGTCCTGGTGATGCTCGAGGCCATCCGCGACTTCTACCTCGACACGGGGCGGCGGATCGGGATGAAGCCGGCCGGCGGTATCAAGACCTCCAAGCAGGCCCTCCACCTGCTCGTCCTGGCCAAGGAGACGCTCGGGGACGCCTGGCTGACGCCCGATCTGTTTCGCCTGGGCGCCTCGACGCTGACCAACGATCTGCTGATGCAGCTCGTCAAGGAGACGAGCGGCCGCTACCAGAACGAAGACTACTTCACGAAGGATTGAATCGGTTTTGGATTTTGGATTTTGGGTTTTAGATTGAGCTGATAGTTGAAAGCCGAGAGCTTCGTAACATGAGCACGATCGTCGAGGAGAAAGCGGGCCGAAAGGAAGCCGCGGAGAAGTTCGAGAGGGAACGGCCGCGGCTCGAGTTCGGTGCAGCGTGGGAGTACGCGCCGGCGCCGGAGTCTAAGGACCACGTCCGGCTCCAGAACAGATACGGCCTCTTCATCGGCGGGAAGTTCGTCGCGCCGAAGTCGAAGAAGTACTTCGAGACGATCAACCCCGCCACGGAGGAGGTCCTGGCCGAGGTCGCCGAGGCCGGGGCCGCGGACGTGGACTCCGCGGTCGCAGCGGCGGAGGAGGCCCACCGGAAGCGCTGGTCGAGACTCAAGCCCGCCGAGAGAGGGAAATATGTCTACCGCATCGCGAGGCTGATCCAGGAGAAGTCCCGCGAGCTTGCGGTTCTCGAGTCCATGAACGGCGGCAAGCCGATCAAGGAATCCCGCGACGTGGACGTCCCGCTCGCGCTCGCGCACTTCTTCTACCACGCCGGGTGGGCGGACAAGCTCGAGTACGCCTTTCCCCGCCACACCGTCTCGTCCATCGGCGTGTGCGGCCAGATCATCCCGTGGAATTTCCCGCTCCTGATGGCCGCCTGGAAGATCGCGCCGGCCCTGGCCTGCGGCAACACCGTGGTCCTGAAGCCCGCCGAGACGACCCCGCTGACGGCCCTCGCGCTCGCGAAGATCTGCCAGGAGGCTGACCTGCCGCCGGGGGTCGTCAACATCCTTCCGGGCGCCGGAGAGACGGGAGCGCACGTCGTCAACCACCCCCGGATCCGGAAGATCGCCTTCACCGGCTCGACGGAGGTGGGCAAGACCATCCAGCGCGCGACCGCCGGAACCGGCAAGCGCCTGACGTTGGAGCTGGGAGGCAAGGCCGCCAACATCATCTTCGAGGACGCCCCGCTCGACCAGGCCGTCGAGGGGATCGTCAACGGCATCTACTTCAACCAGGGGCACGTCTGCTGCGCGGGGTCGAGGCTCCTCGTGCAGGAGTCGGTCGCGGACACGGTGCTGGCCAAGCTCGAACGCCGGATCGCCACTCTGAGGCTCGGGGATCCGCTGGACAAGAACACGGACGTCGGAGCGATCAACTCGAAGATGCAGCTCGACAAGATCCGGGAGCTCGTGGCCTGCGGCGTCGAGGAGGGGGCCGAGCTTCACCAGTCCTCCTGCGCGATCCCCGAGAAGGGCTACTTCTTCCCTCCCACCTTCTTCACCGGCGTTGCGCAGTCCCACCGGATCGCCCGCGAGGAGATCTTCGGGCCGGTGCTCACCGTCATGACCTTCCGGACCCCGGAAGAGGCAGTCGAGAAGGCCAACAACATCCCCTACGGCCTCTCCGCCGGCGTCTGGACGGACAAGGGATCGAAGATCTTCAAGATCACCTCGAGGATGAAGGCCGGCGTCGTCTGGGCGAACACCTTCAACAAGTTCGACCCCTCTTCCCCCTTCGGCGGCTACAAGGAGTCGGGCTTCGGCCGCGAAGGCGGCGTGCATGGCCTACGTGCGTACGTCGAACTGTCGTGAAAAGCTTACCGGCGCAGACGGACCCTGCTTCTCACCTCGCCGAACTAACTTTGAACTCTCTCTTCCGGGGCCGGGCGGCGAGCTGTTGACTGTGGAACACCAGGACTCGCCCGGCCCTGCTTTAAGAGTCAAGAAAACTTACAAGCTCTACATCGGCGGAGAATTCGTGCGGACGGAGTCGGGGCGCTACGACCCGATCGAGTCGGCGAAGACGGGATTCCTCGCCAATGTGTCGCGCGGGTCTCGCAAGGACCTGCGCGAGGCGGTCCGCAAGGCTCGCGAGGCGCAGCCAGGCTGGGCGGGTAAGAGCGCGTACCTGAAGGGGCAGATCCTCTATCGGATGGCGGAGATGCTGGAGGGGCGCGCGGACTCGTTCGCGAAGCTTCTCGCAGAGACCCGGGGGCTGCCGCCAGCCGCCGCAAGACGGGAGGTCCGCGCCTCGATCGATCGGCTCGTTCACTATGCCGGCTGGTCCGACAAGTTCGGCGCGCTTCTGGGGACCGTGAACCCGGTCGCTTCCTCCTATTTCGACTTCTCGGTCCCCGAGCCCATGGGCGTCGTGGGCGTCGTCGCGCCGGAGAAGCCCGACCTGCTCGGCCTCGTGTCGCACCTGGCTCCGGTCATCGTCGCGGGCAACGCGGCGGTCGTCCTTCTCTCCGAGTCGTATCCGCTCGCCTGCCTGGAGCTCGCCGAAGTCCTGGCGACCTCCGACCTGCCCGCCGGCGTCGCGAATCTGATTTCCGGGCGCAAGGAGGAGCTGGTCCCGCACCTGGCGCGCCACATGGACGTCCAAGCCATCGCCGACGCCGGCGGCGACGCCGCGCTCTCGAAGGCCATCGGCGAGGACGCCGCCGTCAACGTCAAGCGCGTGAAACGCTACGCCGTCGCCGACTACTTCTCCGAGAAGGCCCAGGGCCTCGACTTCATCGAATCCTTCGTCGAGATCAAGACCACCTGGCACCCGATAGGGGTCTAGCGATGGCACTCCATCGCTTCTCCTCCTTGGCCTGGCCCTCGCTGACTCGTCAAAAAATCGACAAGGATTCAACGCGATCTCAACACACGCCCTGGTGCGGCGAGGTTGTCCATGGCTTCCCCTTCCAACACATATTTGACCCATTCGTGAGGGCGGCGGGCGCCCAAGCGGTCGTAGAAGCGCATCGCGCGCTCGTTCCAGTCGAGGACGACCCACTCGACGCGCAGCGCGCCGCGGGAGACGGCTTCGCGGGCCAGAGCTGCCATGAGCGCCTCGCCGACGCCGCGGCTCCGCGCCGCGTCGGACACGACGAGGTCCTCGAGATACAGGAACGGCTTCGCCCGGAAGGTGCCGAGCCCCTCGTAGAAGAGCGCGACGCCTTCGATGCGGCCGTCGAGCTCGGCGACGAGGGCCTCGAGCCTCTTCGACTCGAAGATCCAGGAGAGGAGCCTTTCCGCTTCCGCGACGTCGGGAGGCTGGAGCTTCTCGAATCGCGCGAGCTCCCGGTCGAGCTCTACGATCCTGCGCCCATCTTCCCGCCGCGCCCGGCGAACGACCGGGCTCCCTCTCTCGACCGTCAACTCTCGACTCTCAACTGGTCCCCTTTTTGACCGCGGCGACCTTCGCGAGGTCCACGTTCTTCACGAGCGCCACCGCCTCCTCCCCCGGCACATTCGCGCCCTGACCGAGGACGAGCCGCGACGGCGTCACGAGGACGGTGACGAGCGTCGTCGGCCGGCCGGACGAGCGATCCGTCACGACGAAGGCCTTGCGCCCCGAGATTTCGAGCTCCCTGGCCTCGACTCCGCCTGTCTGTTTCGCCTCGCTGAAAGCCTTGCGGAGAGCGGCGACAAGATCCTTTCCGCTCCCGTAGTCCTGGATGGCCACCCGGAACTGATGCACCGAGGTCTGGCTCTCGATGCGCTGGAAGAAGCGCGAGACTTCGACGTAGGGGCCCATTTCGTTTTCGCTCTCTTCGGGCAGCGGGTCGGAAGGAGCCGGGGCGTAGCCGGGCAGCGTCGCCGGAAGCCCCTCCCGCAGGGTCAGGGGCCACACGGGCTTGTCTGGCGGGACCGCTCCACCGAACGCCGGGAATACAGTGAAAAGAGCCGTCAGAACCCAGCGTTGCGGGCGCATCGGGATTCAGAATAACCCACCTCGGCCGGCACGATTCTTGAACCTTTCTTTATCGGCGGTTCTTGTGCGCCGCCGGAGGGGGGAGAAAGATGAAACGGTGGAGGTGGACGGGAATGGTGACAGTCCTCGCGTTCCTCGTCACGGGGGCCGCGATTGGCCAGACTAAGAACGTCTCGGAGTCCACGACCAAGGAGAAGGGCGCTCAGGGGACCATGAAGACGAAAACGAGGACCGTGACCGGAACCGTCAAAGAGTACGAGGCCGGCAAGAAGATCAAGATCACCGGTCCTGGCGACAGGAGCTATTCCTTCGATCTGGACCAGAACGCTCGGGTCGAGGGGAACATCGCGGTCGGACAGATGGCCAAGGTCGAATACACCAAAGACACCGCAGGCAAGGACCAGGTGACGGTCCTCTCCGAGGCGAAGGCGGGCGCGAAGCCCTCTGGGTCCACCAAGTCCGAGGCCGAGGCCGCCGAGGCCCGGGCGGCGCACGGGGAGAGCTCCGTGCACATGGAATCCACAATGAAGCAGAAGGGTCCAGGGCCGAACACGAAAACCAAGACGGAGTCTGTCATCGGGACGGTCAAGTCCTACGAGGCCGGCAAGAAGATCACGGTGACCGGGCCCAAGGACAAGGACTACAGCTTCGATCTGAGTGAGAACGTCGCCACCAAGGGCACGTTCGGCGTGGGAGACCGCGTCAAGGTCACCTACTCGAAGACCGATGGCGGCGACAAGGTGACGACGGTCGTGGCGTACCCGACCGCGTCGCATTCGAAGAAGATGAAAAAGACCGCCGCCTGATTCATCCGGCAGCGGCACGATCTCCCGCATGGTGCGGGGGATCGTTTTTCGGCGTGGCGAGGTCGGCGCCCTTTCGCCAGCCCCGCCTCGCGGAAGAAGAAGGAGGATCCGATGAAATGGCGCAGCCTTTTCCTGGCGCTGGCGACAGCCGCGGCGGCCACACTCCTGACAGCCCAGGAGGTGAAGTCGAAGACGACGACGATCGAGAGCTCCGACAGCCCGAAGGTCGTCACCATCACGGGTGAGGTCGTCAAGTACGAGCCCGGGCAGACAATCGTGATCCGGCAGCCCGACCGCCGTGTTATGACCTACACATTGAGCCCGACCGCCGTCCTTCCGAACGACATCCAGATCGGGCGGACCGTGACAGTCTCCACCGAGCCGTCGAGCGACGGGGCGGGACCGGCGATCGTCACGAAGGTGACAACGACCAGCATGACGCCCGAGGGCCAGACCAAGACCACCACCGAGAAGACCGAAATGAGCCCGTCGGGAGACACCACGAAGACAACCACCACGACCATCTCGGGAACCGTCTCGGCCTATGAGCCGGGGCAATTCATCACGATCGAGCGTCCCGATCATCAGACCGTCCGTTACACGATCACCCGGGAGTCTCAGCTTCCGCAGGACCTGACGATCGGCAAGACAGTCGAGATTCGGACGATCACTTCGGGCGGCAACCAGGTCGCCAAGCAGGTGACGATCACGAAGACGAAGACCAAGACCAAGGTTGAGTAGCCGGCCACGCGCCGGATGACCTTCTCGTTGGATAAAAAAAGGCGGTCCCGCGGGACCGCCTTTTCCTTGGCCTCGAGGGCTGGACTTACTTCTTGGCTCCCAGGATGGCGTCCTTCGCCTTCTTGGACACGCGGAACTTCACGACTCGTTTGGCGGGAATCTTGATCTCTTCGCCCGTGGCCGGGTTGCGGCCCATTCTTGCCTTGCGGTTGACGAGCACGAGCTTCCCGACGCCCGGGATCGTGAAGCTGTTCTTCGCCTCCTTGTAAGCGAGGGCCGTCAGGTCGTCGAGAAACTGCGTGGCCACGCGCTTGGTCTGGCCGGTGGACTTCGCCAGGTGATCCGCGGTCTGAGACTTCGAAAGCGCTTTCCCGGAATCTTTTGCCATATTCGTTACCCCTTCTTCTTCGGAATCGCCTTTGACGGCGTCATTAAACTGGCTGGTTATTCTATCTATCGCGCCGAGCGTCAAGCAAAAAAAAGCATGTTCTGCAAAGATTTTTTTCGCCACAGGAGATGGAGCCAGGGAGCGAGCCCCGACGCGCCCCGGCTTCTCCGCGAGGGTAAGATTCGACCGCGACCGAGCGCGTCAAATGAGGATGCGGGAGTTTTCCACCATCTCGAGCCGCCTCGAGCGGACGACCGCTCGCGCGTGGAAGCGCCGGAACCGGCCGGCGTGACGAAGGAGCTAAATCGCTATCGGGGCATCTGTTTAGCGGGACTCGCCCTGGTCGCCGCCCTCGCCCCGGCCGGATGCGGCGAGCGTTCCGACATCCGGATCGCGCGGCGGATCCTCGAGAACCATCGCCGGCGAGCTCGCGTCAAGCCTCTCCCCGGGGCACAGGTCGTCCGTCTCGTCTTCTCCGCGCCGGCCGGACGAGAAGCCGCATCGGGAACCGGCCGGATCGAATGGGACGGGTCGAACTATCGCGAAACCGTGGCCTCCGCGGGCTGGACCGCCGCTCGGGGGGTCCAGGCGGGAAAAGCCTACTGGACCGACGAAGACGGCGTGACGCGCGTGACCTCGGAGCCTGTCCTGCGCGAGCTCCTCACTCGCTCCTATTTCTGGAGGCGGGCTTACCTCTTCGACGACCTGGAGAGGGGCGGCATCGCCCTGGGCCCCGCCGAGGAGAAGACCGTTTCCGTCGACCTGTCGCCCCGGGGTGGAAACACCCTCCGGCTCACCTTCACCACCGTCGGCGACCTCGTCTCGGCTCGCTCGCCGCGGTTCCACCTGGAGTTCCGTTCTCCTTCACGCTTCACCGATCGCTCGCGCCCGGACCAGCCCGTCGATGCGGAGATCCGGTCGATCACTCTGCCTTCCGACTCGTTGGCCGACACGCAAGCCGGCGGATGGACCGCGCGCTGGACCGCTTCGCCCGCGGAGGCAGCTCTCGTCCGGATCGGCTCCGGACTCGGTGTGGACGGGCGAATCGGGGGGCTGCCAGCGCGCATTGCCATCGATGCGGCGGCCGACGGCCCGTTTCGCGTGCGATCCGTCCTTGCCCGGCGGCTCAGCCTCCCGGATCACAGCGATGTGCTTGGCCGGAGGCTGGCCCGCGGAGGCCCGATCGCGGTCGGAACGCTCTCCTACCCGGAGCTCTTTCTGGAAACCTCCGACGATGTGCCCGAAGGTGCCGACGCAGAGGCCGGCGCCGTCTTCTTCCGGGAGACCATCGTCGAGCTCGACGGCGCCGCCGGGAGCGTCCGCTTTCACGACCCGGCGCGATGGGCCGCACCGCCCGGATACTTCCGCGGCCTGCTCGACGACGACGGGGATCGGGCCGTGGCGATCCTGCGCCGGGGAGCCGATACGCTGAGGCTTCGCGCCGGGACGTCCGCCGCGGACGGAATCCTCCTGGCACCGGAGCCGGCACGCCGCCTGGGCCTTTCCTCTCCCGGCTCGGCGGCGGCGGAACTGCGATGGGGAACGGCGACCTTCCCGGCCGCTCCCGTCCGCGTCGTGGAGTCGCGATTCGACGCGGACTGGGGGGACGACGGAGCCCTGGGCTTCGGTCTGCTCCTCCACTTTCACGTCTTTCTAGACCTGCCGCGCCGCTGGGCGTATTTGCGGCCGCTCGACGCGAGAGTCCCTAGTCCGTAGTCCCTGGTCCGTAGTCCTTACCCGGTCCCGGCTCCTCGACCAAGGATTAAGGACCGAGGACCAAGGACTGATCGCTGGCGGCGAGCGGAATCGTGGCCTCACAGCCGGCGCAGAGGACCTCCGGCCGGAGAGCCGCGACCCGCGCCTCCAGGCAGAGTACGGCCGCGCAGAACGGGCACTCGACTTCCACGGTTTCGGGGGACGGCGTCTGGGTCTTGTCCGGCGCGCCGCGGCGCGCCATTCCGGACCGGGGCGAAGGGTCGAACCGCACGACGTTCTCTTCACTCACCGCTGTTCCTCCTCTGGAAACGAGGACACGGGGCGCGAATCGGGCGAAGCCGGAGGGGCGAGCGACAGCCGCGCGCCCGGCCGGCGAGATCGCTGAATGATCAGCGCCGCGCCGCTGACGACGAGCAGAAGGCCTCCTGTCAGGAGGAGGCTCGCGGCGGCCGCGCGCACCGGCTTCGACGCGTCGCCGATCCCGGGGCGGTCGGAGACGACGCCGCCCAGAAAGATGCACAGAATCGCCAGGGGGAGAAGGCTCCTCGGGCGCGTGTGCGGAGCGGAGGGCTGGGACCAGACCAGCTTCATGAAGGCGACCCTGCTGGAACTGGAACCGGGCGGCCGGACGGCCGGAGCCGTTTGGCGTTCGGAGTCAAGTCGATCAAGCCGACCTCCGAAGCGTTTGCGGAGCGCGGACCCTCCTTCCGCCATACCCCGCTGTCAACTCGCCGATTGTATTCGACCGAAGGCCTGGGAGGCAATTGATATCCTGAGAAGGACACCTTCACATCGATGACGCCGCTCGCCCGACTCGCCGCTTCCCTGCTCATGGTTCCGACCCTCACCGCTCCCCGCGGGTTCCGGGCCGACAGCGAGCGGGAGGAAGCAAAGTGGGAGCAAAGCTACGCCCTGCCGGAAGCCTCGGTCATCCGCCGTGGCGCGCCACCTCAAGGAGGTCAAGGACCGCTTTCCGCTTTAGGCCTTGCGCCTCACTTCCCGCGCATGGCGGCGTAGAAGTCGTTGGACTCGAACTTGCCCCGCGCGACCGCGACCGTGCCGTCGCAGCGGGCGGTGACCTCCCCGCTTTCGTCGAAGACCTCTGCCGCAGCGAAAGTGAGGTTCGCGCCCGCACGGAGAAGCCGGGCCTCGACGATCACCCGATCGCCGCGCGTCGGCCGGAGAAACGTCATGGCGAGGGAGACCGTGGCCGACCGGGTGTCGGGGCGCGTCAGCCATCCCACCGTCCCGATCACCAGATCGAACAGACCCGCGAGGACCGGCCCGTTGACGGCGTCCGTCCCCATTCCGCCGCGGTGGTACGGCATCACCGGATCGACGACCGCGCGGACGCGGTCCACGCGCTCGAACTCCAGCCGGGCTCCGAGCTGCCGCATCGGAGCCGAATCGTTCCACGTCTTGGCCAGAGCGCGCAGAGACTCGAGCGTCGCGTACGCGTCGGAAAAGGGATTCGGCTCCCCGCCCACGCGGCGGAGCCTAACAGAGCGAACCGGGCTACTTTTTCTCCGTCCCCTTGAACGTGTAATTTGTGGCGGCCTGACCCTTCTTCATCCAGACCGCGCTCCCCTCGATCGTGCCGTCCTTGACGGTCCCCGTCCACTTCATCGTGCCTTCCCTGGGGCTCTCAGCAGTCGCCTCGAAGACCGTCGCGCCGTCCCTGGAAATCGTGGTGTAGGTAGCCTCGGTGAACCCGTAGGCGTCGCACGCCGTCGAGCGGAACTTCCCGTCCTTGAAGATGAGAGTGTCCTTGTCTCCTTTCGTCTTGCCTTTCTCCGTCATCTCGCCGCCAAACGTCTTGCCGTCCAAGGGTCTCTCCTCGGCGGCGACCGCCGGAGCCGGCGGCCAGAGAATAACGAGAGTCGCGGTGAGGAGGAGTCCGAAGCGCTTTGCCATTCTTGTCATGGAGTTTCCCTTCGCGGCGGATTCTCTCCTCGCGGACCGATCACCGGTCCTCATTTCGCTCCCTCCACGAGGAAGAGGTCCGCGAGACCTCGCCCATCCCGCCCGCGCCCAGGGGCGCCAGGACCTCGTAGGGCCGAGGCGGGTTCCCGCGCCGATCACGAATCCCGGTTTCATTTCAGCCCTTCGGCGATGTAGAGGTCGGACAGGATTCGCACATAGGTGTACGCGTAGGTCCGGCCGCTCGGGTCGATGTTGACGTCGAGGATCTGGATAATTCCCGCGGGGTCGGCGGGCGCGAGCTTCTTCCAGAGGTCCGTCCGGCCGGTCCGCGCGTCAGTCCGATGCACTAAAACAAAGGAACCCTGCGATTCGAAAGTGAAGAATGAAAGCCCGTCTGCGCTCCAGGTTGCCGGCCTCTGCTTCCCGTCGGACCCCGGAATGGGAAGGGGCTTCCCGCCTCCAACTGGGTAGAGCCAAAGGCGGCCGTCAGCCCCGGCCGCCGCAACCGTCTGCCCGTCAGGCGAGACGGCTTGCGAGTCGTGAGCGAGATCGACGCCTTCGGACGACAGAGCCCGCGGCTCCCCGCCCTTCAAGTCCTGTACCCAGAGCCGCCTGAGGCCGGAGGACACCCGGCCGTAGAAAACGATTGCCTCCCCGTGCGGAAGGAACTTCGCATCGTAGCCGTAGCTCCGGATCGGGCCGCGTGGCAGCCTTCTGGCCTCACCCGTCCCGGTGGGCAGCAGAATGAGCTCCGGCCGCGAACCGAAGAGAAGGGACAAAACCCACCTCTTGTCCGGCGAGAGGGCCAGTGCGAGCCCCTCCCCCAGCCGAACCGCAGGCGAGCCGTCCATCGGGCGCAGATAGACGGCGTAAGAGGGGCCTCCGCCGCCACCCTGCTCCGACAGGAGCATCGTTTTTCCGTCCCCCGAAAGGTCGCTGACCGCCGAGAAGTCGTGCCAGGAGAGATCACGCTCCTTCGCGTCGGAGGGGCCGGCCGCGAGGATGCCGGCCCTCAGCATGTCGCGGGTCAGGAGGACACGGCCGTCGCGGAAGATGTCGTGAAGGGTCACCGAACCTGGCACCTGCAGGATCAGCCGGGTTTGCCCGTCGAGACTGACCGCGTACAGCCGCCGCACCACGCCGATGTCTGCCGCCGTGAACCAGACCTCCCGTCCCGACGGGGACCACGCAAGGCCCTGCACGGACGTCCACTCCTTGGTGAGCGTCTTCTTGGCCCCATCCGCGCCGAGGATGGCGACGGACCCTCGGTCATCGCCGATGAACGAGCCGTGGTCGAGGAAGGCGATCGAGTCTCCGGCAGGCGAAACACGCGGATGGCTGATCCAGCCCGGCGAGGAATAGATGACTCGCCCCGTCGGGAATTCGAGCTGATACTTGCCCCCGACCTGCCGCGACACCGCCAGTCGGTTTCCATCCGGGGCCCAGTCGGCGCCGGACGCTTCCTCGAGCATTTCCCGGGGTGCGCCGCCCGCCAGAGGCGCTTGGGCCAGCGTCCCTCGGCTCGCGAAGCCCTCCCGGTAGCGGTGGTTGAGCGAGAGCAGGAGCTCCCCGGAGGACGAGATCGAAAAGATATCGGCGTTGGGCAGCGCGAGCGGGCTGGATTCGGCGCTCCGGGACCGGGCGGCAAAGACGCGAGCCGGCATTCCCTCCCAGGCCGCGCCATAGAGGACCGTGTGCCCGTCCGGGGCGAACCGCGCGGAGAAGATATTTCCATGCCGGAAAGTGAGCTGATGGAAGACGGGCTGCCCGGCGACGCTCTCGCGCCCGAGAAGGCCCGACCGCCTCCCGGCGAGGAACGACACGACGGCCAGGAGGAGCGCGAGGCCAGCGACGAGCGGCGCGGCGATCCGGCGCCGCGCCTTCGGCGCCGGAAGAGCCCCCACCGGTGCCGTACTCGTTTCGGAGACGTGATTCCGGAGGCTCGCCAGGTCCCGGGCGAGGTCGCGGGTGGAGGCGTAGCGCTCCTCGGGTTCCTTCGCCAGGCAGCGTTGCAGGAGCCAGCCGAGGGGAAGAATCCCGCGCAATTCCGCGGCAGTGACCGCCTCCGCCTCCTCTCGGATGATCGCCGCGAGCGTCTCGGCTGCCGTCGGACGCGAAAAGGCGCGGCGGCCCGTGACCATCTCGTAGAGGATCGAGCCGAAGGAGAACTGGTCCGAGCGGAAGTCCACCGCCTTGCCGCTCGCCTGCTCGGGAGACATGTAGCCGACGGTTCCGAGCACGACGCCCGAAGCGGTGTGAGGCGGCGCCGCCGTCGGCATCTCGGAAAGCCCCTCGGTGGAAAACGGAGCCAGCTTCGCCAGGCCGAAGTCCATTATCTTGATGAAGCCGTCTCGGGAGACCATCAGGTTCTCCGGCTTCAAGTCGCGATGGACGATGCCGGCCGCGTGCGCCTTGGCCAGGCCGTCGGCCACCTGCGCGGCAAGCGTGAGCACACGCCGCATCGGCAGAGGCCCCTCGGCGAACAGCTCCCGCAGCGTCTTGCCTTCGACCAGCTCCATTGCGATGTAGGAGGTCGAGTCGGAACGGCCCACGTCGTAGACCGTGACGATATTGGGGTGGTTCAAGGCGGAAGCGGAGCGCGCCTCCTGTTCGAAGCGGGCGAGCCTCTCTTGGTCCGCCGAAAGGTTGGAGGGCAGCACCTTGATTGCCACCTCGCGTCCGAGCCGTGTGTCCCGCGCCCGGTACACTTCTCCCATCCCGCCCGAGCCGAGCGGAGCGACCACGTCATAGGGACCCAGCTTGCTGCCTGCAGCGAGCATCACCGCAACTTACGATCCCCGACGGACCATTCGAAGCTCTTCATAGCCCGACGCGGCGCATCAGGTCCGCAAAACGCGGATCCGAACGCAAGCCGTCGAAGGCCCACTCGAACTTGAGCTGTCGGAGCGCCCCGTCACGCTCCTCGTAGGACTTCTCCAGCAATTCGAAGGTCTGGTCATTTTCCCGAAGGCCCGTACAGACCAGCGCGATCCAGTAAGGGAGGCACATACCGGGTACGGGAGGCTTGCCTCAACATCAGAAGACATTTCCGAGGGCAGTACCTTGACCGCCACCTCGCGGCCGAGCCGCGTGTCCCGCGCCCGATACACTTCCCCCATACCGCCCGCCCCGAGCGGCAAGAGGATCTCGTACGGGCCGAGCCGTGACCCGGCGGCGAGCGTCATCTGGGCGTGCGCGCGGGCGCCGGCATCTGCGGATTCGTCGGAAAGGCGAGACGGCGCAACAAATCCTCGTAGCGGGGGTCTCCGTGCAGAGGCTCCAGCCGCGGATCCTGACGGGTGCCCTGCATGCAGATCGACCGGTCGCGAAAGCCCTTCTCCAGCCAGCGGAACGCCTCGTCCTTCTCTCCGAGAGCGAGGTGGATCACGCCGATTTCGTACGGGCAGACGTAGCGTTTCTTCGAAATCTCCGCCAGCTCGCCCAGGATCCGGCGGGCCCGGCCTGGATCTCCGGCCGCCGGGAAGACGCCTCCGGCCGTGGCGCGGACGAGCGGGCTGTCCCCGCTCTGGATCGCCTTCTCCGCCTCCGCGACGGCCTCCCGCAGACGCCCCTGCTGGACGAGAACGATCGCGAGCATCGCGCGCGCGTTGCCGTTGCCAGGATCGAGCTCCAGGGCCATGCGGCCCCGCTCGACGGCCTCGTCGTACCGGTGCAGACTGAAGAACTCGTTTATGGCATCGATATGAATCATGACGGAAAGCGGATCGAGTTCCCTCGCCTGGCGAATTTCGGCCAGCGCCTCCTCCGAACGCCCCACGTCGCTCAGATAGAGCGCGTAATAGTCGCGTGCTCCGGCGGAATTCGGGTTGAGCTCGATGGCGCGCCGCAATTCCCTTTCCGCCGCGGTCCAATTCCAGTCGTAGGCGAAGGAGACGCCCCCCAGGGCCGTGTGGGCATCCGCGAGGGTCTCGTCGATCTCCAGGGCGCGCAACGCCGCTGCCTTCGCCCGCGGCATCGTCTCCCAGGGCGGAAGATAGAAATCCGTGAAGCCGATGTGGCAGTAGGCCAGGCCCGCATAGGCCGCCGCGTTGGCCGAGTCTTTCGCGAGAGCCTGCTCGAAGAGGGAGACTGCCTTACGCAGATCCTGCTCGGAGGCGGCATTGCTCAGCGTGTAGCGCCCGCGCAGAACGAGCTCGTGGACTTGCGGGTCCACGGGCCTCGCCCTGGCCAGCCGGGACTCTTCGTCCGGAGTCAGAGTCGCCCGGATCTCTCCCGCGACGGCCCGGGCGACCTCGCTCTGGAGAGCGAGCACGTCGCGCAGGTCCCTCTCGTAGCTCTTCGCCCAGACGTGTCGGTCCGTCGGGGCCTCGACGAGCTGCGCGGTGATTCGCACGCGGCCGTCGCTCTTGACCACCGATCCCTCGAGCACGGCGTCCACGTTCAGCTCCCGGCCGATCTGCGGAAGCGGCTTCTTCGTCGCCCGGAATCCCATGACTGAGGTCCGCGAGATCACGCGCAGGGACCGGATCTGCGCCAGATCGGTGATCAGCGCCTCGGTCATCCCGTCGGCGAAGTATTGCTGTTCCGGATCCCGGGAGAGGTTGTCCAGCGGGAGCACGGCGAGCGACTGGATCCGGCGGGGCCCGGCTCCTCCGAAGATTCGCTTGCGGAGAGCGGTCACGCCGGCGGCCGCGAGCACCAGGAGAAGAGCCGCCACGCCGATCGCCACTCTTGCCCGGATGAGAAGAGGGTGCCGGCCCGGGCCCGCCGGCGAAACCGCCGCTGTGGGCATGGAGACCGTCGCCGCCTCCTGCAGGGCGAAGGCGAGGTCCCGCGCCGACTGGAAGCGCTCCTCGGGGCTCTTCTCGAGGCAGCGGCGGGTGATGCGCTCCAGGGGAGCGGGAATCTCGATTCCCGTCCGTGCGGCCTCGGGCGGCTCCTCCTTCAGAATCGCGTTCATCGCCTCGACGGCGGAGTCTCCGCGAAACGCGCGCCGTCCCGTCAGCATCTCGTAGAGGATCGCCCCGAGCGTGAATATGTCAGATCTGACATCGGCCGCCTGGCCCCGGACCTGCTCGGGCGACATGTAGCCGATGGTCCCCAGCACGACTCCCGGCTCGGTGTCCGGCGCGACCGTCGGAGCCGATGTCTGCCCTCCGGCGGGAGGCTCGGGGTGCGTCAGCTTGGCCAGCCCGAAGTCCAGGATCTTGACGCGCCCGTCTTTCGTCACGAAGAGGTTCTCGGGCTTCAAGTCCCGGTGCACGATTCCCTTCTCGTGCGCGGCCGCGAGTCCCTGCGCGACTTGCCGCGCGTAGTCCACGGCTCTTCTCGCCGGCAGCGCCTCCCCGGCGAGTCTCTCGCGCAGCGTCTCCCCTTCCAGAAGCTCCGAGACGACGTAGGGCGCGCCCTCCTGCATCCCGAAGTCATGGATCGTCAGGATGTTCGGATGGTTCAGCGCCGACGCGGCCCGCGCCTCGCTCTCGAACCGCCGCAGCCTGTCCGGGTCCGCCGAAAACTCAGCCGGCAGAACCTTGACCGCCACCTCCCGCCCGAGCCGCGTGTCCCGCGCCCGGTAGACCTCCCCCATGCCTCCCGAGCCGAGAGTCGAGAGAATCTCGTACGGACCCAGCCGCGTTCCAACCGCGATCACGAATCACCAATCACAAATCACAAATCTCTCTACGGCGTCAGGCCGATACGGCGGAGGAGGGCCGCGTATCTCGGGTCGGACCGCAGCGGGTCGGTCTTCGGATCGGGCTTGATCCAGGGGACACAGTCCGCGCGAGCCTCCACGGCCTTGTCCAGCCACTCGAACGCGGCGTCCTTCTCTCCGAGACCGGCGTAGATCGTGGCGACCTCATACGGACAGACGTAACGCCGGCTGGACCGCTCGGTTAGCTCCGTCAGCACCTTCTTCGCTTCCTCCTTCTTGCCCCATGCGGCGTAGGCCCCTCCCAGCAGCTCGTAGATCGTCGGGCTGTCGTCGAGCCGCCTGGCCTTCTCGAGCTCCTCGACGGCCTCGGCGAAGTGCCCCGTCTTCTCGTAGGCGAGACCGAGAAAGGCGTGTCCCGGCCAGAAGTTCGGATCGAGCTCGATCGCCTTGCGGGACTCTTCGATGGCCCGGTCGTATTGCCGCACGCAGTAGTAGACCCACGCCGCGTCCGACAGGATGAGCAGCGAGAGAGGATCGAGCCTCCGGGCGCGCTCGATCTCCGCCACGGCCTCGGCGGAACGGTTCATACCGGCCAGGAATGTCGCGTAGGCGTCGCGGGCTTCGGCCAGGTTCGGATTCAACTCGATCGCTCGCTTCAATTCCTTCTCCGCGCCGGGCCAGTCGAAGTCGTAGAAGAACAGCGTCAGGCCCATCGAGAGGTGCGCCTCCGCGAGCGTGTCGTCCAGCTCCAGGGCCCTGCGCGCCGCCTCCCTGGCCTGGGGCATGACGTCCTTCGGCGCGGCATAGGTGCTTCGGAGGAAGGAGTAGGAGTCCGCGAGGCCCGCATAGGCCGGAGCGAAGCCGGGGTCCTTCTCGATGGCCTTGCGGAAGTCCTCGATCGCCTTCCGGAGCGATGCCTCCGTCTGCTTGTTGAGCTCGTAGCGCCCCTTCAGGTACAGCTCGTGCGCCTCCGGGTCGACCGGCCGGGCCGCCGCGAGACGCTTCTGCTCCTGCGGCGTGAGCTTCGCCGCGATCTCGCCGGCGATCGCCCGCGCGACCTCACTCTGCATCGAGAGGACGTCGCGCAGATCGCGCTGGTAGCTCTCGGCCCACAGATGCCGGTCGGTCGCGCCGTGGATCAACTGAGCGGTGATCCGGACCTTGTCTCCAGAGCGCAGCACCGAGCCCTCGATGACGGCGTCCACGCCGAGCTCGCTCGCGACGGCCGTGAGCGGCTTCTTCGTCCCCTTGTAGCTCATGACGGATGTCCGGGAGATGACTCGCAGCGCGCCGATGCGGGCGAGTTTGGTGATGAGCTCGTCGGTCATCCCGTCGGAAAAGTACTCCTGCTCCGGATCGTTCGAGAGATTCTGCAGCGGCAGTACCGCGAGCGACGCGATCGGGTGCGCGGCGCGCGCGAGGGCTCTCGGGCTCGAGCCTCCGGCGCGGACGGCGAGGAAGAGCGCCACCGCTCCGACCGCGAGGATCCCGGCCGCCGCCGCGAAGAGGAGCTTCCCGCTGGACCAGGGACGCTCCCGGGAGGAGGCCGCCGGAGAGGACATCGTTTCGGAGAGCGCGAAGGCGAGGTCTCGCGCGGACTGGAATCGCTGATCCGCCGCCTTCTCGAGGCATCGGCGGACGATCCGTTCGAACGCGGGAGGAACGTCCGGGCTCGCGGCGGAAATCGCGGCCGGCTCCTCCCTCAGGATCGCGCCCATCGTCTCGACGGCCGAGTCGCCGCGGAAAGCCCGCCGGCCCGAAAGCATTTCGTAGAGGACGGCGCCGAAGGAGAAGATGTCCGACCTCGGATCGGCGGGCCGGCCCCGCACCTGCTCAGGCGACATGTATCCGACAGTTCCCATCACGACGCCCGGCTCGGTGGCCGCGGTCAGCGTCGGCGCCTTCGTCTGTCCGCCGGATTCCGTCTCCGGCAAGACCAGCTTGGCCAGCCCGAAGTCCAGGATCTTGACTCGGGCGTCTCTCGTGACGAAAAGGTTCTCGGGCTTCAAGTCCCGATGGACGATCCCCTTCTCGTGCGCCGCGGCCAGGCCCTGGGCGATTTGGATCGCATACTCTCCGGCCCTTCGTGGGGAGAGCGCGGCGCCCTCGATCACTTCGCGCAGCGTTTCTCCCTCCAGCAGCTCCGTCACGACGTAGGGCATGCCGTCCTGGACTCCGACGTCATGAACCGTGAGGATGCCGGGGTGGTTCAGGGCCGACGCCGCCCGCGCCTCGCGCTCGAATCGCCGCAGCCTCTCCGCGTCCGCCGAGAACTCCGCGGGCAAGACCTTGACAGCGACCTCCCGCCCCAGCCGGGTGTCCCGCGCCTTCCAGACCTCTCCCATTCCTCCCGCTCCAATCCGCGAGAGGATCTCGTAGGGGCCGAGGCGGGAACCGGTCGAGAACGTCACGGCCGGTCTCACGGAAGGGTCTTGAGCGCTCTCACTCGGGCGATGGCGTCGTAATCCCGGTCGTCGTGGAGCAGTGGGACGCCGTGTTCGATGGCGATCTGGGCGACAACACAATCAAGTGTGCTTCTCACCGTGAGTCCCCGCCGGCGGCAGTCGTAGTAGATCCGAGCCGCGGCGACGTGCGTCGCCGTCGGATCGCGCGGGCCAAGGATAGCCTGAGTGAGCAGGTAGGTCTTGAGCTTCCTCCACTCGAGCTCCTCCCGTGCCCCCTGGAGGACTTCCTGCACAACGATCGGGGTCAGCGCGATCTCGAGACCTTCGGAGAGCGCGTCCGCGAACGCTTCGCTCGCCCGGGTCGAGCGCCCGGCCAGAAAAGGAAGGAGCGCCGAGGTGTCCACAAGGATCATCTCGCCGCCCGCAGCTTCTTATAGTCGTACGCCTTCGCGAAACGGATCTTCCCCTTCAGGTCGAGGAGGGACCGCCGTCTTCGCGCGCGGATCAGCTCCTCTAGAGCCTCGTGCACCAGCGCTTTTTTGGTCTTGGCTCGGCTGTGGCGGAACGCCACTCTGACGAGCTCGTCATCCAACACGATATTCGTCCTCATCGCGACCTCCGAATGTGTACGACTATACACCCCCAGTCTGCCACCCTCCACCGCCGGGCAGGAAATGCCATCGGGCCGATGTCGCGCAACGAAGGTCGACGCAGTCAGCTCTGACGGCGTGGCCGGAGAAGCCGAACGACAGTTCGACGGCCGCGTGCTGTCGCTCTCGGTGCTCGGCAATGTCGGCAAGCCGCTTCTGACCGCTCCGGATCTGGACGCACGCCCTGATCACTCCTTGAGGATATTTTTCAGCGCCGCCCGATAGCGGGCGTTGCGCCGTTCGATCTCATTCTTCAGCGCCATGTACTCGGACGAATGGCGGACTGGCGCGAGGAGCGGGTCCGTATCGAAGCAGGGCG
>JBKPBH010000204.1:0-13066 GCA_046726795.1 Acidobacteriota bacterium
TCCTTCGGGAGAATCGACGAGATAGCGAGGCGGCTTTCCGGCGACCCCGATGGCCCAGTAGTCGTTCAGCAGGGCCGCCCAGAAGGACGCCAACGTGGCGGATGAGACCGGCGGACGGCCTCCGGCCCGATACGCCGCGACATCCGCCGGCGTGACCGTAATGATGTCGGTCGCGGCTCCATCGGAGCCCTCGACGGTCACCTTCGAGTCTCGCCCGGCGGCGCGGGCGGTGAAGCGACCGGAGGGGGGCGCGGCTAGGCTGTTTAGGATCCGGGCGACAGCCCGGGCCCGAGCCAGAGGGGACGAGAATCCAGCCTGGTCCCGCAAGATCAGGACCTCGATCCCGGCGAACGTTACGGCCGCATGCGCGTGACGATCCGTGCTCCTCTGCGCGTAAGGGGAACCGGCGAACAGCGGCTCGGCCCGGAGGCCGTGACGGACATCCTGTCCAGAGCTCTTGGCTGCGGCCGCAGGACGCGAAGGGCTCGCCGCGCCGCCGGACGCGGCCGGCTCAGACTCGCGCTGCGGCGCCGGCCGCGACAGCATTTCGCGGATCACGGCCTCCGTCACTCCCGCCTTCCTCAATCGGACCGTGTCCTCGGCGGAAAGGACGAAACGGGAGTCGGTGGTTTGAATCAGCCTGATGATTTCCTCGTCCGAATACCGCCCCTGCGACAGTTGGATCACGTCGAAGACGGAGATCGCGGCGAGAGACGCAGGCAACAACGCCAGAAGGAGAATGAGGACCAGGACTGCAGGAAGGGCGAAGAATCTCATGGAGCCAGCCGGAAAAGCAAACACGATACCAGCTCCCGCCAATTCCCGGTCGGCATTCAACCAGCACGACATGGGGCCGCGGCAGCCTCACGACGAACGGACTCCGACCTCGACCGGCGGGGATGTCGGAAATCCGGACGCCTACGCGGTTCCGAACAGGAGGACGTTTCCTTCGGTGTCCTTGAAGATCGCGTGTTCGCCCCACGGCTCCTTCTTCGGAGGCTGGGTGAACTCGACTCCTCGGGCCTTCAGCTCCTCGTAGGTTGACGTCACGTTGTCGGCGACGAAGACCACGCCCGGCGTCGGCGCGGGCTCCGGGCTTGGCTTCTTGAACAGGACGAGGAGGGTCTCGGCGCCCGGCACCTGCAGATCGATCCAGCGCGACTCACCCATCGACTGGTCCGTGAAGATCTTCAACCCGAGCTTCTTCGTGTAGAAGTCGAGGGCGCGCGCCTGGTCCTGCACCGGTACCGCGATGAACTCGACGCGTTTGAGCATTTGAGCTTTCTCCTTCGATCGGAGCATTTGCCACAACCGCGCCGAGCCTGTAAAGGCGCTTCTCCTCAGCTATAGTCTTTAAAGATATAGCCCATGGCGACGTTTCGGCTCGACGATTACGTGGTGGACGTGCTTCTGCGGGACCTCGTCGGTCACGACCACAGCTCCGCCGCCTTCGAGATATACCTCTTCCTCTGGCGCCGCACGGTGGGCCGGCGCCGGAAGTGGGAACGAATGAGTCACCGGCAGATCGCCTTGGAGACCGGCTTGTCGAAGAGCGCCGTGCAGCGGGCGCTGCGGATCCTCCACCGCCGGGGCCTCGTGCGGTCCCGGCGACATCACGAGACAGACACGCCGGAGCACTCGGTCCAGCGCCCCTGGGCAGCCGGCTCCGGAAGATGACGGAGTGTCACGCTCCGAGGAGCTCGAACTCGCTGGTCACCGCGATCGCCTCGTGGATCGAGCGGTAGACCGGGCATTTCTGGGCAAAGAACCCGTGGACCCGTTCGACTGTCTCGCGGACGTCCTCGGGGGCCTTGAGGTGAAAAACGATGTGTATTCGCTTGATGACGAGCACGCCGTCCTCGTTCTCGATTTCTCCGCGGACGTCGGCCGCGAGGTTCCCGTGGCCGGCGTCGATCTTGCGCGCCTCCAGCGCGCCTCCGAAGGTTCCAGTCATTCACCCGCCGGCCGCGGCCACGACGTAGTCGAGAGTCGTCGCATGTGGCTCCGACACGTCGGGCGAAACCCCGTAGTGCGCGGCGACCGCGCCATGGACACCGAAGCGAATCGGTTCCTTCTCGGCTGGCAGGTACGCGAGGCGGATGGGGCCGGCAACCCGCTCGATCCGAACCGAGGAAACATAGGCAACGTCGGCCATTTATCCTCCCTCCTATCGTGAGGCCCGCAATATATGCCCTGTCCATCTGCGGGTGACGCTCCGCGCGCACGGGAGAGCATCGCGAAGAAAGGCGACACTTTCGCGCTCACTGCGGCGATAGGACCCCGGCGACCTGGTCTGCCAGCTTCTTGATCTCGTCGCCCTGCTCTTCGAGGTTCATGAGAATCACGATCCCCAGTTTCTCCGGCGCAAGCAGATAGATGATCGATGTGGCGCCCTGCTGGTTGCCGCCGTGCCATATCGCCGCTTTGCACGCGTCGGTGCCGATCGCCCATCCCAAACCGATTCCGGGCGGCGTGTGCCCTTCGGGCACCGGCTGCCCGGCGAGGGTCCGCTCCCATTGCTCGGCCGTGACCTTGTTCGAGACCATCTCGGCAACGGTCTGCGCTTTCAGCAACGCGCCCGATTGCATCGCGATGAGAAAGCGCGCCATGTCAGGCGCCGTGGAGACGATTCCGCCGCCGGGAAGCCTGCAGCTCGTATCCACGAGCCGCGCGTTGCGCAGCTCGCCGCTCTCGGTCTTGCCGTAGCCCCTCGCCCGATTCGGAATGATGTCGGTCACCGTGTCCTGCCTCGTGTCGCGCATGCCCGCGGGCGCGAAAACGTTCTGACGAAGATAATCGATGAATCGCATGCCCGACGCCTGCTCCACGGCGAGGCCGAGCAGCACGTAGCCGAAGGTCGAATACGTGAACTTCTCGCCTGGCGCCTGCAGCAGAGGGTCGTTCTGAAACATCATCAGGCCCTCTTTCAGCTCGGCGCAGTGACGCGTGGTGTGGAACTCCTCGTCATCCTTCCAATGGCGGATGCCGCTCGTGTGCGTGAGCAGGTTGCGAACGGCGATCGGAAACGGCTTGCGAGGAAACGCGGGGACGTACTGCTGAATGGGCGCGTCGAGACCGATCTTTCCCTTCTCGGCGAGTTGCATCACCGCAGCGGCGGTGATCGGTTTCGACACCGATGCGATTCGGTACACGGTCGTGTCCTTGGCCGGGACGAAATTCTCGAGATCGGCCATCCCGAAGCCGTATTGCCACACGATGTGATCGCCTCTGGTGATCGCCACGGACACGGCGGGAACGTGAAGCCGCGACATCGCGGCAGTGACGGCCTGCTCGATCCGCGTGACCTGCTCGGGCGAGAGATCGGCGCGTTCCTGCCCGGATGACGGCACGGCAAGGCCGGTAGCGGCACGACAGACAGTGGCCAGAGCGAGAGCGAGAAGGGTTCTCCTCATGGAAGGGGATACGACAGCAACGATGGGAAAGTTCATCTTCGGCGGCGCCCTGCCAGCCGAATGGCAGAGAACGTTGGAAGATTGTCATTGTCTCCTGAGCCGAATGGCGGCATCTTCTGGTCATGCGGGGGCCAACGAAGCCGGAACGAAGCAAGTCGCAGGGTGAGACGGCCCGTCGAGGCTCGAAGCGGGTCGCCATGCTCGCTTATCCGGCCTGTGGATGCCTGCCTTTGAAACCCGGCCGCCCCCGCGCGACTAGTTAACTGACGCGGACGCGCTGGCGCCGGAAGCGCCGTAGGCCCGATGGGAGGAATGGTGTCGAAGATGCGTGCGGTCCTGGTCTCCCGGCCGGGAGGACCCTTCGAGAGGGTCGAGCGCGAGATTCCCGTGCCCGGTCCCGGCTTTGTGCGGGTGCGCGTCGAGGCCTGTGGGATCTGCCACAGCGACTCCCTGACGAAGGAGGGACTGTGGCCCGGGATCGAGTACCCGCGGGTGCCCGGCCATGAGATCGCCGGCGTCGTGGACGCTGTCGGCCCCGACGTCCCCGCCTGGAACCCCGGCGATCGCGTTGGCATCGGCTGGCACGGCGGGCATTGCGGTTACTGCGACTCCTGTCGCCGGGGGGACTTCCTCACCTGCCGCATCGCTCCCCGAATTCCGGGAATCTCCTACGACGGCGGCTACCAGGACTATGTTTCGGTGCCTTCGGTCGCGCTCGCCCGGATCCCCGACCGGCTCACCGCGACCGAGGCCGCGCCGCTCATGTGCGCCGGCGTCACGACGTTCAACTCCCTGCGGCACCTCGGCGTCCAGTTCGCCTCGAAGATGGGCTTCGACACCGTTGCGATCGCTCGAGGCCGCGACAAGGAGCCTCTCGCCGTCCAACTCGGCGCCCGGGTCTACATCGACAGCCGCGAGCAGGACGCGGCCGCCGAGCTCACGCGTCTGGGCGGCGCGCGCGTGATCCTCGCGACCGTGACGAGCGGCGCGGCCATGACCGCCGTCATCGGAGGTCTCGGGACCGACGGCAAGCTCCTGGTCGTTGGCGCTCCGCACGATCCGCTGCAGGTGCCTGCGGGGCTCCTGATCGGGGGCCGCCGCTCGATTGCCGGCTGGCCCTCTGGCCGGTCGATCGACTCGGAAGACACCATGGCGTTCGCCGCTCGAACCGGCGTGCGCTCGATGAACGAGGCCTTCCCGCTCGACAACGCCGCCGCGGCGTACGAGCGCATGATGAGCGGCCAGGCGCGTTTCCGAGTCGTCCTGACGATCGCGGGCTAGTCGCGGGCTAAACCAGCAAGGGGGAGAGCGACGGGATCAGGTTCCATGAAGACCGATGCGCGTTGGAGCCCGCCACGGCGGGCGGAGGCCTGTGACCGCAGTCGGTAGGGGGCCTTGCGACGAAGCGGTCGTCCACTCGGCCGGCGACGCGTTGCCCTGTGACGCGGCAACCCGACGCTGGGTCCTGGCGGCCACGATCCTCGGCTCGAGCATGGCCTTCATCGATGGGACGGTTGTCAACGTCGCCCTGCCGATCATTCAGGAGCGGCTTGGCTCCTCGGTCCGGGGCGCCCAGTGGATCGTCGAGGCTTATGCGCTCGGCTTGGCTTCGCTCCTGCTCGTCGGTGGCGCCGTCGGCGACAGGTTGGGGCGCCGCCGCGTCTTCGTCGCGGGAGTCGCCGTCTTTGCGGTGGCGTCGGCAGCCTGCGGTCTGGCGGGAGACGTCCGCCAACTCGTGACGGCCAGAGCCCTGCAGGGTCTCGGAGCGGCGCTTCTCGTTCCGGGCAGCCTCGCGCTCATCGGCTCGGCTTTTCCCACCGCCGAGCGCGGGCGGGCGATCGGGACGTGGTCGGGTACGACAGCGGTTGCGACCGCGATCGGACCGGCCCTCGGCGGCTGGCTCGTTCAGGCGGTCTCCTGGCGAGCGGTCTTCTGGATCAACATCCTCCCGGCGGCGGCGGTCATCGTGATCGCCATCCGGAAGGTCCCCGAGACGCGTCAGGCGGGCAAGCAGCCGCTCGATATCGCCGGGGCGATGCTCGTCACGGCGGGACTGGCTGGAGTCGTGTTCGGTCTCATCGAGTGGGTTGGCCGAGGTCTGCGCGATGTCGGCGTTGCGGGGTCACTCGTGTTCGGCGCCGCGATGCTCGTTCTGTTCGCCGTCGTCGAGCGATTCGGCGCGCATCCGATGCTGCCTCTCGATCTCTTTCGCTCGCGCGCCTTCGCCGGCGCGAACCTCGTCACCTTCTGCCTGTACGCCGCGCTGACCTGCACGATGTTCTTCCTGTCGTTCGATCTGATTCAGGCTCAGGGCTTCACGCCGGCCGCGGCCGGAACGGCCCTGCTGCCGCTGATCGTGCTCATCTCCCTCCTGTCTCGCTGGTCGGGTGCTTTTCTGGATCGCGTGGGTCCGCGCCTTCCGCTCACGGCCGGGCCGGCCATCGCGGCCGTCGGCTTCGCTCTGCTCGCAATTCCCTCGACGGGAGCGCGCTACTGGCCGTCCTTCTTCCCCGGGATTTGCGTCCTCGGCCTCGGTATGGCCGTAACCGTCGCGCCGTTGACGACCGTCGTGATGAACGCCGTGGATCCCGGCCGAGCAGGGCTCGCTTCGGGTATCAACAATGCGGTGGCGCGCGTCGGGGGTCTTCTGGCGGTCGCGGTCCTGGGACTGCTGGTGACGGCGGCCTTCGACCGCTCGCTGGACCGGCGTCTCGAGATCTCCGGTCTCGCGACCATTGCTCGCCGCCTTCCGCCGGAGGAGCGGCTGAAGCTCGGGGCCGCTCGGCCTCCACAAGGCCTGCCGGCCGATCAGACTCGCGCAGTCTCGAGCGCGATCGCCGGCGCCCTGGCGGCGTCATTTCGGGTCGTGGCCCTCGCGTCCGCCGCTCTTGCCGGCTCCGCGGCGGTATTCGGAGCCTTGCTTTTCGCGCCTCGCGGCACGCGAGCAATCGCGAGTCCACCTTGATCGATTTGATTCGAACAGCATGAGCTTCGCCGCCCGGCGGGGTTAGGAATCCGTGGTTCCCCTCGAGGCTCAGAGAAACTTCAGCAGAGCGTCGGTGGTTTCCTTGATCGGTTTCCACATGCGCGAGGTCTCCGCGTAGCCGTGCAACAGGATCAGCGGCGAGCCCTTACCGGCAGTCAGGTAATGCAGTGTGACGCCGCCGGCTTCCGCCGTGCGTGACTCAATCGCTTTGTTCGAGCCCTCGGCCTGCGCTGTCGCCGCGAACGAAGCGGATGAGAAGAGGAGGCCAAGTGGGGCCAGGCTCGAGGAGAGAATCGTCTTCGATTTCACGGAAGCCTCCTTTACGGATGGGCGAGGGGGCCTTCTTATCATCCTCATTCGTGAAGGACCTGGTGGACGAAGGTGATCGCGATCGAGCCTTCGCCCACGGCCGAGGCGACGCGTTTGACGTTGCCTGCGCGGACGTCGCCGACCGCGAAAACTCCCGGACGGCTGGTTTCGAGGAGATGCGGCTGGCGCGCGAGCGGCCAGCGCGCGCCGGCGAGGTCCTCTTCCGAGAGATCCGGCCCCGTCTTGATGAACCCGCTCCCGTCGAGCGCGACGCAGCCCTCGAGCCAGCTCGTGCTCGGAACGGCTCCAGTCATCGAGAAGACGTGCCGGATGTCGTGAGTGGTGACGGCCCCGGTCGCGTTGTCGCGCCAGCTCACGCGCTCGAGGTGATCCGCCCCCTCGAAAGCCACGATCTCCGTTCGGGGCCGCAGGTCGATCGCCGGGCTCTGCTCGATCCGGCGAATCAGATACCGCGACATGGTCTCGGCCAGACCGGCCGCCCGGACGAGAATGTGCACGCGCTTTGCGGTCTGCGCGAGGAAGACGGCCGCCTGTCCCGCCGAGTTGCCTCCGCCCACGACCACGACCTCATCTCCGCGGCACAATTGCGACTCGATCGGCGTGGCTCCGTAATACACCCCCGAGCCTTCGAACCGGTCCAGGTTCTCGACGCCCAGCTTCCGGTATAACGCTCCGGTCGCGATGACCACCGCGCGTGCCAGGACTCGGGTGCCGTCGTCGATCTCAACCGCGTACGGCCTCCTCTCGCAGGAGAGCCGTCTGGCGCCTCTCGCGATCATCAGCTCTGCTCCGAACTTCTCGGCCTGCATCAGGGCTCGCCCCGCGAGCTCCTGACCCGAGACGCCGGTCGGAAAACCGAGGTAGTTCTCGATCTTCGAGCTCGACCCGGCTTGGCCACCGGGCGCCTCGGATTCGAGCACCAAAACGTCCAGCCCCTCCGAGGCCCCGTACACCGCCGCCGCGAGGCCTGCCGGCCCCGCGCCGATGACGAGGATGTCACGGACGCGCGCCTGGTCGATCGCTTCGTTGAAACCCAGGCAGTCGGCGATCTTTGCGTTGGTCGGGTTTCGGAGCACCACCGTGTTGCGGCAGATGATCACCGGCACGTCGCCGACACCGACGCCGAACCGGTCGAACAGGTCTTGCACCGTAGGATCGCGGTCGAGGTCCACGAAGGTGTAGGGATGTCCGTTGCGGGTCAGGAACTCCTTGACGCGCAGCGTGCCCTGGGAAAAGCTCGACCCGATGAGCACGGCGTCTCCGAATCCGTGAGCGATCAGCTCGACCCGGCGAAGAATGAAGGCCCGCATGAAGATGTCGCCGAGCTCGCTGTCGGTCTGGACGAGAGCGAGGAGATCGTCCCGCCTGACGTCGATCACTTCTCCCGGCTCGCCGACACGGAGAGTGACGAGCGCCTGCCGTCCCGAGAGCATGTTGCTCTCGCCCGTGAACTGGCCGGGCCTCTGAACCGCGACGATCTCCTCGCCTTCTGCCGACCGCCGGAGGAGCTCGACCGAGCCCGCGGTGACGAGGAAGAACGACTCGGCCTGGTGTCCCGCCGACTGCAGCACCTCTCCGCTGCGGATCGGACGGACGCGCCCGTGGGCCGCGACGCGCGCAACCTGCTCCGGCGTCAGGGTGGGGAATATCTGGTCGGCGCGCGCCGAAACCGTCACCCGGATGTCAGGCTTCGCTGAGCTCATGACTTTCGGCCGCAGGCGTTCGCTGCGCGAACGAGGGACACGATGCCGACCTTATGGGACGGCAGCAGGTGATCGAACGGAAACCCAAACCCTGTCACGCAGGTCACGAACGTCGTGGCCAGAAAGAGAGCGGTCCAGCCGCCGAGCCGTTTTCCCGCGAGGAGCCCGACTAACACGACGAGCCCCGAGCCGATCCCCACCAAGATCAACGCAACGTGGACGGCCGTGAAGGTCGAGGTTGTCAGGCCCCAGATCATGATGTCCTCCCTTCGGATCCGTGAACTCTATAAGCATTGGTCGCAACGCCAAGTCCATCGAAACGTAAGCCGCAGCGCGCTCGGACGGTGTAAAGCGGGCTTCGGACGCGAGACTTAAGAGTTCCCTTAATCGGATCGGGCTGGCGGTCCGATTGCTAAGATCGCCTTCGGGAGGCGATGCCATGAAATCACTGAGAAGCGGGATGAGTCTGCTGGTCGCAGCGGGCTTGCTGTTTTGCGCGCCCCACCCGGTGACTGGGGACGACAGCAAGGAAAGGGTCTTCCACGCCAGGCTCGACGGCGCGCACGAAACTCCTTCGATCTCCACGCTCGCAACAGGGGCCTTTCGGGCCACGCTGAACTCGGCTGGCGATGAGCTGTCGTACGAGCTGGAGTATTCGGGCCTCGAGGGGGGCAACACGCTCTTCGCCCACGTCCACCTCGGACAGAAAAGCGTCGCCGGCGGCGTGATGTTCTTCCTCTGCGGCGGCAGCGGGAAGCCGGCCTGCCCCAACGGAAGCGCCACGGTGACAGGCACCGTCAACGCCAGCAACATCATCGGTCCGACCGGGCAAGGCGTCACGCCAGGGGAATTTGACGAAGCGATTCGCGCGATGCGCGAGGGAATCGCTTACGCGAATGTCCACACCGCCACGTTCCCAGCCGGTGAGATTCGCGGGCAGATCAACAGCAGCAGCGCGGATCGGTAGTCCGCCTGTTTCAGGACCGCCAGGGCCGCGGGCGGTTCGCCCCGGAGAGAGTCATTCTGACGCCGCTCAGAGCCGCTGGCTGACCGCCAGAATGTTGCCCTCGCTGTCTTTGAACCAGGCGGTCTTCGCACCGCCTCCTGTCGCGATGCTGTTCACCGTCTTGATTCCCGGTTGATCGTACTCCTCGAAGACAACGCCCCGGGTCTTCAGGTCAGCCACCTCGGCCTCGACGTCGGCAACGTTCCAGAACGCGGTGCTGGCCTTCGAGGTGCCCGCGCCGGGGGATGTGTACATGAAGAACCACGTTCCCTTGCCGCACAGATAGATGACAGCGTGAGGGCCGTACTCCTCCTTGGGCTCGAAGCCCAGAGTTTTCTCGTAGAACTTCCTGGCTCGGGCCAGGTCAGCGACAGGGATATAGGGCACTATCTCCGCATCTTTCAGCATGATCTCCTCCTCCAGGAACATCGCGGACCGATTCGAATGACGTGGGCGCGTCGGTCTGCTGCGGACTGCCGGAAACGGCCTCTGCAAGGGGCGTGCTCAGGCTCGCGGTGACGAGCAGGAAGGGAAGCCGGCGGTCACGCAGTCATGGCCCTGAGACGTGCCGCACCCGGGCGGCTTGCGACGATGCGAGCGCCGCTCTTCAAGACGGCGGCCGCGCGCGACCCCTCAGCTGTTTCTGTTCATCGAAAGGACAAAGAAAAGTCTGACGCCAGCGGCGCGTTCGCTTCGGGCTCCTTGATCCAGGCGGAACCGCGGGGATACGATTTTGTCCATCTATGAAGGAGAAGGAATCCATGAAAAGAAATCGTATTGCGGCCGCGACGGCCATCATCTTCGGCTTCGGTTCGCTCATTGGAGGAACGGCGTCGCCGGCCGCCGCCGGAGGACATCAGGCGTTCGGTTTCAACGCTCCTCTCGTTTCCGGATTCCCCGGAGGCCGCTCGGCGGAAATCACCGGGGGCGGCGCCTACGACCTGCCGGATTTCGTTCACTCGGGAGGCGGCTTTCGTTGCCTTTCGGACATCACCGCGGGGCCATTCAATGGATGCCTTGCCGGGGAGGGAGTGCGCTGGGACACAGCCCAGCTGCTTTCGTCCACGACCTTCAAATGCACCGGTGCCGCTAGCGAAGCTCTAAAAACAGCGCAGACCGGAGACAAGACCGTTGTGTTGCTGGCCGACTTCTACCGGCAGGGCGACGGGACTGACGAATCCTTTACCGCCATGATGATCGTCTCGGAATCCGATCTGGACCCCGTCGCTCCAGGCGTCCAAAACGTCTGGATCCAAGGAATCGGCTGCGGGACGGCGATCGCCAACTTCAACTAGGGTGGTTGTCCAGGCGGGCCGGGCGTATGTCAGTTCTGACATAGACCGGCCGGCGTCAGTCTGGCGCGGCGGAACTCGTGGAGAGGGCTCGCCCGTTGCGGATTGAGTTTGCGCGAGGCTTCGCGAGGGCTTCGTCGGCCACGGGGAGAGCGCTGGAATCCTCCGTCGGGAGACAGTGGTCGCGAGTCAGGAGCCGGAAACGAGGGCCCTCCAGGAGGACTCTGGCCCCCGGAAGAGTCAGGTCCCGGCCGCCCAGGACGAAGACGCGATCGGAGGACTCCCAGCTCTTCCAGAACGCGTCCGGCGACAGGAAGACTTCCGGGGCATCGCCGCGCCGGTAGCCGAAGAGCAGTTCCGCGCCCGGTCCTCCCAGGACCTGCGTCGTTCGGCCGGTATAGAACGTGATGCCGCAGACTTCTTCATAGTCTCCTGCCACGACCAGCCGGGCTCCGGGCGACCAGTTCCGTTCCACGATCGCGGCGGCCGCCGCTTGAGACCGGTCAGGGGCCACGAGCCGCGTCCCCGCGTCCGCCAGGCCGAGTATGGGCACGAGGCCGGCGACCCAGAGCGCGAACGCGTACCGGCGCCGGCCCTTCCAGAGCGCCAGGAGACTCCCCGCCGCGAGCAGCAGGAGCACGATTGGAAAAGGCCGCGCCTTGCGAAGGAGCTCGGCCCCGAACACCATGGAGGCACCCGGGTGCGACGCGAAGTATTCCCGATAGTAGCCGTCCAGACTGGAGACGAGACCCGTCAAGGCGGCCGATCCGCCCTTCGCCGAAAAAAACACGATGGGAGCCGCGGCCAGCCCCAGCGCGGCGACGGCCAGGCTTGGCGCCAGGAACGTCCTGGCCGGTCGCCCGCTCGCCGTGAATCTCCACCAGGCGGAGCCCAGGATCACGGCCAGAGCCGGAAAGGCGGGCAGCGCGTAATACTCCATGCGAGAGCCGGTCAATGTGAAGAAGACCAGGATCCCGGCCGACCAGATCCAGGCGAGGGCCAGTCTTCGACTCGACCGCCTGCCGCGCCGCGGCAAGGCGCTCGGGAGAAAGAGAAACCAGGGGAAGAGCCAGAGCAGCGTCGAAATCCAGAAAGCGGGCATGGACAGCGGCGTGTAGTTGATCGGATCGCGGCGGCCGAGGAATCGAGCGAATTGCTCGTTGACGAAATAGGAGTGAAGGAACTGCGGATCCCGCGACGCCAGAAGAATGTGCCAAGGCAGGAAAACCAGCGCGACGATCGAGACACCGGGCCAGGGGCGAAGCCGTCGGAGGAAGCTTCGGCCTCCCACCAGGATCCCGTAGACCGCGGCGGCGGCGAACGGGAAAACGAGCCCGATCAGTCCCTTTGTCAGACCGGCGAGCGAAGCCCCCAGATAGAACATCAGGGGACCGGTCCGTGTGGCCGGCCGCCGGGCGATCCTGGCCAGCCCCAGCAGCGAAAGACTCAACCAGAAGACGAGCAGCGTGTCCGTGAAGAGAAAACGGCCGAAGAGGAAGGGCCCGAGCGAGGTCGCGTAGATGAGCGCGGCGAGCGGAGCGGCCCCGCTCCCGACGAGCTCCAGCGCCAAGAGAAATGTGATCAGAACGGTCCCGACGTAGGCGAGGGCGCTCGGCAGCCGGGCGGCGAACTCGGTGAACCCGAAGATGCGGTACGAGGCCGCGACACTCCAGTAGGTCAGCGGCGGCTTCTCATCGTAGCGGGCGTGATTGAAATGAGGCTGGATCCAGTCGCCGCTCTCGAGCATCTCCCGAGCGACGAGCGCATAGCGGGCCTCGGCCGGACTGGTCAGCGGCCGCACGCCGAGGCCGGAAAAGGCTAGGACGGCGGCCAGGAGCAGGCACCCGGCCAGAGAGACGAAGAGCGCAGGGCGAGTGGCCGGCGCCCAGAGGAGGGTCGGCTCGAGGACCGGCACCCTGCTCGATCCGGCGTTTCGCAGGGGGCGGGCGATGGCGGGCGTCGAGAGAGACGGCGGCGGAGCGACTCGCCCCGGGCGCGCTACGCGAGCCGGCATCCGATCGTCGCGAAGACGCCGCCCTCGCCGCCGAGAACGCGCATCCATGAGAGCTGCGCGAGCACCCCTTCGACCGCCCAGTCGTCTTCGGATTGCGCGAAGAGCTCGTCGGACTCGCCCGCGAGAAGAGCGCTGGGGAAAGCGCGCAGGTACTCGACGCCGTTGTCGCGGAACCAGGACTGCACCTGACGCAACGTGTGACGGTGTTCCTCGACGTGCTGATACTGATCGCGCAACCACGCCTTGCGCCGGGCCGGCTCGGCTCGGCGATCGTGCAGGACCGGATCCCACGGGATCCAGCGATACCCGGTCAGGCGAGCGA